>CADBQR010000086.1 GCA_902796945.1 uncultured Acidaminococcus sp.
ACTGCTTTCGATGGTCAGCTCGATGCCATTGGTACCGGGTTCAACGGTGATCTGGGCATCGGAGGACTCAACAGTGCCGGCCATGGCTGCCTTCTTTAATTCCATGAAAATTCCTCCTTTGTAGTTACAGGTAACTTTATAGAATCTTACAATTGAATACTATCACAGGAAAAAATGGAAAACTAATATAAATAATGGTATAATGTCCATAAGTCTAATCTTATTATGAGCGCAAAACCCGCATGGAGAGCGGGTTTTCAAAGTTTCTTTTGTTTTCTTAAATAACGGTAAATTAAGAAAAATTCTGAAATCAAGCTTGTGCAAACAGGAGAAAGTGAGATGGGAATGAATTTAAAGCATGCACAGTATATTATGGAAATCATCAAGCAGGGGAGCATCACCAATGCCTCCAAGACCATGCACGTTTCCCAGCCCGCCCTGAGCCAGACCATCAAGGCGGTGGAAAAATATCTGGGAGCGCCGATTTTCCTGCGCAATACGAAACCCATTGTCCTTACGGAAGCGGGTAAAAAATATATTGCCGCCGTCAAGAAGATCATGATGATCAGCACGAACCTGCTTCATGAGGTTTCCGATATCCAGTATGAAGGGCGCGGCACTTTACGCCTGGGAATCCCCATTCAGCGTGCCATGACGATGCTGCCCCGGGTCATGCCTGTTTTTCGTCAGCGTTATCCCCATATCAAGCTGGAAATCAAGGAAGCAGGCAGCAATATTACAGAAAAAGCCTGCCTTAACGGCGAGGTCGATGTTGCCGTCGTGACGACAACGCCCAGCAATGACGAACTGTCCTATGAACTGGTAGAAACCGAAGATGTGGTCCTGGTGGCCAACCGGCTGACCATGCTGGCCCAGCGGGTGGAGCCGGGAACGCCCATCCATATTACGGAAGCCAAAGGGGAGTCCTTTGTTTCCATTACGGAAGGCCATAACGCCCGGCGGATCCAGGATACCCTCTTTGATATCTATGAAATCAAGCCCCATATCGTTCTGGAAACATCGAGCATTGAGGTGGGCAAACGAATGGTAAACAGCATGGAGACGGTCTTTATCTGTCCGGATGTATACCTGGACCGTTATTTCATGGAACAGGCCAACTGCGTCATTTATCCGCTCCTGGGGATACCCAACAAGCGCTATTGCTATGTCTGTGTCCGCAAGGATGCTTACCTGAGCCCCTATGCCCGCGCCTTCATCAACCTGATCAAGACCCTGGGCAAATCCGCTGGCAGAGAAAGGATTCCATTTTCGAATGAAAAATAAGCTTGATTTTCCGCCTGAGCTGATGGTGGAAGTTCCTGATATGCTTCGCGCCCGTGACGGCAGGGCCATGGCCCAGCGTAAACTTCTGGAACGCTTCCATCAGCCGCTGCTCTTTTTTACCATGAACATTCCCGGGCCCGTCAAGGTATCCCCCCTTATCCGTATCGGCTTCAGGGAAGGAATACGCCGTCTGGAACTGGCACTCCAGGAAGCGGGAATTTCCGTTGTTTATGAGAAGGTCATTGATTATAAGACCGGTTTCGAAAAATATTATGTCCTTGACGGCGATGTGAAGGAAATCAAACGGGTGGCTGCCGGCCTGGAAAACCAGGACCGCCTGGGGCGCCTGTTTGACATGGATGTCCTGGATGTGGATGGACGGAAGCTATCCCGCCAGGAACTGGGCCTTCCGGGAAGAACCTGTTTTGTCTGCTCCCAGCCGGCCCAGGCCTGTGCCCGGAGCCGCCGGCACACGGTGCCGGTCCTGGTACGGAATGTTCATCGCATCCTGGAAAACTTTATCCTCGAATCAACGCGGGTGTTCATGAAGGAAGCCCTGCTGGGAGAGGTGGCTGCCACCCCAAAACCCGGCCTCGTTGATATGGACAATTCCGGGGCTCATACCGATATGGACTGCCATACCTTTGCCGCCAGCACGGAGGCAATCCTGCCCGGCCTGATGGAGATGGCCCAAAAGGGCTGGAGCTGGCAGGGAAGCGGAACGGAACTGTTTCTTTCCCTCCGTCCGATGGGAGCTGCTGCTGAAAAGGCGATGTTCCGTGCTACGGGAAATGTCAATACCCATAAAGGCATTATCTTCTCCATGGGCCTGACAGCGGCCTTTACCCTATGGCACCTGGCCGCTGGACAGGGCGTCGACAGTGAAGGAATCCTGCAGGATATCGGCCGGAGTGTAACACCGGTGCTGGAACAGGATTTTGCCAGGATCGATCCCTACCATCCCCACACCCATGGGGAAATCCTGTATGTAAAGGAAGGCTGCCGGGGAATCCGCGGCGAGGCGATGGAAGGGTTTCCGGCAGTGGCAGCCATCGGCCTGCCGGCCTTACGGCTCTATATGAAAGAACGGCGCCCCGTCAATGAGGCCTATATCCAGACCCTGCTGCTCCTGATGAGCAAGGTAGAGGACACCAATATCCTGAGCCGCTCTGACCGGGAAACCCTTCGCTATGCCCAGGGGGCGGCCGCTTCCATTTTGGAAAAGGGCGGTGCCTTCACCGCGGAGGGCCTTGATGCCGTATGGAAACTCAACGATGATTTCGTCCGCCGCAACATCAGTCCCGGCGGATGTGCCGACCTTTTGATCTTATCGGTTTTCCTGGCTAAAATGGAATACCTTTTCGGAAGAAAAGAAGAGCCATGACGCCTTGCCTTAAATCCTTATCCCGTCAAGCTTGTACAATCATCGCAGCCGGCCCTTATTGAGGGGGCCGGCTGCGATTTTCATCCTGAAAAGAAACGAGCCTTGCCGGCCATGGCCGGCAAGGCCAAAAAAGAGGCTGCCGCGGAGCGACAGCCTCTTTACTGTGAAACAAAGTCAACGTCATGTCAATGATCTTATTTACCCAGGAACATACCGAAGAGAACGGAGCCGATGATCAGCACGATACCGCCGCCGAGACGGGAAGACAGCTGTGCATAGGCAATCAGGCCCATTCTGTGGGAAGCACCCAGAACGGCAAGGTCACCGGAACCGCCGCGGTTAGCCATGCAAAGACCAGCCGTAATGGCGGAATCAATCGGATAGAAGCCAACCATCTGACCAACGATGGCAGAACCTACGATAGCACCGATAACAATCAGGAGAGCGATAACCACGTTGCTCGGATTGATAGCGGCAATCAACTGGTTCAGGTCCGTATCGGCACCTACGCCGATCATGATGATCAGTACCAGGCAGGAACTCATGAAGGATTGCAGTCTCTTGGCTGCTGCTTTGGTGGAGTTCGGAATGATGCCGAGCATGGCAGCAATCGTAACGATGATGATCATCCAGGCAAAGGGGTGAATGGCTACGCCGAACACTTTCGGCAGAATGGCCTTGCCCATCAGGCGGCCGGCGGCATAGAAGCCGATACCCATGAAGAAGGCACCGCCCATTTCCTTGATGGTAGGTACAGCGTCATTCTTTTCTGCTTCAATGTCAACGCCTTTACGAATCAGGGTGGAGCCATCACCGGTCATGTTCGGATGCTTTTTGCCGATCTGGTCCAGCAGGGCTGCGGTCAGGATTGCAAAAATATTGGCAATGGTCAGGATGGTAATGGCAAAGGTATAGTAGTTAGCCGCTTTGTCGCCCGTTACCGTTTCATAGATCTGGGACAGGGGAACTGCACCGGCACCGTTGCCGCCGCCCATGATAGGAAGGACGTAGTTCAGCATGATCAGTTTCGGCCCGATGCCGAACATCAGACCACCGACGATACCCAGGATGCTGGCACCAATCAGGCCACCGAAAATAGCAGGAAGATAACCGGCAAAAGATTTCAGTAACAATTTCTTTTCCAGGCCAAGAATGGAACCGCAAATCAGGAAGACGATGAAGAAGCTCAGGAAGTCGGCCTTGTCCATAACCAGGCTGACCGCCTTGGCATACTTATCCGGAATCATTTTGTTGGTGAACAGGTAAGCGGAACCCAGGAAGGCCAGTACCAGACCGCCACCGATGTAGGAGTTCCAGAAAGGAATGCGTTCGCCAATTTCATTAAAGATAATACCAAGAGCCAGCATCAGTGCAAAACCGCCGGCCAGATCCGTGCTCAGGGCACCGGTGAACATTGCTGCCAGGACAATTACAATAAAGCCCAGGCAAATCGGCCAATCAAGACCGAAGGGAGTAAATTTCTTTTTCTTTTCGTCGCTCATAATGAACCCCTTTCTCTACTTATGACGTTGTGCCTCGTTTCGGTACCGGAAATCGATGAATGGTTTATGTCCGGCTGGTTCCGGCAAGAACCTTCAAACCGATTCCCGTTTTTCGCCATATCCATGGTATCATGCCGGATTCTACATTGCCACTAAAATTTCAGTAATAGACTTCATAAGAACTTTATTATGAAATGCCGGAAAAAGCGTCAGTGATGCGGTTTTTAAGGACAGGGCATAAATTTTTCAATTTTACTAAAAATGAGATTTCTTTAACCGTCACCGTCATTTGGCACTGGGGAACTGATACAAATGATATTTTAATATCCCTTTTTAACATGATCTTTCCAAAAAGGCTTTCCTGAATGCCAACCGTTTCGTCGGTCTGACTGGAAGGTCTCCCGGGCTGCCGGATTCCGTGATCCAGATACTGCGGAACAGGCGGAAAGGAAGGCCGGTGCTTTGATTCATGCAAAAGGCACCGGTTCATAGGGTGGGGAAGAACGGGGATGTTATAAGATAAAAATTATAAAATTAAGGAAAAGAAAACCATCTGCCTTATTTTGGGGAGACGGGCTGTTGAAAATGCTGCGGGCAGCCAAAGCAACAGGGGGTAGCCGCCAAAAATCCGGATTTCCGGCCTGCCGGCTTTTTCGGCTTTTCCTGATACCGGCACCCGGCAAGGCTTCCGGATGAAAAAGGACCGCCGGTTCGCGGCGGTCCTGCAGTTTATTTAATGGTTTTCAGTTCGGTCCAATCCTTGTCATAAAGAGTAATGGCATCGCCAATATCTGTCAGCCATTCGCCGCGGTCAATCTGGTCGACGGCCGTCTTCAGCATCGGGTCCTCGATGAAACTCTTTGCGTGGAGGGAAGCTGCCTTGGTGTTCGGATCGTTGTAGCCGATGTACTCGTAGTTCTTTACGCTGACTTCCGGATCGTACAGGTAATTGATGAATTGCTCAGCCAGTTCCTTATGCTTGGCTCCTTTGGGAATTGCAAAGGTGTCGGCCCAAACGGTGGTGCCCTCCTTCGGGATGACAAAGGCGATATCCGGATTGTCCTTATGGGTGAAGTAAGCGTCTCCGGACCACATCGTTCCAATCCAGGCTTCTTCGGCAATGAACTTCTGCTTGATGCTGTCCGTGTCATAGGCAAGGACATTGGGGGCCAGCGTTTTCAGGTCATCAAAGGCTTCCTGGATCTGTGCCGGATCCGTGGAATTGTTGGAATGACCGTGTTTTTTGAGAGCCATACCGAACACTTCACGGCTGTCGTTGAGAAGAATGACACGTCCCTTATATTCGGGATTCCATAAATCGTTCCAGGAAGTGGGTGCGGTCTTGATGTATTTCGTGTTATAGACAATACCGGTCATGCCCCAGGTGTAGACGACTGAATACTCCCCGTTCGGGTCAAAGGTTGTATGCTGCAGTTTGTCCATGATATTGGCTGTATTGGGCATCTTGCTCTTGTCCAGTTTTTCCAGCAATCCCAGCTTGGTCATGGTGGTTACCATATAGTCGGAAGGCTGGATCACGTCGTATTGGGACCCGCCGGCCTGCAGCTTTGCCAGCAGTTCCTCGTTATTGGCAAAAACGTCATAGTTGACCTTGCAATTGTATTTCTTTTCGAAATCCTTCAGGACCTGGGGATTGAAATTATCAGCCCAACTGAAAATGTTGAGCACCTTTGCTTCCTCTTTCTTGGCATCCTTGCTTCCGCCGCAGCCGGCCGCAAACAGGAGAAACAGCGAAAGGGACAGGGTAAACAGGGAACGAAGTTTTTTCATGGTTTTCAATCCTTTCTTGAGGCATGATAGCTCTTCATCTGCAGAAGCTGGGAAATGACCACCAGGGATACAGTCACCGTCATCATGCAGGTGGAAAGCGCGTTGATCTGGGGTGAAATACCCCGTTTAACCATTGCGTAGATGTAAAGCGGCAGCGTTGTCGAATCGGGCCCTGCCACGAAGAAACTGATGACAAAATCATCGATGGACAGGGTAAAGGCCATGAGGGCTCCCGCAATGATCCCGGGCAGGATCATGGGCAGTGTGATATACCGGAATGCCTGCCAGGGTGTGGCATAGAGATCGCCTGCCGCTTCCTCCAGATCATCCCGGCTGCCTTCCAGGCGGGCTCCCACCGTGATGATGACAAAGGAAAGACAGAAGGTGATGTGGGCGATGATCAGGGTTGGTTTCCCCAGGGGGACCCCGGTCTGGGAGAAGAGGATGAGCAGCGACAGGCCCATGACGATTTCAGGAATCAGGATGGGCAGATAAAGCAGGCTGTTCAGGAACGTACGGCAGCGGTACTGGTACCGATGCAGCGCCAGGGCAGCGAAAGTACCCATTACCGTGGACACCACCGTCGTGATGGACGCGACAATCAGGCTGTTGGTAAGGGCTTCCAGGACCCGGTCATTGGTCATCAGGGAAGCATACCACTTAAGGGTAAAGCCCGTCCATACGGCATTGATCCGGGAATCATTAAAGGAATAGAGCGTCAGGATGAGCAGGGGCAGGTACAGGAAGGCAAGAATGGCCAGCGTGTAGGCTGCCAGGGTTGCGCTACGCCAGGTTTTTTGCATGGGCCTGACCTCCTTTCTGCGCCTGCAGGGCCTTGTAATAGAGCAGGATCATGACCAGGGCCAGCAGCGCCAGGATAATGGACAGGGCACTGCCAAACGGCCAGTCGCGGGCTGCCAGGAACTGGTTCTGGATAATGTTGCCAATCAGGGCGCTTTTGGCACCGCCCATGATATCGGGAACGACAAACATTCCCAGGGAAGAAATGAAAACAAGGATGGAACCAGCTGCTACGCCGGGCATGGTAAGGGGCAGGGTGATCCTGCGGAATGCCGTCACCGGCGGGGCTCCCAGGTCACTGGCCGCTTCCAGGAGGCGCTTATCCATCTGCTCGAGGGATACGTAAATCGGCAGGACCATGAAAGGCAGCAGGGCGTAAACCATTCCGAGCAGGACCGCTGCGTCGTTGTAAAGAAGGGTCAGCGGTTTCTGGATCAATCCCAGATGGAGCAGGATGGTATTGACAACCCCCTGGGAACGCAGAATGATGACCCAGGCAAAGGAGCGGATCAAAAAGTTGATCCAAAAGGGAATCATGACCAGGATGATCCCGGCCTGCTGCCATTTCTTCGGCAGGATCATGGCAATCGTATAGGCCACGGGGTATCCCATGGCAAAGGTCAGCAGCGTCGTGCCCAGGGCTGTCACAATGGTCGTGGCAAAGATGGTCATGTACAGCGGTTCAAAGAAACGAATATAATTGGCCAGTGTCCAGTTGAAAACGACTTGCCCGTAAGCGGTGCGGGAAGCAAAGGACACGACCACGACAATGAGGAGGGGCAGGGCAAAGAAGAGGCTCAGCCACCCCATGGCCGGAACGACCAGCAATTTGCCCCGTTTCATTTTGTCACCTTCACGGCATCTTCGGTTTTCCATCTGATGGCAACGCGGTCGTCCGCTTTCCACCGTTTTTTGTCATCATAATATTGATAGGCCGTGACCATCTGGTTTGTGTTATCGAGCCGGATATAGACTTTATCAATGGTGCCGGTAAAGAGGATTTCCACTACGCTTCCATAATAGAAAGGCGCCCGGGAAGAATCTTCCGGTTCCTCCTTTTCGTCAGATACTTCAATATATTGGGGGCGCACGGCCAGAAGATGCTGATCGTCTCCCTCAATGGCAAAAAAGTTGTTTTCCCCAATGAAATTGGCGGCAAACTGGCTTTTCGGATACTGATAGATGCGGGCCGGCGGATCATCCTGTTCGATGCGTCCCCCGTTTACGATAATGACCCGGTCGCTCATCGTCAGGGCTTCTTCCTGGTCATGGGTTACATAGATGAAGGTGATGCCCAGGCCGCGTTGCAGGTTCTTCAGCTCCAGCTGCATCTTCTTCCTCAGTTTATAGTCCAGGGCCCCCAGCGGTTCATCAAGCAGCAGGACCTTCGGATTGTTGACCACGGCGCGGGCGATGGCCACGCGCTGCTGCTGTCCGCCACTCATCTGCTGGGGCTTGCGATACCGCAGGTCTTCCAGCTGCGTCAGGTAAAGGACCTGGTTGATGCGGTTATCCTGCTCCTCCCTGGGGACTTTCTTCATCATCAGTCCGAATCGAATGTTTTCTTCCACCGTCATATGCGGGAAAAGCGCATAATGCTGGAACACCATGTTCACATTTCGTTTATAAGGTGCCAGGGATGTTACGTCCTCGTCATCAAGATAGATGTGCCCCGTTGTCGGATGTTCCAGGCCGGCAATCATGCGCAGTATGGTGGTTTTTCCGCAACCGGAAGGACCCAGCAGGGTTACAAATTCCCCATCATTGATGGTGAGGTCCAAAGGAGGAATGATCGTCGTGTGATCGAATTCCTTTGTAATCCCCACCAAACGTATCATCTCTTTCATCTTTGGTGTGTCACAACCTTTCTTTCTGTCATTTGCTTTAAACTCCATTATATAGCATGCTGCTTAATTGTACAAAAAAATTTACATATAATAAAGAAGGATTTTGATAAAAGCGGAGAATAAGAAGAATAAGGGCTTTTCAGGGAACGGGCCGAGAGCCCCTGGAAAATGGCTGGCCCATTTCGTGGAATCGTTTGCAGGAACGGGAGCGTCCTTTTGAAGGTCGATTCAGGTTCCCTTTTTTCTGATCAAGGAGGTGCGCCTATGACGCAGTTAGAAACCCTGGGACTTCCCAAGGACCTGATCCAGTTTGTTTTTGAAGCGGCTCATATCCAGCGGTGGAACGATCATATCCGCCCGCAGGGTTTTACCGAACTGGATAAGCAGGCCCATAAGATGATGATTATGTATGTCCTGGCCCGTTATGAGGAACAGGACCACGGGGCAAAACTGGACTGGGAGGTCCTGGTGGAAGGCGGTATCTTTGAATTCCTTCACCGCATCGTGCTTACCGATATCAAGCCGCCGGTCTTTCATGAACTGATGAGGGAAAAGGGCCCCCTTCTCAATAAATGGGTGTACCGGGAACTGGTGCGTCGCGTGCCTTCCCTGGAGGGAAGCCCCTTCATGGAGAAGATGAAGCAGTATTTTGACGGGGATACCCATCCCCTTGAAAAACAGATCCTCCGCGCTGCCCATTATCTTGCCACGGAATGGGAATTCCGCATCATCTATCGCATGAACGAGGGAATCTTTGGCGTCGAGGAAATCAAGAGCGCCATTGCTGACGAAATCGAAGAGCATTACAACCTGGCCGGTGTCCAGAAAATTGCCATGAATGGAAAGACCCGTAAATTCGTTGATCTCATCGGCAAGCTCCGCTTTCAGAAACGCTGGTCCCAGTCGCCGAGGGTGCCGGAAACGTCTGTCATGGGACATGTCCTTGTAGTGGCCATCATGGGATATTTCTGTGCACAGAAAATCGGCGCCTGCCGGGGGCGTGTCGTGAATGACTTTTTGGGAGGCCTGTGGCATGATCTGCCGGAAGTCCTTACGAGGGATATCATTTCTCCTATCAAACGGTCCATCGAAGGGCTGGATGACCTGATCAAGGAAATCGAGGAACGCCAGATGAAGGAAATCCTGCTGCCACTCCTGCCGGACGGCTGGCAGAAGGATATCCTGAACTTTACCATGAACGAGTTCCGCAACCGCATTCGCGAAGACGGTGCCATTCATATAATTGAAGGCGATATCCCTGACCGCTATAACGAAGATCGTTATGAACCCATCGATGGGGAAATGCTCAAGGGCTGCGATCACCTGGCGGCCTTCATGGAGGCCTGGGTCAGCATTCAGTGCGGTATTACATCTTCGCATTTATCCAATGTCCTGATTACCCTGCCGGCCCGTTATGAGGGAAAAATTATCGGCGGAATTCCTTTTGGTAAAATCTATCAGCAGTTTGCTGAAAACCCGAAAGGCTAGATAAATTCTAGCCTTTTTTTAGTTAAACAACAAATTGTATACAAAATACAAAAAAATACTCTGTCATTTCTGAATTATGCTATAATGGGCTCGTAAGGGTTCAGTAGATAATTTTTAGGAGGCGCTAAAAATGAGTTTATTTGAAATGGCAAAAATCCCGATGGAAACCGCCAGCAAACTGATTAACCTGGATCCCAACGCAGAGGCTGTTATTTCCCAGCCTGAGCGTACCCTGGAAGTCAGCATTCCTGTAAAAATGGATGACGGCACGGTCAAGGTGTTCACCGGCTATCGTTCCCAGAACAGCACGGTCCTGGGTCCTGTAAAGGGTGGTATCCGTTTCCATCAGAATGTTTCCATGGACGAAGTGAAGACCCTGGGCTTCTGGATGACCACGAAGAGCGCTATTGCCGGTCTGCCTTATGGCGGTGGCAAGGGCGGTATCGTTGTTGATCCTTCCAAGCTCTCCAAGGGCGAACTGGAAAGACTGACCCGCGGCTATGTTGACCGCATTGCTCCGCTGGTTGGCGAAAAGAAAGATATCCCGGCTCCTGACGTGAACACCAACGCTCAGATCATGGCCTGGATGATGGATGAATTCTCCAAGATCAACTGCGAATACTCTCCTGGATTCATTACCGGCAAAGCCATCAGCATGGGCGGCTCCCTGGGCCGTACTTCCGCTACGGGCCGCGGCGTGATCACCGCTACCCTGGAAATCCTGAAACGGAAGGGCATTAAACCGGAAGATGCAACGCTGGCAATCCAGGGCTTCGGCAACGTTGGTTCCTGGACGGCTAAATGCGCAGCTGAAAAGGGCCTGAAGATTATTGCCCTGTCCGATATTTCCGGCGGTATCTTTGATCCGAACGGCTTCGATCCGTACAAAGTCGAAGAATACGCCAAGAAGAACGGCGGCGTGATCAAAGGCTATCCTGGTGCCAAAGCCATTTCCAACGAAGAAGTTCTTGAAACCGAAGCAACGGTCCTGATTCCGGCTGCCCTGGAACTCCAGATTACGGCTAAGAACGCCGACAAGATCAAAGCAAAGATGATCGTTGAAGCAGCCAACGGCCCGACGGATGCTGACGCTGATAAGATCCTCGAAAAGAGAGGCATTCCTGTTGTTCCTGACGTCCTGGCCAACGGCGGTGGCGTAACCGTATCCTACTTTGAATGGGTACAGAACCTGTACAGATACTTCTGGTCTGAAGAAGAAGTCATTGAGAGACAGGAAAAAATGATGGTCAAGGCTTTCGGCAATGTTTATGACGCTGCTGAAAAATACCATACCACGATGCGTGTCGGTGCTTACATCGTAGCACTGTCCGCTCTGGCTGAACCTCTGAAACTGAGAGGCATTATCTGATTGAACCCTAAATCGGAACGTGTTGGTCAATAACACGGGAAAAGGGCATCACCAAAAGGTGATGCCCTTTTTGGATGTCTTTTTCAGGTGAAGGTCCAGGTCCTTCTCCGGTTCTGTCAGAAAACAGGGAGCAGGTGCCGGGAAAGGCTTTCCTTGTGGCGGGAACGGTTTTGTTTATGATTGAAAAATGACGCCTTCAAAATGGATATCGCCGCGATGACGAATTGTGGAGAGAATGCAATAAAATAATCACCTTGATGAATAAATAAAGTACAATTTGTAAACGCGATTAAAATGTGTTCGTGACTGGTATACGAATTGATATTTTGTAGTATAATTAGCGTATGCAATTATGCATGCCAAAGGAAATACGGATGGTGTTCCCAAGTCCGGACAAAGCAAAGAACCTTTGGAAATCACCCGGGGATTCCCGGTATCCTGATGGTGGTTTCCCGGGGCCTGCTTCTTATCTTGTTTGCCCCTGCGGCCTTAAGGGCTGCCTTTACCTGGAAGAGTCCCGGTTTTCCAGGTCCTGTCAGGGGAATGCTCTGGGGAGCACCGGGGAGTCCGTTTTCCTTTGAGCTGGAGTCATATTAAAGAGGAGACGGCAGTAGTGTGTGCTGCCCGATAAAAGCTTTATTTGCGGTTATATTCGTTGAAGCTTGCATGGGGATTGCGAAAACCGCCTGGCTATTGCTATGGAGAAAATGTAAAGAAAAGGGGTCGCAACCATGTTTGACGATGATGCCACCAAACTGGAACCTGTCGAAGAAGTACACCTGAATCCTCTGCAGCGGCAGAATATGAGAATATTTATTGAAGCCACAAAAAGCCTGCTTAAAGGCTATGGAGCAGAAGGCCTGTCCATACGGAAAATCGCCGGAAAGGCAGGGTATAACAGTGCTACGCTTTATAACTACTTCCAGGATGCGGAAGAACTGATCCTGTTTGGATCGGTCAGCCTGTTTCGTGACATGCTGCAGGAAATTACAAAGGCACTCCAGCCTGACATGACAGAACGGGAACGGTACGTCACTTACTTCCGTTCTTTCAATCGGTTCAGTTTTCAAAATGCCCGGATTTTCTATAACCTGTTTTATGGCGCCCATAGCCATGAACTGGGTCATATCCTGCGCGTATATTTCCAGCAGCTGTATCCCCATGAATTGGATGGCCTTACGCCGCACCTTGCCAAATCGCTGCGGGAAGGGACCATCGTTCAGGGCGACCGGGTGCGGTTTGCCAAAATCTTTGGTGAAGCTTCCTTATCCCCGTCGATTAAAATGACAACGCCTGTTCTCTTGAACGCGCTTTACCATACATATCTTCATGAGGCCGTGATGCAGGGAAAGGAACTGGACGTAGAAGCCCATGTGGCCAAATTTGAAAAAATGCTGGAATTCATGCTGGATTCAGCGGCCATTCTTTCCAAGTACAAGAAACAGTAAAGGCGTGACAAGGTTCCCGGCAGACAAGGACCGGAAGGAAATGAAAAAGGTTTCCTTCCGGCCTTTTTTCTTTTTTCTGCGGGATCCAGGCGAATCCGTTTTTAGCTTCCGCCGGTCCGCCTTAGGAACCGCCAAGGAGCTGATGGAAACGCTGTCTCAGTGCCCTGGCAATGGATTCCAGGCGTTCTTCCCTGAAACGGGAACGCAGGCAGGCAAGACCGATGGACCGTCTGGCCAGGGGCGTAGAAAGTGGAAAATAATGGACACGCTGGCTTTTTTGTAAAGTGGGGAGCAGCGTGCTGGGGAGGAAGGCCACCCCGTAATTATGGCTGACCAGGGAATAGACAGTATCCAGGCTGTCCGATTCATATACCGCCTGGGGCTGGAATCCGTAATCGTTGCAGATGGCCGTTGCCAGGTCATGGAACTTCAATCCCCTGCGCAGCATGACAAATGGCAGGGCACGAAACGCGTACAGGTCCAGTTTCTTTCCGTCCCAGGCGGTACGGGCGATGCGAAGGGCTTCTTCGTTGGCGGAAGGAATTACAAAATACAGGGATTCCTCATAAATGGAATGCAGCCTGATATCCGGATGGCGGACCGGTTCCGGAAAAACGCCCAGATCCAGCCGGTGGGAAAGAAGTTGTTCTTCCAATAATTCGGAAGAACCTTCTACCAGACGGATCCGGTAATCCGGCACCAGGGTACGGAGAACATCCAGCAATGGGACAAGGACATATTTCCCGTAGAATTGGGACGCACCGATGCTCAGTTCCTTTTCAGTGTCTTCACTGAATTTTTTCATATCCTGCTCCAGGGCGTGAATGTCCTCCAGGATTCCCCGGGCCCGTTTCATAAAGAGTACTCCGGCGGCTGTCAATTCGACCCGCTGGGTATCCCGCTGAAAAAGACGGCAGCCCAGGCGCTTTTCCATGCGGCGAATGTATTGGCTCAGGGCGGGCTGGCTGACCCGCAGACGGACGGCTGCCTGGGAAAAGCTCTTGGTTTCTGCGATGGCAATGACGTATTCCAATTCCCGACTGTCCATCCCGCACCTCCTTATAATACTATATTATAAAACTATCATAAGCAAATATTATGCTAAATGCAAGACCCGTGGTAGGATAATGGGAGAAAATCCAGGGTGAAAGGGGTTATTTTTTATGAAGGAAAATGTAGCACAAAAGCTGATCCGCCGCCATTTGGCAACACCTGCCGAACTGGTGCCGGGAACGGAAATCCGGCTGACCGTTGATCATACGCTGACCCATGATATCAACGCCGTCATGGCTTATCTGGCTTTTGAAGCGCTTGACGTTCCCCGTGTCAAAACGAAACTGTCCGTCAGTTATATTGACCATAACCTGCTCCAGATCGATAACAAGACACCGGATGACCATATCTATCTGCAGACGCTGGCCAAAAAATATGGCCTGGTCCTTTCCAAGGCGGGAAATGGAATCTGCCATACCCTGCATTGCAGCCGGTTTGGCAAACCCGGCGCGATGCTGCTTGGCGGTGACAGCCATACACCGAGCTGCGGGGCCCTGGGGATGCTCGCCATCGGGGTGGGCGGGATGGACATTGCCACGGCACTGGCCGGCTTCCCTTATGTCCTGAAGATGCCGAAAATCGTCCGTGTCCATTTAAGGAATCATTTAAGACCGGGCGTGGCAGCCAAGGATATCGTCCTTGAAATGCTTCGCCGGGTTTCGGTCAAGGGCGGTACGGGCAAGATCTTTGAGTACGTGGGCGAAGGAGCTGCCTCGCTTTCCGTACCGGAACGCATGACCATCACCAATATGGGCGCCGAAATGAATGCCACGACGTCAGTTTTCCCTGCCGACGAAGTCGTCCGTAAGTACCTGAAAGCACAGGGTCGTGAAGCTGATTTTACGGAAATCCTGCCGGATGAAGGCTGCACGTATGATGAAGAAATGGAAATCGACCTGGCGGCGCTTGAACCCCTGGTGGCTCTGCCGCACCTGCCGGATCATGTTGTAACGGTCCGGGAAGCCCCGAAGGTTCCTGTCAATCAGGTCTTTATTGGCAGCTGCACGAACGGCTCCTATTCTGATTTCCGCAAAGCGGCGGCTGTGCTGAAGGGCCATCAGGTAGCCGAAGGCACAAGCCTTGTCTGCGGGATCAGCTCCCGCCAGATTTATTTGAAACTGATGGAGGATGGCGTCATTGCCGACCTCATGAATGCCGGTGCCCGTGTCCTGGAACTCGCCTGCGGACCTTGCTGCGGGATTGGGTGCGCCCCGAATACGAAGGGTGTGTCCGTGCGTACGTCCAACCGGAACTTCAAGGGGCGCAGCAGCACCCCCGATGCATCCCTGTGCCTGGTAAGTCCGGAAGTTGCTGCCGCAACGGCCGTCAAGGGCGTTCTTGCCACACCGGATGAAGTGATGGATGATGTGTCCGTCCTTGCAGGGATCCATGAACCGGAAACCTATCCCATCAACGATAACCTGTTCCTGCCACCAGCGCCGGAAGGGAACGCTGTGGAAATCGTCCGCGGTCCGAACATCAAGCCGCTGCCGGTGGCTGATCCGCCTGAAGACGACCTCACGGCCTGCGTCAGCCTGAAAGCCCGCGATAACGTATCGACGGATGACATTACGCCGGCAAGTGCCCAGTTCTCTTCCATGCGTTCCAATATGCCGGCCATGGCACAGTATGCTTTCTGCCGCTATGATCCGGAATTTGCCAAACGCGCCCAGGCCATGAAAAAGAGCTTCATTATCGGCGGGGCCAACTATGGCCAGGGTTCCTCCCGTGAACACGCCGCCATTACCCCGATGTACCTTGGCGTCAAGATGATCATCACGAAGGGGTTTGCCCGGATCCATAAGAACAACCTGATCAACCACGGAATCATTCCGGCTGTCTTTGTCAATCCGGCCGATTATGACAAGATCGACCAGGAAGATGAACTGGCCATTCGTGGATTGCGTCAGCAGCTGAAGGACCGGCTCTTCACGGTGGAAGACAAGACGAAACACGTTACCTTCCAGGCCAAACTTGAAGTGAGCGACCTGGAGGCGGATATCCTGCTGGCTGGCGGGAAATTGCGGTATACGAAGAAAATGCTGGAGGAAAACTGATTCCCATTCCTCTTATAAGGCTAAAAGCTGTCGCAGGATGCTGCGGCAGCTTTTTTCGTCCCGGCCCATACCGGTTATTTATTTTTCTGCATGGCTTCAAAGGTGATGTTCTGTTTTGCCAGATAGTGTTCAATGGCATTGAAGCTTTCCCCAATCTGTTTCCGCAAAGCCTTGGCAACGGCCCGCATGGCACTGTCCTGCCGTTTACCACGGCGGTAGAAAATTCCCCAGTTCAGGCAGGAACTGTCATCTTCCACTGGAAAGAAGAGGACCCGGTTATTGGTCTTATCCACGTTCTGCAATAAGGTCAGGGACAGGAATCCGACACCGTAGTTGTGGTTAACCAGGGAATACAGGGTATCCTGGGTTTCTGATTCGCAGATCGGTTTCGGCTGGAAACCAAATTCCTCGCAAATATGGACCATATGATCCCTCAGTTTGGCACTCCGGGTCAGGAGGACAAACGGAAAATCACGGAATACCCGCAAATCGACACGATGGCCATCCCAGGCTGTCCTTAACAGTTCCATTGCTTTTTTGTTGTCCTGGCATACGGCAAAGTAAAGTGGTTCCCGGTAGAGCAGGATGGAGGCCGTTTCGTTCTGCAGCGGCGGCATGGGAAAAATTCCCAGTGTGATCCGTCCTTCCAGGATCTGTTTTTCCAGTAAGGTCGATACGCCGTCGATGAATGTGATGTTCGTATGCGGGTAAAGCTGCTGGAGGGTGGAAAGGATTGTCGGAAGCAGGAACTTGCTGTAGGATGTGGAAAGACCGATACGGATTTCATGGCTACCATCCTCTTTTACCTGGGAAAGACGGTATTCCATGCGGTCCATCTGGGCCAGGACTTTTTGTGCCTCCTCAGCATAGATTTTTCCAAAAGGAGTGAGCATGACCTGGGATTTATCCCTGTAAAAAAGTTCGCGCCCCAGCCGTTTCTCCAGACGATGGATGTATTGACTGAGGGAAGGCTGGCTGATGTAGAGCTTTTCGGCGGCTTTGGAAAAGCTGCCCATTTCATCGATGACAAGTACGTATTGAAGATCCCGGCTGTCCATGGTTTCACTTCCTATAGTTTTAAATTATTAATATAATAATAACGGTATCCTATGGATAAAGCAAGGAAATCGAATGGAAATAACGGGGCTGTACCCTGGAAAAATCCTGAAAAAAGAAACGGCGCTTCCCAAACCGGGCAACCGGGATTCCATTGACGAAAGGAACCATGGGAATGATAGCGATGGCAGAAATACTGCCCCTGAAAGCGAAAAGGCCCGGGTTTATCCAGGCGTGCGCTGCCGGGAGTTGTTATGGGCCTGCAAAGGAGGATTGCGTAATGGATAAAGTGAATCCTGCTTATTATACCAGCCGCCTGGAAATCAATTTGGATACAATCGGAGAGAACGTGGCCAGGATCCGGAACTGTCTTTCTGGCATGGGAATCATTCCCGTGATCAAAAGCAACGCCTATGGCTTTGGTACGGTTGCCATTGCCCGCTATCTCGTTGAGGAATGCGGCCTTGATTCCATCGCAGTGGCACGCCTTTATGAAGCCTGTCAGATCCTGGAAGCCGGTATTCACCCCCGTATGTTGATGCTGCTTGGCCCGCTGCCAGATGCTTCCGTTCCCCTCGCTGTGGAAAAAAACATTGAAGTTCCCCTGTTCCGCTCCCACACGGCGGCTCTTCTCAGTGAGACGGTCCGCCGCCTGGGGAAAGAGAAGGTGCCTGTGCAGCTTGCCATTGAAACCGGTATGAACCGCATTGGTGTCCGGCCAGGAAAGGAACTGGAAGCGCTGCTGCAGCAGGTAAAACAGCTGGGCAATCTTGAAATTGACGGGGTCTTTACCCATTTCGCAACGGCGGATGATGTCAATCAGGGGAAGGGAAATGCTTTTACCCGCACCCAGTTCCGGCGCTTTTGTGAGGCCCTTTCCCAAGTGCGGCGCGGCGGATTTTCTCCCCGGTTTATCCACTGCTGCAATTCAGGGGCTTCCGTATGGCTCCGGGAAGCCGCTTCCGTCTGTACCCATATACGAACGGGGAGTCTTTTGCTGGGCTATGCCGCCGTTCAGGACGATTGGAACCCCATTGGCGTGGAGGAGCCGGCTTCCTGGAAAACAACCATTGTCAACCTGAGGGAAATCCAGCCAGGGGAGAGTGTGGGGTACGACCGGGCCTTCTGTCCGGACCGACCGGCACGGGTTGCTGTCATTGCCGTTGGTTATGGGGACGGCTATTCACGGCGCTTTGCTGTAAACGGAGCGCCTGCCCTTGTCCGCGGCCGGCGCGTACCTTTCGTCGGAACCTGTATGGACATGAGTTTTCTCGATGTCAGTGGCGTGGAATGTGAAATCGGGGACGAAGTGACCCTGTTTGGGGATGACGGCACAGGTCACCGGATTTCCGGTCTGGAAATCGGGCATCTGATGGGGGAGACGCGCCTGGCCATGTTTACCCATATTACTGAGCGGGTGGCCCGCGTTTATTTCCAAACGGAAAACGATCAGAAGACCGATCCGGCGGCTGTGGGAAATTGCCTTCCCTGGAAATGATGGTTCCCTCTGCTGGAAGAAGCAGGGATCTTCGGTGCTTTTTATACAATGGACTGCTTATAGTGTCTGCCTATAAGAGAATAATAAGAAGATATTATACAAGCGATGGTCCCTATGGTAGTATACAGATATGGACAGGCACACCTGTCCGAAGTAGAACAGGCTACTCCTAGAAAAACATCCATAAAGCGAAAGAACCGGATCCGTTTGCGGCGGCTTCGGTCCTTTTGCTTTTCCGGGCATTGTTTTTCTTTTTTATAGTTTAAAACTATAAGGATATAATCATCATGTATTATACAGCACATGATGACCGTGGTATGATAAGGATGCATCGGAAACCGATCGCCGATACATTTTCTTGAGTCCCCCTCAAGAAGCTTAAATTCATCTTACCCTGAGGAATCATGGATTCCTTCTTACCCACCCTGGATGGATTTATTCCTTTGCTCCCCGTCCGGAAAACCGCCGGGAGCACTCCACAGGAAAATGGAACCTGCTGCCCTGAACGGGCGCGGCAGGTTCTTTTTCTCTATATGGAACCAGGCCGTCGGCAGAACGTTTTTAGTCCACGAAAATGACGTTTTCCTCAGGGAATCCGAAAAGAGGGGGCCCTTGCTTTCCACTGCTGCATAAAAATAGAGCAATTTGGAAATCAGGTATTGACTTTCCAAGCGTTTTGGATGAAGATTATTCTGTATCAATTGACGGTTTATCCGGCATCTCTTCCGGAGGTCTTCCTCATTGCCTGCCGTGTGGCTGCAGGAGGCGGGGCCCATCGGACCTTGCCGGTTGAATCGATAGGAGGAACCATGATGAAATTTTTCCATAAAGTGGCAGCACTGGTCCTTGCTGCGTCCTGTTTCCTGCCTTTTTCGGCCTTGGCAGCCGATAAATCAGCGGCAGTCCAGAAAATCATTGATTCCAGCAGCCGGCTGGGGCAGGAAAAGTATTTCCAGTACACCGTAAAGGGGTACCTGTCCACAACCCTTGGACGCGGGGATTATGAACTGAAAGGGGAAGCCATTCAGCACCCGGTACTGAAATCAAAGGCAGTCGGACAGGTGACACTCAATACCATCGGGGGCAGCGCAGCCATTACGCCGATTTCTTTCTATGTGATGGAAGATAGCAAAAACTATGTCGTTTACGCAAAAAAAGGCGATTCCTGGGTCAAGAGAACAATGCCCCGGGAGAAGGAAAATGACCCGGATAAGCTGTCGGATATCCTGACAAGGGCCATCCAGACGGCCCATGTCCTTTCTGACGAAAAAGAAAGGGAAACCATTCTTTTCACGATTGACCCGACACCAGCGGCCGTCGATGCCCAGAAAGATGTTTTTCTCAGTACCGCCAAAAAAGAGGATGCTACTTTTACAAAAGAGGATGAAAAAAGGATCCTGGGTTCCCTGCGGGAACAGAATTACCTGGTTACCATTGATAAGAAATCGAAACGGCCCCTGGCTTACGAAGCGGATTGTACGCCTTTTGCCAAAGCGGTGATGGGAATCATTTCCAGTAAGGTCACCGAAGGCGCCAAAATGAATGAATTCCAGAAGCAGTTCCTGAAGAGCATCAGCGATTCGGCCAGGATGCAGTTCAGCATGAACCTGACCTACAACAAGGGAAAGGACATTCTACTTCCCGACGAGGCAAAAAGTGCACAGGAGGAAGAGGAAAAAAAGGAATCCATAACAGCAGGGCAGAAAAATGGGGTGTCCGCGTCCAGAGAAAGGGAAAAACCGGATGCGTTGCTGAAAGCTTCTCCTGAAAAATAAAAGACCGAAAAGGGAATCGTTTTTCCTGGAATCCAGACAGGAAATACGGTTCCTTTTTTTCTTTATTTATAGTATTCTAGAAAAATAGGAATTATTTGTTCTGTTGAAACTGGTTTGATAAGGAGTGTTGTCCTATGAACGAAATCATCCAGGCCATGCTGGACCGCCGCAGTGTCCGCAAATATAAAAAAGATCCTGTACCGAAGGAAATGCTCGATGAAATCATCCAGGCCGGGCTTTATGCGGCAAGTGGAATGGGACGTCAGCCAACGCTGATCCTTGCCGTGACTGACCCTGAAATGATCAGGAAACTCTCCCGGGTCAATTGCCGGATCGGCGGTTGGGACAATGCTTTTGACCCCTTCTACGGCGCACCTGCCATTTTGATTGTACTGGCCAAAAAGGATGTTCCCACAGCAATATACGACGGCAGCCTGGTCATGGGCAATCTGATGCTGGCAGCCCATTCCCTTGGATTAGGCAGCTGCTGGATCCATCGTGCCAGGGAAGAATTTGAAATGCCGGAATGGCAGGCGTGGCTACGCAGTCTTGGCATCCACGATGAATATATCGGCATTGGCCACTGCATTGTCGGTTATGCGGCGGAGCAGCCGAAAGCGGCACCCCGCGCCAAAGGCCGCGTATTCTATCAGGAAGCAGAAAAGTAAGGAGGAAAAACCGTGAAATTATTTTTTGAAAATGACTACAACTGCGGTTGTGCACCGGAAATCCTGCGCCGCCTGGAAAAAGAAAACAATAACCCGCGTGTTGGCTACGGCAATGATGATCTGACGGCAGCGGCCGCTGCCAAAATCCTGAAGGCCGTAGGCAAGCCCGCAGGGGAAGTGTATCTGGCGATGGGTGGGACCCAGACGAATGCTACGGTCATTTCGGCTTTTCTCCGGACCTATCAGGGGGTTGTGGCCGCCCAGACCGGCCATATCGGCGTACATGAAGCCGGTGCGATTGAAGCGACGGGTCATAAGGTGCTGGCTGTTCCCAACGTGGTGGATAAGATTTCGCCGGCGGACCTCAAGGCATACCTTTCTGCCTTCTATGCGGATGAAAACCATACCCATATGGTTCAGCCGGGAATGGTCTATATTTCCCATCCGACGGAATATGGCAGCCTGTACAGCAAAAAGGAACTGGAAGAAATCCGGCAGATCTGCACGGAGTATCAGCTTCCGTTGTTTGTGGATGGTGCCCGTCTGGGCTATGCGCTGGCTGCACCGGAAAATGAAATTACACTACAGGATCTGGGCCGCCTGGCCGATGTATTCTATATCGGCGGTACCAAGGTCGGTGCCCTGCTGGGGGAAGCCATCGTATTCCCGAAGGGCATGCCGCCCTTTTTCCCGACCCATGCCAAGCAGCACGGCTCGATGCTGGCCAAGGGCTTCGTAACGGCTGCCCAATTTGATGAATTGTTCACGAATGACCTGTATGTAAGACTGGGGCAGCATGGCATCGACATGGCCATGAAACTGAAAAAAGGCCTGGCCGCCAAGGGTTATGGCTTCCATATCGATTCCCCTACCAATCAGCAGTTCATTATCGTGACCAATGAGCAGGCAAAGGCGCTCCATGAAAAAGTGTTCTTTGAAGACTGGGAGAAAAAGGATGCCGCCCATATGGTCATCCGTTTTGTGACCAGCTGGTCCACGCGGGAAGAAGATGTGGATGCACTGCTTCAGATGATGTAAGGAAAGTGCCCGTTCTATGAAAGAGAATGTGTATCCCTGTTCCTGGGATAAGGAAACGGTGTATTTGAAAAACGTGATCGAGGATCCTCGTATCATTGTTGGTGATTATACCATGTACAATGATTTTATCCATGATCCCAGGGATTTTGAAAAAAATAATATACTGTACCATTATCCTGCCTTGAATCAGGAAAAACTCATCATGGGGAAATTCTGCTCCATTGCCTGCGGTGCAAAATTTATGTTTACCGCAGCCAATCATGCCTCAGGCTCATTGGCTTCCTATCCTTTCCCTGTCTTTGATGAGGAATGGGGCCTGGATCCGGAGCAAATCCGGGATGCCTGGGATAATAAGGGAAACATTACCCTAGGCAATGATGTCTGGATTGGCTACGAGGCCATCATTATGCAGGGCGTAACGATTGGTGATGGTGCCATTGTCGGCGCACGGGCCGTGGTGACAAGGGACGTGCCTCCCTACACCATTGTAGGCGGTGTACCGGCGCGTCCGATACGGAAGCGCTTTGATGAAGGAACCATTCGGCGCCTGATGAAAATCAGATGGTGGGACTGGCCCAGGGAAACCATCGCTGCCCATATCGAGGATTTGAAGAAGGGCAGGCTGGAGGCTTTGGAAAAAGCCGGGGAAGGCAACCGGTAACGGACAGGCCCTGTGACTTGTCGTGAATTGCCTTGCCATGTTCCTGGCTTCAGGAGCCGTACAGAACAGAAACTTGCTGCCGCCTTGCGGTTGCGTCTTTCAACCCCGGTTCCCGTGCGGAATCCGCTGACAGGTCCCTCGATTGCGTTCCTGCGTACTGACGGAACTTCATAAAAACAGGCCATCACAAAAAATTGTGATGGCCTGTTTGCGTTGCTCGAAAAGGGAACGAAAGGTTTCTATTCATTTAGTTTTTCAGCTTCAATCTGGATTGAAATGATTGTCGGGTCCTTCTGCGGTACGATTCCCATGCATTTTCCCTGAGCTGAAACAAAATCACCGAATTTGACCTTATTGACCTTGTCGGCATCTTTATGAGGAACCGAAATGATGATTTTATAATATTTCCCGCCTACATGACGGGTATAAATATTGATTCCATAATCCTGGGCATTCGAAAACTGTCCCTTATGCACCACTTCTCCCGTAATATCCAGGTTCTTTCCCTTATATTTTTTATCTGCCGCTGCCTGATCGCGGATATAAGCATTGGCCAGGTCCTGCGCCTTGATATGGATTGGTTTTTGGAAAGAGGAGAAACAGAAAAACGCGGCAATTACAATGATAATGGCTCCGATAATGGCAAAAAACCGTTTTTGGTTGCCCACAGGTCCCTGCGCAGGAAGCTTGTACGGAAAATGTTGCGAATTGGCAGGACCGGTTCCCTGCTGGGGTTGACCGTTGAACGGCGGAACGGGTGGTACGGGAGGAACGGTTCCCTGGGCGTCAGGAGTGCCTGCTCCCGGCGCGTCCTGTTTCAGGGACTTCCCGCAATTTCCGCAAAAAACCGCGTCTTCTTCATTTTCGGCACCGCAATAGGGGCATTTCCGTGCAGCAGGCGCTTGTTTTGCGCCACATTCCGGGCAGAATTCCGCATCATCGGGAATCATCATTCCACAGGATTCACACTTTTTACTCATTTGTTTTCCTCTTTTCCTTTAAATTTTTCAACGGTGGCTTTCCTTACGACCGTTTTAATGAAAGGTCCTTCTTGCGAAAAGCCGTTTATTCATTCCCCTGTAAAAATTTCTGAATGAGCCGTGCGGGTGTAGTTCTTTTCCAGCATGGCCTTATGGGACAGGAAACGGTCATCATGGAAAAATTTTGCCTGCTTCGGGCAATAGACGATACAGGCCTGGCATTTGATACAGATGCCGGGTACTTCATCTGTATTGTCCTTATTGATGGACCCCATAGGGCAAACGGCAGCACATTTACCACAGTGATCGCATTTCGCCGGATCGGTCAAAGGTTTTGCCTTCAGGAATTTAGCCGGCTGGCCATCCTCTCCCAGCGGGATATAGTAAGGGGCCACGGGAGCGCCTCCCTTGATTACGGCATCACTGAAGTTTCCGTTTTGTACTTTTTTGGCTGCGTTTTCAACCAGTGTATTCAACAGGGCCTTGTCCTCTTCCGTGGGATGCTCCAAACCAATTGTGGCAAAGGCATGGGGACGGGCAAAAGCACCTGCCGCGAAGACCGAAAAACCACGGGAAGTCAATTCATTGTGAAGTTCAGAAAGAGCGCTGTCGTAGCTGCGGTTGCCAAAAGTCACAAGGGCGATGGCGGGAGTTCCATGCCCTTCAAATAAAGTCTGTACAAAGGGCAGGGCTTTATTGGGAACCCGGCCGGCATACGTTGGCGTTCCGAAAACTACGAGCGTATCCGGACCATAGGAACGCAGTTTTTTCTGTCCCGCCGGCAGGGTGAAGCTGTCATGGCTGACCGGGACTCCCAGTTTCCCTGCCAAAGCCGTGCCGACTTCCTTTACCAGGGCTTCTGTACTCCCTGTTGGACTGAAAACGACTGTCTTGATTTCTTGGATCATAGTAGGTACCCTCCTGAATGAATTTTCCGGTCATGAAACGAAAAATCCCGAAGCAGCCTCTTTTTATCGGCTCTCTTACCGAATCAGCCGCGGGAACGGATGGGCCCGTGAGGACGCAATGGGCGGGTGATGGGGCCCTCTGAACAGGAAAATCCATATAGTTAACTCTATTGTATCGTGAAAATGAGAAAAATTCAAAAAAATTTAAAAATTACCGAAAAGCCCGGTTGGACAGGGAGACAGGACTCCTGTTTTACCCTTGCATCATTGAAAAGCGTGCTGGGGCGTCAGGAATCTCCTTTTTGCGAAGCTTATCCCCTTCCGACGGAGTCGGATTACGGGAAGACCTGCCTTGGATTCGTAGGAGAAAACTGCTTATTCAATGCCTTGAAGTATGGTAAAATAGAGTTAAAAAGAAATTGAGTATCATGACCGCGGAAGGAGGCATAAACCATGGAATTGCGCGTGCTGCGATACTTTTTGGCGATAGCCAGGGAAGAAAATATTACCAGGGCAGCCCAACTGCTTCATATTACCCAGCCTACTTTATCCAGGCAGATCCAGCAGTTGGAGGAAGAACTTCATGTACCGCTTTTTCAACGGGTAAAACACCGGATTATCCTTACGGAAGCAGGTATGCGGCTGAAACTGAGAGCGCAGGACCTGGTGGAACTGGCCGATCGGACCGAGCGGGAAATGCAGCAAAAGGATGAAATTGTTTCCGGTGAAATCTCCCTTGGTATCGGAGAAACCCGGAATATGCATTTTCTGGCTCATGTAATGAAGGAGTTCCAGGCCACCTACCCGGAGGTTTATTTCTCGGTTTATACGGGCATTGCCGATGACGTCATGGATCGTCTGGAAAAGGGACTGCTTGATTTTGGCGTTCTCATCGAACCCGTCGATATCAGCCGCTATCAGTTCCTGCGTATGCCCCATGGTGACGCGTGGACCGTATTGCTGCCGAAGTCCCATCCGCTGGCCGCCAAAGCGGCTATCGCGCCACAGGACCTGGCCCGCGAAAAACTGATCCTGGCGGGGAGAAGGTCCGTCAATAACCAGTTGGAACATTGGTTCGGGCAGTATGCCGATGAGCTGGAACAGGCCACCTATATGAACCTGTCCCTTTTTAATAAATGCGTTATGGTACAGGAAGGGATGGGACTGGCCCTGGGACTTGATTTTTCCTATATCCCTGAAGGCCTTTGCATGCGGCCCATGGATCCACCTATCGTGAACGGGTCGTATCTGGTGTGGAAGAAACAGCAGCTGCTGGCACCGGCGTTGGGACGTTTCACGGACGCCGTACGTCGTGCCCTTGCAGAACAGGCTCCCGATGAAGAAACTCATCGCTGCTAGCCATTATGAATGGTTCTTTCCTGTCAATCACGCGAATGGGAGAAAGGAGTTTACCATGACCTTTTTTGCGGTGGGCTGTGGGGGTGCCCTTGGAGCCATGGCCCGTTATGCCTTGTCCCTCGTGCCCGTGGGAATTGATTTTCCTTTGATCACGCTGATCACTAATTTCCTGGGGGCAATCCTTATCGGGATTGTGACCGGTCTTGCGGAAATCCGGGGACTGTCTCCCCAGAGGATCCTCTTTTGGAAGACCGGCGTCTGCGGCGGCTTTACGACATTTTCGACCTTTTCCCTGGAAACGGTACGGCTGTTTCACCAGGGACAGCCCTTGAAAGGCGGCTTCTACATCATGGCCAGCGTGGTTCTTTGCGGCCTTGGGGTGCTCATCGGAACAAGCCTGGCACGGTTCATCAAATAACAGGAACCGTCTGGCTATCAAGGTTCCTGCCAAAGGCTGCTGCGCCGAATGCATTGATGCAGCTAAGGATGTTCCTGAAGTACGGAAAAGGAGCATAAAAATCGCCAGCGGAGTCATCCGCTGGCGATGGTAAGGCCCTTGTTTTTAAGTCTCCTCTTGAGGGGACTTTTTTTATAATCGTTTTTTGGGAATTGAGCGGGAACAGGTTCGGAACGTCAGCCCTTACGGATATGGGATTCCGGTACACCGGCAATGCCCGGCTGGGTCATTTCCAGAGGGGAAAGGATTTCGTCCAGGCGTTCCTTGCTGAGGATGTGTTCCCTTTCCAGAATGGTCCGCACCGGGGTGTGGGTCGCATAGGCTTCCTTGGCAATGGCGGAACATTTTTCATAGCCGATATGGGGCAGCAGGGCTGTAATGATGCCCACGCTGTTGTCCACCCATTTCTTGCACTGTTCCCGATTGGCCTGCAGCCCTTTCAGCAATTTCTCCGTAAACGTGTTGATGGCGTTTGTCAGGTACCGGAAGGAGTTGAACAGGTTAAAGGCCACTACCGGTTCCATGACGTTCAGTTCCAGCTGCCCGTTTTCGACGGCCAGGGTAATGGCCAGGTCGTTTCCGATTACATGGTAGCAGGTTTGATCCAGGACTTCCGCAATGACGGGGTTGACCTTTCCCGGCATAATGGAAGAACCGGGCTGACGGGCCGGCAGGGTAATTTCGTTGAGCCCGCAGCGGGGACCGGAAGCCATGAGGCGAATGTCATTGGCAATCTTGATCAGGGACAGGGACGATACCTTGAGGGCACCGGAAATTTCGGCATAACTGTCGGTACTGTTTGTCGCGTCCACCAGGTTGCTGGATGTTTCAAAATGTTCGCCCACGAGTTCCGTCAGGACCTCCGGGAATTTATAGATGTATTCAACTTCAGAGTTGATTCCTGTTCCCACCGCGGTACCGCCCATATTGATGGAGCGAATGGCGTCAAGGGAACGGTTGATGCGGGAAATACAGCGCCGCACGATGGAAGCATAGGCGGCCATTTCTTCCCCTAAGGTGATGGGAACCGCATCCTGCAGATGGGTCCGTCCCATCTTGATGACATCCTTGAATTCCACGCCTTTTTTCTCAAATTCAGTTGCCATTTTTTCCATGGCATCTATCAGGATCCGGGCTTTGGTAAAGACACAGACCTTGATGCTGGTAGGGAAGGCGTCATTGGTGGATTGAGCCATATTGGCATGGTTATTGGGCGAAATGAGGTCATAGCGTCCCTTGGGCAGGCCCTTCATTTCCAGGGCCCGGTTACAAAGCACTTCATTCATGTTCATATTGATGGACGTGCCGGCACCACCCTGAATTGGATCAAGGGGAAATTGATCCAAAAGTTTGCCCGCGATGATTTCATCGGCAGCAGCAACGAGATAATCGCCAATGTCATGAGACAGGCGGCGGGTTTTCATATTGGTCAGGGCTGCTGCTTTTTTGACAATGGCCATGGACTTGATGAAATCCGGGTCGATCCGGGAACCTGTAATCTGGAAATTGTCAATGGCCCTCATGGTCTGGACACCATAGTAACAATCGTCCGGTACCTGCATATCACCTAAAAAATCATGCTCTGTACGCATTGCGATAACCTCCTTGTATCAACTGTCATTTCAAGGCGTTTCATCCGTTTTGAAATGATAGGTTTACTGTACTACTTTTTCCGAACAATTTCAATAAATTATTAAAAATATTACGGAAAATAATGATTATAAATGATATTTTGCTAATGAATTAAAAATAAAGTTCGGGAAACAGCAACGACAGTCACTATCGATGATGTTACCACAACCGACAGGTGACGCCTCTGGGCGTGTGATCCATGGTCAGACGTGCTTGCCCATTTCATAGGCCTTCAGCAGGGCATCATGCTTTTCGATGTCTCCGGGGTTCCGGACCCCTCCGGCAAAGACCGCTCCGGAAAAGGCGGCCTTTGGATAGCAGGAAATCCAGCCGGAGAATCCCTGGACCGTGCGGTTCGATGTCGTTTCGGCTTCTTCCGTCGCTGCCATGAGAAGGTAAACGGAACGGAACCGATATTCCGTTGAATACATCGGGTACGTGCGATCCAGCAGGGTTTTCAGCTGGCCGCTCATTTCATAGAAATAAATGGGTGTGGCAAATACCAGGATGTCGGCTGCTTTCATCTTTTCCAGAATGGATGCCATGTCGTCAGGAAGGACGCATTTTTGTGTTTTCCGGCAGGCCTGGCAGCCAAGACAGAAACGAATATTCTTACCGATGAGGCTGATTTTTTCTGTCTCACAGCCTGCTTCCTGTGCGCCCCGGCAGAAAGCATCACATAGATGCTCTGAGTTACTGTTTTTTCTTTGGCTGGTAGAGAGAACGAGGACTTTCTTTGCCATGTTGCACCTCCGCTGTTTTCAGATAATTCTACCAATGAAGAACTTCTTCTACATTGTAAGAAAAGAAACAGAATTTTCCAAATGAAATTTACTCATGAATAAACCTGAATTGATGAATTTTTTAAGGGAAAATACGGTAAAAAAGCTTGTGCCTGTAAGGGGATGACACTTTCCTGCAAGTGATACAATACAGGGAGGTACTGCGAGCGGTTTCGGCACGTTTGTATCTTTTTCAAATTTCTAATATTGTGTATTATCCGGAACAGGGATTTTTCTTATCCGGCCCGTTCCGGTATGATAAGGAAAGCAGAAAGAATCCAGGAGGAGGTTTTTCAGTTGAAATCCATTCGGGAACGATTGCTTGAACGGTTTTATCGATATCTGGCCATTCCATCCCAAAGTCAGGCCAACGGCGGCATGAAGGTGCCAAGTACGGAAAGCCAGTGGAATATGGCAAGAACCTTGAAACAGGAATGTGAGGCGCTGGGGCTCCGGGACCTTTATCTGAGTCCGCACTGTGTCCTGACAGGCTGGCTGCCGGCCCGTCTGCCGGAAGGACACCCTCACCAGGTGCCAAAGGTCGGTTTCTGCACCCATATGGATACGGTGAATGTCAATTTATCACCGGAAATTCACCCTCACCTGATCCGGAATTATGATGGCAGGGATATCCTCCTCAATGCTTCCCGGGATATCGTCATGAAAACCTCGGAACATCCCGAATTGCTCCGTTATAAGGGGCAGGACCTGATCGTAGCAGATGGGACGAGCGTTCTTGGTTCCGATAACAAGGCCGCTGTCGCCAATGTCATGACGGCCTTGGAAACCCTGGTGGAAAATCCGCAGCTCCCTCACGGGGATCTCTATGTTGCCTTTGTCCCGGACGAGGAAGTGGGACTTTTTGGTTCCAAAAACCTTGATTTTTCCCGTTTTCCAGTTGATTTTGCCTATACCATTGACTGCTGCGAACTGGGCGAGGTCGTTTATGAAACGTTCAATGCCGGCAGCGCTGAAATTACCATTCATGGAATCAGTGCCCATCCCATGAGTGCCAAGGGGGTCATGGTGAACCCGACCTTGCTGGCTGTGGACTTTGTCAACTTCTTTGACCGCGCGGAAACACCGGAATGTACGGAAGGAAAAGAGGGGTATATCTGGGTGCAGGCCCTGCGGGCCAATAAATCCACGGCGGTTGTCGAGCTCAGCATCCGGGATCATGACAAGACGAAATATGAGGCCAAAAAGGCAACGGTCCTGCGGAATGTGGAACGCCTCCGGAAGCAGGAACCACGGGCCCGCATTGAATGTATGATCCACGACACCTATGGGAATATTGCCGATGCGGTCACAAAGGAAAACCATAAGGCCATCGACCTTCTTTATGATGCCATGAAAATTCTCGGCATCACGCCAAAGACCATTGCTATGCGGGGCGGGACGGATGGATCCTTTATTTCTACCAAGGGCATCCTGACCCCTAACTATTTTACCGGGGGCATGAATTTCCATTCCCGGTTTGAATTCCTGCCCGTTGATTCTTTTGAAAAGTCCTATGAGATGACGATGACACTGATTGACCTGATCAGTCAAGGTGGAAAATAAGGAAGCCAAAGTCCGCTCTGGCAGGCTCCCCAACCGGGGTGCATTCTGCAAAAGATTCATGGCGGGCAGGGGAGTTCGGGGAAACGGCATATTACAGGAAGGAACCTGTTTTTGTTTCGATAAGGTCCTTTTTCCGCTATTATGGATTGGAAACAATGGAAAGGGGGCTGACGCACATCGTGCGTCAGCCCCCTTTGAGCATATGTCAGATGGTTTGCCTCTTGGCCCGTTCTTCCGCTGCTTTTTCATCTTCTTCCGGATACCACATAACCTTGACGAAGCGAATGCAACATGCTTCGCCTTCTGCAAAAGTAATGCGGTGTGGGGTCTGTATGGTAAGCAGCTGGTCACCGACACGGACGAGATATTGCGTCGTATCGGTCAGGAAGATCCGGTTTTCAATGCGGGATTTGAAGCCCGTCGTCCGGTTGAGGTCCAGTTCATTCGGCCGTGTGGCAATGACCATTTCGCCCTGGATATTGGGCGGTACCGGAATTGGCAGCGGCTGGTCCATATCCCCGCGGGCATAGACCTTGTCGCCTTTGACCACGACGTGAAGGAAGGTGGACTGGCCGAGAAAGTTGTGGACGAACCGGGTGCGCGGCTTATTGTACAGCTCTTCCGGCGTCCCTACCTGGACAATGTTACCCATGTCGCAGACCATCATGCGGTCCGAAATTGCCATGGCTTCGCTCTGGTCGTGGGTTACAAAGATGATGGTAAAACCGAATTTCCGCTGCAGCGCCTTGATTTCAAAGCGCATGCTTTCCCTCAGTTTCGGGTCGAGGTTGGAAAGCGGTTCATCCAGGAGCATGACCTTCGGGTTCGTGACAATGGCCCGGGCCAGGGCAATCCGCTGCTGCTGCCCGCCGGACAGGTCGCTGGGATAGACTTCTTCCATACCGTCCAGACTGGTGTGGTGGAGGGCTTCCTTGACCCGTTCACGGATTTCCGTCTGGGACAGCTTCCGGATCTGGAGCGGAAAAGCAACGTTATCGAAGATGTTCATATGGGGCCATACGGCAAAAGCCTGGAAGACCATGCCAAGTCCCCGTTCCTCCGGCGGAACGTAGAGGTGCTGGTCCTTGCTGGATACGAGGCGCCCGCACAATTCGATTTCACCTTCCGACAGATCCTCGAAGCCGGCAATCATGCGGAGCGTTGTTGTCTTGCCACAGCCGGATGGTCCCAGGAAAGAGAAGCATTCCCCTTCCCGGACTTCCAGGTTGAAGTTGTTGACGGCTGTAATGGTACCAAGTTTTTTGGTCGTAAAACGTTTGGTTACGTGACGGAGCACAATCTGGTTTTCCACGTTTTACACCCCTCTCTTGTCCTTAGTGATATGAGTGACAATGGCGTTGCAAATGATGATGATGCAGATTGCGATGCCAGCCAGTGCGGAAGCCTGGGGAATCTGGCCGCTGTCACGAAGCGCGAAGATCTGTACGCCCAGCGTTCTGGTATAAGGTCCGTAAAGCAGGATGGACGTGGTCAGTTCACGCATGGACGGCAGGAAAATCAGGAAGAAACCGGCAATCATGGCTGGACGGATGAGCGGCAGGGTAATGTCCTTCAGGGATTCCGTATGGGAAGCACCGCAGGCCCTGGCAGCCTCTTCCAATGATGGATGGACCTGCTGCAGGGAAGCCGACGCGCTCTTCATGGAGAAGCTCAGGTACCTTGCCATATAGGCAACCAAAATGATCCATACCGTATTATACAGGTTGATTCCCAGCTGGCCGGACCAGGAAAGGATGACGCCGATAGCGAGGACCGTGCCCGGAATGGAATAAGGCAGGACGGAGAGCATTTCCAGGATTTCCTTGCCTTTCGGTTTAATCTTGATGACTACGTAGGCAATCATGACGCCGAGGAACATACAAAGGACACCGGCGCTGATTGACAGGAACAGGGAGTTGCGAATGGCATCCAGGGTCTGTTTACTCGAAGCAATGGCCTTGAAGTTGTCCAGCGTGAAGTTTTCCGGTACCAGGGGCAGGCCATATGCCTTTACGAGGCCTTCCAGGAAGATCATGATCAGCGGGACCAGAACAATCAGGATCAGGGTCACAATGGCCAGCAGCAGGAGCGGGTACTTGGCGCCCCGCAACTTGATCAGGGTCGGGCGCATGCTCTTGCCCTTGATGATGTCATAGGATCCGCTGCTCAGGACAATTTTCTGCAGGATAAGGGCCATGGTCACGACAAAGACCAGCAGAATGGAGAGGGCCGCACCCTGACGAATGCCTTCGAAGCTGCCGCCGGCACGGTCAATGTAGGCATAAATGACAGTGGGCAGCGTGTAGATCTGTTTGGAAAAGCCCAGAATGGCAGGAACGCCGAAATGGGCCAGGGAAGAAATCAGGATCAACAGGGCCCCGGCTGAAATTGCGGGCGTTACAAGGGGAAGGGTAATGCGGCGGATGACGGTGCTCTGACTGGCTCCGGCAATCCGGGCAGATTCTTCCAGGGTCGGGTCCATACGTTCCAGGGCACTGACCACCTGCATAAAGACGAAGGGGAAGTAATAGGAAACTTCGACGAAGATGATACCGCCCAGGGAATTGATATTGAACGGCGGGGCCGTAAGGCCCAGATGCGTCATGAGCCAGGTATTGACGTATCCGCCGCGGCCGGAAAGCAGCATATCCCAGGCCATGGCACCAAAGAAGGGCGGGAACATGTAAGGAATCATGAACAGGGCCCGCATGAGGGATTTGCAGGGAATGTCACTGCGTCCCAAAAGCCAGGCATAGAACAGGCCGATGATGGTTCCGACGACGGTCACGCTGACCCCGATGATGACGGTATTTGTGATGGCAGAAATATTATCCTTGCTGAATACGACGGTGCGGAACATTTCCAGGTCCAACCGGCCTTTATAGAAGAACGCGTTGTAGACAATCATGAAGATAGGAATGACGACAATGATGAGCAGGAGGATGAAGCTGATGATGGTCATGGCTTTATCCAGGTTGAACGTCTTGCCGTCCAGGGCTGCCAGGTCACTGCTGCCCTGACGCTGCATCATACCGAACTTCATTGTGCATTCACCTCCTCAGGTTTTGCTTCATAATAGCGGGGCTGCAGGAAAGCCAGGCCGACTTCCTGATTTTCGGCAACCGGGTCGCGTTGCATGACATCAAGGGCATTGGACTGCATCCGAATGGTCCGGTCACCGAGACGAATGAAATAAATGTATTCACTGCCCAGGAAAATGATCCGTTCAATGGTGCCCCGGACGGGGGAATTTTCATCAAAGACGATATCATTCAGGCGTACGCCCATTTCCATCGGTTTTCCTGAAGCAAAGATTTCAGCAGGGCAGCTGTCATAGGGGAATTTCCTGCCGCCCGCTTCCAGATAGGTATGATCCTTTTCTCGAACCAGGGGGAAGAAATTCGATACGCCAATGAATTCAAAGACAAAACGGTTGGCCGGACGCAGAATGATGTCCTCATCCTGACCAATCTGGCAGAGCGAACCATCCCGGTCCATGATGGCCATGATATCGCACAATTGCAGGGCGGCTTCCTGATCATGGGTGATGTACAGGATGGTTGTTCCGATATCATGCTGGATCAGGCGGATTTCATTCAGCATTTCCTCGCGCAGCTTGGCATCGAGGTTGGTAATCGGTTCATCCATGATGATGACTTCATCACTGGAAACAAGGGCCCTGGCGATGGCAACACGCTGTTGCTGACCACCGGACAACTGGCTTGGCAAATGATCCTCATAACCGGTCATACGGACCTGTTCCAGGGCATGGTGGGCGCGGGCTTCCCGTTCCTCTTTCGGCAGCCCCATTTTCTTCATCGGATAGAGGACGTTTTCCCAAACTGTCATATGCGGCCAGACGGCATAGTCCTGGAAAACAACGCCGATATGACGGTTTTCCGGAGGGACGTTGATGCCGCGGTCCGCATCAAAGAGGCAGCGGTCTCCTACATAGATGGCACCCGTTTCCGGCTTGATGAATCCCAACAGACAGCGGACCAGGGTGGTCTTGCCGCAGCCGGAAGGACCGACCAGACAGAGAATCTGGCTTTCTTCCACCGTCAGGGACAGATTCTTGAAAATACAATGTTTACCATAATGAAAGGTAACGTTTTCAAAGCGCACATTGGCCATTCTCTTATCACCTCTTTCTCCAGTCCGGGGACCGGTATTGCCTGTTCCGGTTCCTCCGGTCTGACGAAATTAAATATGAAAAAGGAAAAGAAGGGAGGCGCATGATTCCCGTCCTCCGCTTCTTTTCAAAAGAAAACTTATTTCTTGAAAATCTTGTCAAAGTCAGCCAGCATGGACTTAGCGTCTTTTGCCAGTTTTGCCAGATCGACTTTCATGGCACGTTTCGCAATATCCTCAATCGTTACGCTCTTTTGTTTTACGTCCTTACGAACGGAAAGCATATTGTTCTGGACAAGGACTTCCTGACCTTCTTTGGAGAGGATGAAGTCATACAGTTTCTTTGCGTTTTCCTCGTTCTTCGCACCCTTTACCAGTGCAATGGGGCTGTAAATGGAAACGATGTCTTCCTTCGGGTATACGAATTCAATCTTGGAACCTTTTGCCTTCAGGTTTTCCGTTACATAGTCCAGGCACATACCCACTTTATAGGCTCCAGCGGCAATCTGGTTATGGGTAGCCGTCGTACCGGACTGCAGTTCCGTTCCATTGCCCTTCAGTTTTTCAAAATAGGCCTTGCCGTATTTCGGATTGGCCATGAGGGCACCGACGGCGTATTTCGTTGTTCCTGCCGTGCCCGGGTCGGTCATGACAATCTGCCCTTTCCATTTCGGATCCAGCAGGTCATTCCAGGTCTTCGGGGCTTCGTCCTTGGAAACTGTGTTGGGGTTATAGGCAATGCCCATGTTCATCATGCGGGCACCGGTATAGTATCCTTCCGGATCGATGAAGATCTTATCGATGTTCTTGGCTTCCGGGGAAGTATATTTTGCGAGGATGCCCATGGATTTGAACCCGATATAGTCGGCAGGGTCACCGACCCAGATCAGGTCAGCTGCAACCTGGCCGGATTTGGCTTCCGTCGAGATCTTTGTGATTACCTTGCCCGTACCGGCAAAGTAGTAATCCATGGTAATATCCGGATACTTTTTCTCAAAGGCTTTCTTGATGGCGTTCAGCTGGTCTTCCTGCATGGAAGAGTAGAGCATGACTGTTTTTCCGGAGGATTTCTTTTCCTTCCCGGCATTTCCGCCGCCGCCACAGGCCGCTGTAGCCAGTGCCAGGGAACAAAGCAATCCTGCTGCAACCATTTTTTTCCAATTCATACAAATGCCTCCTTACTGAACTTCGTAAAATTGGCTCGAAAAAAAGAATTTTACAAAATCCTTTCAATATTTTTACATAAATTTTACCATAAATTTATAATGAATACCATAAAATACAAAATAATTTGAAATTATATACAATTATGAAGATACGTGTTAAATCATCATATATAATCGGGTGAATCCTTGTATAGCGACTGTTTTTTCTGAGGAATAAAATCGGTAGAACGGCTTATCTCGTCCGAAAAGATTCCTAGTATTGAAATAAAAAGCAGGGGGATCATCGCGTTCTGGCCGTTGGGAAAACGGAAAGCAGGTCTTTATTGCTGTTCCTGGAGCTTTTTCTTTCCCTTTTTCAAAATCCTGCTATAATAGAACGGTGCAAGTTTTGAGGAAGGGCATCTGTCTGCCCTTTTTTCGCAAGGAGATGCAGTTCATGACCAATATGAATGACCGATACAGTGAAGAATATGATCGCATGAAGAAGGGAATTCCGTTAACGGAGGAACCGTTGGAAGATAAGAAAGCTGCGAGGAAGAAGCGCCGTCGCAGGGAAATCCTGCTGGCCGCCCTCCTGCTCGCAGTCAGCGCGCTTTCCTGGTACTTCTTTTACTATACCAGGACGCCGCGTTATGCAGTCCGGGAAATCCGGGATTCCGTGCGGGAACATGATCTTGTCACTTTCCATAAACGGGTGGACCTGGATGGCCTGCTTTCCAAGGGCTTTGATGCCGTTCGGGAAGCGGAATGGCAGCATACGGAAAATGGCGAATTCAGTGAAGAAGATAAACCCACGTATGTCGCCCATATGAAAGAAGTTGTTGAAAACGGCATCAGGAACGGGGACTGGAGCGACTCCTACCGGAAGAGCCAGCCGGAAAAAGCACTGAAGGTCAATCTGGGCAATCTTTCCATGCAGGACATCAGGGGCGCAAAGGAATCTGGCAACCAGGCTTTTGTCAATGTAGTGATGGAAAATGAGGACCTGGGAAGCCGGGACAACCTGGTACTCCGTCTTCGCAAAGGTCGGGAAGGCTGGAAACTGGAAGAAATCATGAACCTCACCTGGTATTATGGGAAAATCCTGGACCGTCGTGGTGAAGCTTCCGGAAAGACTGCCGGAAACAGCCGTACCACTCCTTCCGATGAAGAAATCGCACTTTATCAGGCAATAAGGGATCAGATAACCAGGGAAGTACCGGAAGCCAAAGTTATTTTGGAGCACCTGCCTGAACCGGGCAAGGAAAACGGAAAGTCCCTGACAAAGGAGGAAATCAGGGATTTACCGAAAAAGGCCGAAAAAGTAAAGGATATCCTTGACAAACCCATTGTTGGAAGCATCCTCCGCGGCCTGTTGGAACATCAAAGCGAACTGGAGGCGAAAACCAGGGAACTGCTGGAGACACTCCGCAATGGAAACGAAACCCAGGAGCTCATGAAGGAAATCAGTCATAACCAGCAGCTGCTGAAACTGGGCAACCAGGTATTGCATATGATCCTGCAATATATGTAAGGAGCGGGAAGGGAATTTTCACGTACGATGGCAGGAAAATCGCAGGCTTGATACAACTTGCGATTTTCCTGTTTTTTTATTGGAATGACCATCCTGGGGAACCCTTTTTTGACCGCTGCTGCCGTTTTGACCACTTGGAAAAACAGGACGACCTGAAAAAATCAGGGCCCGGTGTTGGCGCAGGGCAAAAACACGGGTATAATAAACATAACAGCCACCATCGAATCAACAGAAGAGGAACATGAAGGGTTTTCAGGTGGCACTCCGGACGATGGCCTTTCGTTGGGCCATACGATTGCCGGGTGGGGGTAAAGGAAAAAAGGAAGGGAAATTATGGAAAGCAATGAAGGTGTAAAAAGACGGGAAAAGATCAAGGAAAAGCTTCGGGAAGCCAAGGCCCCGGTTTCCGGGTCGGAACTGGCCCGCAAATTTCATGTGAGCCGTCAGGTCATTGTGCAGGATATAGCGCTGCTGCGTGCTGCTGAAGAACCCATAATTGCAACGCCGCGGGGTTACCTGATCCAGTCGGATGAAAGGCGCGTACGTCGTTTTAAGGTGCGTCATGACCTGTCCCGCATGGAAGAGGAACTTAATATATTTGTGGATGCCGGTGCGACGGTACGGAATGTGATCATCGAGCATCCTGTCTATGGCACCCTGGAAGGAATCCTGAACCTTTCCAGCCGGCGGGACATTCGCCAGTTTATGGAAAAGATCCATGCCCATCCTGATGCACCTCTTATGAATATTGCCGGTGGTCTCCACTACCATACCGTGGAGGCGCCGAGCCTGGAAGCCCTGGATGAAATTCGGGATACCCTGGAAAAAGCAGGCATCCTGGTGAAATAATGGACCCGGAGACGAAGCGGCTCTGCCGGCAGGACGCTGGTTTATCCGGTTAAAGCCGCTGAACGGAAAGGACGTAATAACAGGGGCTATTGGAGAGGTCGTGGAATCATCATGAAAACAGCAGATAAATCGCTTCGGAACCGGCTCCTTCTTTATGCCCGCAAAACATATGGCACAGAGCCGGACTACCCCTGGACGTCCGCACCGGGCTATGCCGTTCTACGGCATAAGGAAAATCGCAGGTGGTACGGCATCATCATGAATGTGACCCCCGATAAAATCGGCGCCAAAGGGAGAAGGGAACTGGATATCCTTTGTTTCAAGGTGCAGGACCGCATGTACCATGACATGCTGCTGCAGGAACCGGGTTACGGGCCGGCTTACCATATGAACCGGCTGCATTGGCTGGCGGTCCGGCTTGACGGGTCGGTTCCTCTGAAGGAAGTGTGCAGCCGCCTGGGTGAAAGTTACCTCGCCACGTTGGCCAGGCAGAAGAAAAAGGCCTTCCGCGGGCCAAAGGAGTGGCTTGTGCCGGCGAACGCCCATTATTATGACCCGTTGAAATTCTTTGACGGAAAGGACGAAATGATGTATAAGCAGGGCAGTGATATCCGCGTCGGGGATACGGTCTACATCTATGCCGGTCTTCCCATTGGTGCTGTCCTGTATCGCTGTAAGGCCACCGAGGTTGACATACCTGCCAATGAGGTGGACCAGTATCAGATCCGGACCACCCATCGAATGCGCCTGCATCTGGAAGAACGGTATCCAACCAATCAATTTACCCGTGCCCTGATGAAAGAAGAATATGGCGTCTACTCGGTGCGCAGTCCCCGCAGTGTGCCCTATGGTCTTTCCCTGGCCCTGCGTCATAAGGAAGAATAGCCATGTTTCCCGGGAATGCCGCGGTTCCGCCGATGTTCTTTCCGGATTGGCAACCAGGACGCGGCTTCCTGTCAGGAAGCGGGGGTGCCCGAATGGTCCGGAAAACATGACAAAAACCGGAAATATCCCTGATCTGCAAGGATATTTCCGGTTTTATTTTTTCTGTTTCGGTGCCCTATTTTTCATGCACCCGTTTTCCCGTCATGTGATCGATATGAAGGACCAGAGCCTGCAAATGGCCGCTTGTCCCGGCCAGGACAGCTTCTACGCTTTTCGCGTCAGGGTAGTATTTAAGCCCGATGGGGCGGGCCTTTTCAATGATTTCTTCTTCCTTGTCCAGGATTTCGATATGGCCGAACAGAATGACGCTGGTCACGTACCAGGCCCAGTCGCCCTCTTTTTTATATCCTTGATCAAGAACGGTCAGACTGACTTTGCTGCATCGCCTGAGGGCATCCATCTTATGGCCTTCCTTGGCCCCGTGCAGGTATACTTCGTTCGTTTCCTCATCATAGTAAAAATTGACAGGCACCCCGTAAGGATATCCATCATCCCCAAGAACGGAAAGAACAGCCCGGCGTCCTTCCTTCAGGACACGGATACATTCTTCCCGGGATACTTCCTGTTTGAAGCGTCGCATGGCTCGAAACATAAAACAAGACCTCCCTTGACTGCTGATTGTCCAAAACAGGGCCTGGAAGCTGCCCATTGGTTTTGTTCATTGTACCATGGGACAGGGAAAAAAGGAATCATTGCCAGGAAAGCAGGAAACCGGGGGAAAAATTATTTTTCCCCCGCAGCTTCCCTTGATGCGGAGTGCTTTTACAGGGCCCTTTCGCATTTTTTCAGGGAAAGGGACGTTCTGTTTGCACCGCCGACAGGAATCTACTGGTTCCGGTTTGGTCGGGAGCGGTTCCCCAAAAAGCAGAACCTGTTCATACTTTTCAGTCATTTTTTTGATATACTATGGGTAACGTGACAAAAGGGGATTTTCTTCCCGCTGATCCGGATTACCGGACGCATTGGAAGAAAACCAGGAGGTCATCTTTATGAAGGAGGTCAGGCAGGACATGGACAGAAACAAAATCGTCGAAGCAGCGAGAAAAGGAGCAGAGGCCTGTGAAAAGTTCGAAATCGAAAAACTCAAGGCATTTTCCCGCATTGACTGTGGAACGGGGAACGAGGCAGGAAATAAAAAAGCCGTAGCCATCGTTGACGAAATGCTGCATCAGATCAAGGGAATCGTTATTGAACACAAGCATTTCCCCGGATATGGGGATGTCGTGGTGGGCCGGCTGAAACCGGAGCATCCGACGGGCAAAATCATTTTGAATGCCCATACGGATACCGTCTTCAAGGAAGGCGATGCCGTCCGGCATCCATTCCATGTGGAAGAGGACCGGGCATACGGTCTGGGAATTGCGGACTGCAAGGGCGGCATCATTGTAGCCATCCATGCTGTCAAGATCATGCAGGATGCGGGCCTCCTGCCGGACAAGGAAATCGTATTCATCTTCAACTGTGACGAGGAAGTAGGAAGCCCTGTCGGGACCAAGGTGTTCGAGGAGGAGCTGCCCAATACGGAAATGTTCTTTGCTTTTGAACCGGCCCGGCTGGAAAATGGGGTGCTGACGGCCCGTAAGAGTTCCTGCATCATCAAGGTCGACGTGAAGGGAAAACAGGCCCATGCCGGTGTTAATTATTCGGAAGGTCGCAGTGCCATTACCGAGGTGGCCCATATTATCCAGCGCTTCTATGAAAGCAATATCGATGAGCGGGGCATTCAGTTCAATTGCGGTCCTGTCGTCAATGATGACGTTGTCAACATTGTTTCCGGCCATGCGACGGCAACCCTGGGTGTACGGGTGGCCTGCCAGGCCGATATTGATACGGTCAGGGCCATCGTCCAAAAAATCAATGACGAACCGCCCTACATTGAAGGGGTTGAGGAAAAAGTCTTTATTGAAAAGATGAAACAGCCCATGGAACGGAATGATAAAAATGTGGCCCTGTACAAAAAAGTCTACGAGGCGGGAAAACTGCTGGGCTATGAACTGCCGGAACAGTCCAGCGGCGGCAGCGGCGATGCCAACTTCTTCAGCGGCCATGGGGTTGCTTCCGTGGATGCCCTGGGACCCTATATGTACAAGATCCATTCTACGGAAGAATCCATGAGGCTTTCTTCCATGAAAGAAAAGACAGAACTCTTTGCCGTGGTTCTTGGAACGCTGTCATAAAAAGTAAAAGAACTGCCATTTTTCGATTTGGCAGTTCTTTTTTGTTGTCTTCATCCGATTGACGGAATCCGATGGATACCCTGCTTTCCGACGATGGCCCGTGCCTTTCCCCTGCGGTACAGGCAACTGATATGTGGGGCCGGACCGCTTCTGCGAAATTTGCTGTCAAGCGTCAGAACAGCATAGCTACCAGGAAATTGTAAGCAGCACAGCAAAGGATGCTGACTGGGACGGCAACCAGGAGCAGTCGATTGAACAGGGTTGTCCGGTCTTCTTCTTTCGGCGTGGAGCCCAGGATCAGGGAGCCACCGGAGGAAAAAGGACTGATGGCGCTTGACTGGGCGCCCAGGACTGTGCAGGCAAACAGGACCGGTGCAGAAAGGCCGGTATTTGCCGCCAGTTCAGGAATAAGTGGGAACAGGGCGGGTGTAACAACGCCCGTAGTGGAGCTGAAAAAGCTCATAATGGCACCGATGATTGAGAAGGCGATGGGAATCAGGGCCTTTGGAACATTCGATCCGACCCAGTTGCTCAGCATCAGGATGGTGCCGGCCTTTACCGCTACTGCAATGAGCATGCCAGCACCGGCAATCATGATGATCGTGTTCCAGGGAATCTTGGCAATGGATTCTTTTTGCGGTGCCAGTTTGAGGAGCAGGGCGGCTACTGCAAAAATAATGGCCACCAGGCCTACGTCGACTTTTCCGGCCATGAAACGGATCAGCTCATTGCCTGGAAGGAATGTCTTAAGCAGCGGGAAGATAAGGACCGTGACCATCATGAGAATCATCAGGGTCAAGGTCATTTCCTGCGGCTTTGTAAAGGCTTCCGGTTTGGAGAAAACAACTCCTTTTCCGATATTCCGGTTGGCTTTCAGGCCAAAACGGAAGATTGCAATCAAGGCAAGGCAGAAGACCAGGGAAAAGAGAAAGATTTCCATTTCCATCTGAAAGGTGTCGATGGTTCCGAGGTTTTTGTTGGCTTCATAAGCCGATTCGGCAAGGCCGCGGAAAATGACGCCCAAATTCGAGGTGGGAAAATTTCCGCCGCACAGGGCACCACAGTTGATGGCCACGGCACCGGTCAGCTTATCCATGCGTGATTCATCACAGATGACCAGGGTAATTGGTGCCAGAAACGCCAGTACCGTAAAATAGGTGGCTCCCATAATGGACAGGATCACAGCTACTGAAAAAAGGGCAAAGGGCAGCATGCCAGGAAATTTCCGGCAGGCATAGAGCAGGGAACCGGACATTTTTTCCAATGTCCCGTTGATGGCGGCTACATTATAGAAAAGCGAGACCGAAAGAATGACAAACATCGTGTTGGTTGGCCAGAAGGCGATGAGCTGCCGTGGTTTCAATCCCATCAGGAAGCAGCCGATGATATAGGCAAATATAATACAGAACAGGCCGGTATTCAGCTTTGTCTTATAGCCGAGGAAAATTGCCACGGCGATGGCCAGAATAATGAATGCGCTTAACATAATGGATTTCCCTTCTTTCAACTCATTTTTGCAAGGAACCTTCTATCGAGATCAAATCGGAAGGATGATGTGAGGCCCCGTTTCCTTTTTTGCCAGGGACGGTATGTCAGTGCGGGCTGCTGCCCGTTGACCTCCTCCTCTCCGCGGACCTGCCGGCTTTGTCCTGTCCGTTCACTCTTTGGCAGCGCCTGTCGGCTCATCCTTCAGGCCAAGGAGACGGTAGGGAATGGTCTTGGTCATGTAATAGACCTGTTCTGAAGGAATCCCGGCCTCGACCAGGTAATGCATATATTCATACATTTCCGTTTCCCAGTCCGGGTTTTCGACCTGGCCCCCGTCCGTAGCAACCATTACATGGCGATATCCGACTGCCCGAATGACTTCCGCGTTTTCCTTTAAATTCAGGTGGTAGGGGTGGGGCTGTTGATTTCCCATGTTCTGTGCATAGCAGCGCTCCAGGATGGCGTCATAATCGTTGACCAGGCGGATCTGGTCTTCCAGGGTATACGCGCATACCCACCATTCCGGATGGGTAATGACAATCTTTTTGACTCCCGCCGTACGGGCTGCCTCAACCACCCGGAAAGCTTCGTCCGGCGAAACATGGGCCGTGGCCAGGACGGCATCATGATCACGAATCAGGCGAAAGACATCGATCAGTTCGGGAACGACCTTGCCATCCTTCAGAAGGGGGATTCCATCATCGGGATTCTTTCCCATTTTTTCAAGATGGCGGCGGGCTGACTGGGTGGGCAGCCAGATGACCTTGGCACCCAGCTTCAGGCCCTTTTCAACAGCTTCAGGATTGATCCCGCCGATTACCCGGTTCATTACAACCCCGCCGAACATGGTGAAATTCGTAGCATCCCCGTACACTTTCTTTACATATTCGGTAGCAATAGCAGCACGATTGACCGTAAATCCCAGATGGGATTTAATCACGATGGCGCGGGCTCCGACGCGGACGGCAGCATCGGCCAGCTGCAGGTCTGAATAGGCCCTTGTCCTCAGGTCCGGATTGGTGTGGACGTGCATATCGCAAATGCCCTTTAATGAAACACGACTCATGAAAGGTCCCTCCTCGTTTCAAAATTCTGAAATCTGTTGAAATCAGCATATTATAAAAAGAGCAATAGCAGAATCCAAAGATTTGATATAATATATATCGGAAAAACCGATGGGTTGAAAGACACAAAAAGGGATAAAGGAGCGAAGCATGATGGATATCCGGGATCTGCATTATGTCATTGCCATTGCCGAGGAACAAAGTATTTCCAAGGCGGCTGAACGTCTTTATATGGCCCAGTCAAGCCTTTCCCAGTTTCTGACAACATTGGAAACCAATCTGGAATATCCGCTCTTTGTGCGAAAAGCACGGGGCGTCCGTCTGACGGAAGAGGGGAAGGCCTACCTTCGTTTTGCCTATGAAACGGTGAGGGCCTTTCACCAGGTCCGGGATGAAATGCAGGATATCAGCCAGCTGAAAGGCGGCCGTGTCATTCTGGGGATCAGTACCTTTCGTGGTTCCTACCTCCTGCCGCCCGTCTTGAATGTATTTAAACAAAAATATCCCCTGGTTCAGGTCCGTATCGTGGAAGGGGATTCACTGGCCCTGGAACAGAAACTGCTTACGGGGGACATTGATCTGGCACTTTTGGTCATGCCTGAAAAGGAAAGCCGTATTCATGCGGATTTCCTGATGCGTGACGAAATCTGCCTGATTGCCCATCCAGGGC
>CADBQR010000087.1 GCA_902796945.1 uncultured Acidaminococcus sp.
CCGGTCGTGCAGGAAACGGCCAAAACCATCCTGATAGATGGCAAGCGTGTCAATCCCATGGAAACGGGGTTTCAGGTAAGGCTTCATGACCCGGCCAAAATCGGTGTATTCCTTTTTTGTCATCATCGCCACGGCGCCGGGATAGGCGGCGGGCAGGTTTTTATATAAGGAAAAATAAATGGAACAGTCGCAGGCAGTTACGGCGGCGCAGCCGCCAAGGCGCATCCACAGATCGTGCGTGAACCAGGCCTGGCTTCCTCCGAAGGCATCTTCCACTGAAAAATAGGGAAGCTCCTTTTCCATAGGAATCCCTTCTTTCGTACGTTGATGGACAAAACAATGATTTCCTGCAGGCTTCCAAACGGGCGGACATCACTGGCGGTCTGCCGGAAGCCGGAGCACTTTTCCCCACCGGGATTTTCTTTCCCTCCTGCTTCCAGCTTCCAGGCCCGGTGTTTTCGTCACCCGAGGATTGCCCTGTCTGTACAGGAACTGCCTGCCTCATATTGAATCATTGTTTTTATAGTGCAAGTGTAACATAATTTTTACGGATATGTATATGATGGATTTAAGAATTTACAGCGGCGGCCATCCGTGATACACTGAAACCATCTTTTTCTGGAGGTGCAGTCATGACTTCGTATTGGCAGTTATTTACTGTATTTGCCCGCATGGGAGCGGTCACATTTGGCGGCGGTTATGCCATGCTCCCCATCTTGCAGGCAGAAGTAGTCAATAAATATCACTGGGCAACAGATGAGGAACTGGCGGATTATTACGCCGTAGGACAATGTACGCCAGGTGTCATTGCCGTAAATACAGCCACCTTTATCGGTATGAAGGAACGGGGCATTCTTGGAGGGATTGCCGCCACTTTGGGTGTCATTTTCCCTTCCATGGTCATCATTACGACCATTGCCGCCTTCCTGACAAACTTTGCCCATCTGACCATTGTAAAGGATGCCTTTTCCGGGATCCGTGTCGGGGTCTGTATCCTGATTTTCCAGGCGGTCCGGAAACTGGCGAAAAAAGCCATTATCGATAAAGTGACGTTCCTGATTTTCCTGGCCGTCATGGCCGTCAATATGCTGACCGATATTTCCCCTGCCTGGCTCGTCGTTCTTTCCGGGGTTATCGGCATCCTGGTCCATAAAATGGGAGGTGTACAGTGATGCAGCTGATTGCGCTTTTCATTGAATACTTCAAGATCGGGCTCTTTGCCATTGGCGGTGGAATGGCTACCATCCCCTTCCTGTCAAAGCTCGCTGAACGGACCCATTGGTTCACCCAGAACGATCTCCTGGACATGATTGCCGTATCGGAGTCGACACCGGGCCCCATCGGAGTCAACACGGCTACGTATGTCGGCTTCCATATTGACGGCATTGTGGGCATGCTGACAGCCACCATCGGTCTTGTCACGCCTTCCGTCATTGTCATCATCATGGTGTACAGCGCGCTCAAGAAGTTCGGAGACAATTTCTACGTCAAATCGGGAATGTACGGCCTGCGGGCCGCTTCCTGCGGCCTGATTGCAGCTGCGGGGATCCTGGTTGCCAGGGTGACCCTTCTGAACGAGGAAATCTGGCATACTACCCACGAAATTGCCGGTTCCATTCTCTGGCCCCGGCTGCTCCTTGCCATCATACTGCTCGTTTTGACCACAAAATTCAAGAAGGTCCACCCCGTTGCCTGGCTCGCCGTAGGCGCCGTCGTGGGGATTCTCTTCCACTTCGGTTCGTAATCCATTGAACATACAGTAAAGGCTGCTGATAAAATTTCAGCAGCCTTTTTTCATGGTCAGCGATATTTTCTTTCAATCCACCGCAGCCGCAGGGTCAGGAACAGGGCAGAAAAGAAGATGCCCAGGATCAGTCCCAGCCAATATCCATCAGGTCCCTTTTGAAAGACATGGTCCATCACAAGGCCAAAGGGCAGGGCAATGCCCCAGTACGCCATAAGGGCGGAATAGAACGTGGCCTTGACATCCTTATATCCCCTCAGGATGCCCTGGATGGGTGCAGCCGTGCTGTCGCAGAACTGGAAGCAGACGGCAAAGGTCAGGAAATGCTGGATGGGCTGCATCAGCACCGGATCCCGGGTATACAGCAGGGCTATCAGTGGCCGGCCCAGGTACAGGCAGACCGCGAACAGGAATCCCGTCAGGATATTGCCGATACGGCCGGTCTTTGCAAAGCTTCTGGCCGCCGCATAGTCCCGGGCTCCCACAAAGGCGCCGACGAGGATGGTCAGGGACAGGGAAAAACTGAGCGGTACCATGTATAACAAATTGGTAAAACTCATGGCAGCCTGATTGGCCGCGACGGCGATGGTGCCGAATTTGGAAACGAACAGGCACTCCACGCCAAAGATACTGGTTTCCAGGAAAATGGAGATGCCCATGGGAATCCCAACCCTCAGATGTTCCCGGATGTGGGACAGGGAGAAACCACTGCGTCGGAATACATGAAACTGGCGGAAGACGGACAGCCGGTTCACGAGAGCGGAAAAACTGAAGAAAAGAAGCCAGCAGGTGATGGCCGTTCCCACCCCGGCGCCGGCACCACCCATTCGCGGCATGCCGAGCTTCCCAAAAATGAACAGGTAATTGAGGAAGCAGTTCACCGGCATGGTCAGCAGGAACAGGCGCATGGTCAATTGGGTATACCCCATCGTATCGACAAAGGACCGCAGGATCCCCGCACTGAAAAGGGGCAGGATCCCGCAGGCCGCATAGCCCAGGTATTCCCGGGAAACGGTCCGGACCGCCGGTTCCAGCTTCATCAGGGTGAGGACCGTATCCAGTTTCAGTACACCGATGGTAATAATCGCCAGGGCCAGGCAGAAGGCCAGGACAAGGCCGCTGAAGACCGCGCCGGAAATCCGGTCAAAGGCCCTGGCTCCGCGGTAGTTGGCAACAATGGGTGTCAGGGCCTGTAAAATTCCATTCAAGCCGGTAAAAACGGGCATCCAGATGTTGGCCCCGATGGCAACACCGGCCAGGTCCTCAGTTCCGGCATGGCCGGACATAATGGTATCGGAAAGGTTCATCCCCGTTATGGCAAGCTGCGTTATCAGAATGGGAACCATGATGCGAAGAATGCGTTTCATTTGTCCCCCAAAATTCGTAGGTAATGCGGTCATAGGTAGTTCTCCTTTCTTCAGAGGGTGCAGCTTCAGGAGTAAAACGCTGCCCGTTTCGGAAAGACGATCCGAAACAAAAAGGAGGCGCCTTCCGCTGGGTGGTCCCACCGGTACGGCTCCTCCCTTATGACATTATGATCGACGGAAAGAAAACATTCTTTCCTCTTGGCATTCCGTCATCGCGACGGTGTGTATTTCAGATGACGTTCAATGTAATTATACATGACATAGTTGGCAATTGCATCTTTTTCTTCCGAATCCGGCGTACTTTCATCCAGCGTGGAAACAATATAGCGGTCCGCCGCGTAATAGTACGCTTTCCCGCCGAAATACCCCAGTGCATAGGGTTTTTCCACAGGCTGCAGCAGGCTGCGCCCCAGGAATTCTTCCGGGACGGGCTGACCCATGAGGGCCAGCAGCGTGGGCGCCAGATCTTCCTGGCTGGCATAATCGACACTTTCCAGTGCCGCCAGGGGTTTGGGGTTCCTGCTGACAAAAATCAGGGGAATGGCCGCGACACTCTGTTTTTCCTGCGGATTTTGGACAAGGTTCTTATATTCGCCACCGGAATGGGGATTGTGATCACTGGTAATGATAAAGAGGGTCCGGTCGTCCATGAGTCCTTCCCGCTCCGCCCGTTCCAGCAATTGCTGAATGGTACGGTCAACCCAGTACATCCCGCAGACCGTGATGGTTCCCTGGGTGCGGACGCTTTCCGGCATCTCCTCATAGCTGTATCCATAGTACGGATAAGGCTGATGCATATCCAGGGTCTTCGTCACAAGCAGGAATTTTTCATTGCGATGCGCTTCCATGAATTTCAGCGTCACATCATACATGGTATCGTTGTGGAAGCCCCACCCGCTGGCTCCGGTATACCCCATTTTGCCAAGGTCTTCCTTGGCAAGGTACGTATCCATACCAAACTGACGGGGATACTCCCGGAACTCATTGTTATAGTAGCGGCTGGAGGCGCTGAAAAACGTCCCGGGATAGCCGGCTTCCGAAAGGACCCGGAACAGCGAAGGCTGCTGTTCACCGGGCAGGTCCCCGTCATAGATGAGCTGGGAACGGAACGTAGCGTTGAGGCCCTGCGTCGTGGGGACCGCCGATGAATAGTAGTGATCCATGTGCGGGTATTTTTCAATCAGCGAATCAAGATAAGGTGTTGCCTCAGCCGGAATGACGGGATTGTAATAATGGATATAGTCCCGGTGGACCGATTCAAAGACAAGCATGATAATCCGGTCATAGGCCGGTTTCTCCAGGCTCCGGACCTTTTGCTTCGGCAGGATGCCCAATTCGGTCAAGACCCGGCGGTCCTTTTCGGTAAGTTCCCGCTTCCTGTATTCGCTGGGGTCATGGACAACTTTATCGGTCTTGAACAGGGCTTTCTGGACAAAGTTCACATTGATGGGATAGGCAATCCCGTTCCGGGTAACCTTCCGCGTCTTTTCCAGGTCCCCTTCCACGTCAATATCGGGTACCGTGATCAGCAGCTGATAGACGCCTTCCCGGCAGAGGCCATAGGCCAGGTTCAGGGAAAGGCCAAAGACAATGACACAGAGCAGCGACCAGGGCAGATTGGGTTTCCGTTTCCGCGGTTTATTGACCCGGAAGAGAAGTGCCAGCAGTACAAGCACCGCCACGAGGGCTGCTAGCTTCCAGGGTTCCGTCGTGGAAAGGATCCCGACAGCTGCATAATAGTTCAGGTTTTCAAAGAGAACACTTTCAATATGCATGGACGTGTTCCAGAAATAGACGGCATCCCCGAGCATAATGAAACACGTGGCAAAATAAAGGGCAAAGTAAAGGACCTTCATTCCCTTATTGGGCCAGTGGTGGTAACACATGGCGGAAAGAAGGACAACGACCATGTTATTGAACAGCCCCGTCAGGATGGAAAGAGTCGTCATGAATCCCCAGTCCATCTCGATGTAACTGACCATAAAGACGGCATCGAGCAGGTAAAGCACGCCGATGACAACAACGGGAAAATAGCGCTCAATCCGGTCGCGGATCCGGTGCTTCCGGGAATACAGGAGACAGCCTGTTCCAATCAGCAGGCAGTCCCGAAGGAACCCGTTCAGGGTCTTATACCAGCATTCCGCCAGGGGAAAAGGGGAAATTTCCTTCAGGAAGTCCCATGCAAAAAAATATTCCGCTCCCAGACTGGCCAGAACCAGGAGCAGGATCAGCCAAGGTTTCTTCTTCATCTCGTTTACCCCTTACGAAATAAAGTTCAGTGGTGTCGGCAGAAGGGAAATATCAAGCGGCGAAGTGGCTACGGAATCCCCATCCAGTTCCGCCGCAAAATTCTTCACATTGCATCGGATCTGCACTTCCTGGGCCTTGCAGATTTCAACGGATTTATCCAGGGACAGCATATCTGCTGCAATCAGGGCCGTGTAGCGCAGGAAATCCACGCAGCGGTCCTTTTTGAAAAGGCAGACATAGAGAGCCGGATTGGATAAGGAACCCCCGTTGACAAGGGAGAAACGCCCGGCATAGTAGCGGCTCTTCGTAACAATGACGGAACTGGCATTGCGCCAGACACCGTCATGATCAATCATGACCTGGAACTTGTATTTCCAGGAATGCAGCAGCATTTCACTTCCAGCCACCAGTCCGCCCTGACGTACATAAGCCAGTGTGGAAAGCATCTTTTTCTCCTTCGGGGTCACGGAATCCACCACCAGGGAATCCACACCGATTCCGGCAACGGTCAGGAAGATCCGGTCGTTGGCCTTACCCAGCCAGACCGGAGCCGTGATTCCTTTCATGACACGGGCCATCCAATGGGCCGAATCGGTTTTCTGGGAAAGCTCCTTGGCCACAAGGTTGACCGTTCCGGCTGGATAGACACTGACATAAGGCATGAATTCACGCTGAACGAGCACTTCCGCGATGGCACGGAGCGTTCCGTCGCCACCGGCCACAATGATCCAGTCCGCTTTTTCTTCACAGGCCTTGTTTGCCACTTCCTGGGCATCCCGGAAGGTATTGATGCGATAATATGAGAAAACCGCCGGACCATACATACGCATGAACTCGTCGGCCAGATCTTCCACATTATTGTGCAGGCCGGCAAAGAATGTTTGCTTACCTGCGTTATGGTTATGGACTAAAAATACCTTTTTGAAGCTTTTGATATCTACTTTCTTGCGAAGCATGATTTTCCTCTATGCAAACCTACGCTTTACGATCACCGGAAAAAGAATGAAGCCAGAACTGCTGTTGGCCGCCTTATCAGTAAATCCATTTTTTCCTGGACAGATAATTCCAGATCGTGACCAGGGCCGAAGCGGCAATCTTGGACGGCATGACGCCAAAGCCCAGCCCCCCTACAAACAGGCGCATCAGCAGCACATTGAAAAGAAGCCCCAGGGTGGAAACAAAAAGCACCAGGGAAAACTCCTTTTTCCTGCCGTAGCGGACACCGCTGTCGAATACGAAGAGATTGGTTGCTATATAATGGCATACCGTGGAGCACAGATAAGCCAGGGCCGTGGAAAACAAATAGTTCCAGCCCAGGATTGCCGTGAAAAGGTACACCAGGCTCCACTCAAACAGCGCAGCCGTGCCGCCAATCACGAGGTAACAGAGGACACGGACCCGCTCACTGTCAGACTTATGAAAGGCCATATTTACTGCCCCAGCAGCTGATACAGAAGCATCAGGATCACGCCGGGAATACCGAAGAACCCGGCAACCAGGGCCGTAATGGCATTGATTTCAAGGTGGAGGCCGGCAAGCGACCCGACCACATTGAAAAGCCACAGGAGAACGACGCCCACAATGCCATTCCAAAGAAGTTTAAGAGAAAGTGAAAAGATATTGATCAAAATGAAAAGCCCGACCAGTGCCGCGCCTCCAAAAAGCCATACTTCCATAGTTCCCAGCCTTTCTGTAAACAAAAAAACAGATGGTTCCAATCGGCATATTGTAGCGTATTGTAAGAAATAAGTAAAGCGGTGACGGATTGTTCCTTTGGATACAAGGCATCCGCGGCAGGAAATGATATCACCGCTGTTTCTTACAGCTCGCGCCGGTTTTCCAACGCCTTATAGAGGGTCAGCTCATCGGCGTATTCCAGGTCCCCGCCCATGGGCAATCCGTGGGCAATCCGGCTCACCTTGATTCCCGTCGGCCGGATAAGGCCGGCCAGGTAAGCAGCCGTTGCTTCCCCTTCCACATCGGAATTGGTTGCCAGGATCACTTCCCGGACGCTGTCATCCTGAAGACGGCGCATCAATTCCCGGATCTTCAATTGGTCCGGGCCAATCCCATCCAGGGGGGACAGGACCCCGTGAAGCACATGGTAAACGCCCTGATAGCTTTTGGTGCGTTCCATGGCCGCCGCATCCTGCGGCTGTTCCACTACACAGATAAGCCCGTGATCCCGGTTCTCATCTTCGCAGATTTCACAAAGGGTTCCTTCACACAGGTTGAAGCATTGCCGGCAAAGATGGACATGATCCTTCACTTCAAGCAGGGACTTGGCCAGCTGTTCCACATCTTCCCGCCGCATATCCAGTACGTGGTAGGAAAGGCGCAGGGCAGACTTCGAACCGATTCCCGGCAGTTTGCGCAGTTGTTCATGAAGCCGCGCCAAAGGTTTTACCATGCGCATGATGACATCAGAACATACCCGGCAGCTTCATGCCGCCCGTCACTTTTCCCATTTCGGCTTCCGTCATTTCGTCCACTTTTTTCATGGCTTCATTGACGGCCGTCACAATAAGGTCCTGCAGCATTTCCACGTCTTCCGGATCAACGGCGTCGGGAGAAATGGTCAGGCTGACCAGGTTCTTGCTGCCATTGACAACGGCCTTGACGGCTTCGCCGCCAGCAGTTGCTTCTACCGTTCTTTCCTTCAGTTCATCCTGGAGCTCCATCATCTGCTTCTGCATTTTCTGGACTTTCTTCAGCATGCCCTGCATATTGTTCATTCCCATTCCGCCTCTATACATTGTTCATTCCTCCATTTTTGATTTTATTCTTCTTTGATCAGTTTACCGCCAAAGACCTGCATCGCCTTTTTGACCGATTCCGGCAGTTCCTCCGGAGATTCCTCCGGTTTACTTTCCTGGACCGGTTCCGGCTCTTCTGCCGGCGGTTCCGGCGGCGGTGTTTCCTCCGGCTGCGGTGCTTCCGCGGCAGGAGGTGCCTCCTTTGACAGGAGAATACTCAATTCCAGGTCCTGCCCGGTCCCCTGTTTCAGGACCTGCAGGATCATGTCCCGGAAATCATTCCGTTCCATTCGCTCCCTGGCCGTTTCGGACATGACGCCAAGGGTCAGTTTCCGTCCGTCGAAATCCATGACATAGGCCATCTCGGCAAAGACCAGGAAGGTCCGTTTATGCATTCGCTTCAGTCCCGTCATGACACCCTGCCACAGGCGGCTGCCCATCATACGGTCCCCCGTCGGCACAAATGGGGCTTCCGGGCTCCGGTCAGGTGTCCCCGGCTCCGGAGGTGTTGCCTGCTTTTCCGTCGGTTCCGGCTTTCCCGGTCCGGCAGGAGCAGCCACGGCTGCCGGAGAAACCGGTCCCGGCGAAGACGGATTTTCCTTTCGGGCCAAAGGAGCCCCTCCGGGAGCAGCCGCAGGCGCCGTGAAGGCAGGCATTTCGGTCCGCACCGGAACGCCGAACGCAAGGGCGGCCACCTTTTTCTCCAAAGCCTCAATCCGGGCGGCCAGCGCGGCTGACGAATTGCCCTGGACATGGCACAGGTCATAAAGGCAGAGTTCGGCCGTAATTTTTCCTCGCACGGAAAAACGAAGCTCCTGGGAAGCTTCATGAATGCGCTGAGTAGCCGCCATGATCCGATCATTGGTAAAAAGCGGCGAAATCGATTTCAGGGCCTCTTCCGTATCGGTCAGGTAGATTTCCTGATAGGACCGGTCGGCTTTATACAGCAGGAGAGCCCGCATATATTCCAGCAGTTCCGTCATGATCTGCTTGACATCCTTGCCTTCGTCCATCAGGGCTGTCAGCAGTTCAAGGGCACCGGGAAGATTCTCCTTCCCGATTTCCGTAACCAGCCTGCGCATGGTCTCCCGTCCGGCAATTCCCAGGACTTCACGGACCGTTTCAGCCGTAATGGTGTCCGCCATGACGCTGCACTGGTCAAGCAACCCCACGGCATCCCGCATTCCGCCATCAGCCTGGATGGCCATCAGGCGCAGGGCATCCTCGTCCGCCTTGATTCCGCTGCTTTTGGCAACCTTACCCAGATGGGCAGCGATATCATCGACGGTCACCCGATGAAAGTCAAAACGCTGGCACCGGGAATGGATGGTCATGGGAATCTTTTGTGGTTCCGTTGTGGCCAGAACAAACACGACATGTTCCGGCGGTTCTTCCAGTGTCTTCAGCAGTGCGTTGAAGGCATCGGTCGTAATCATATGGACTTCATCGATGATATAGATTTTATAACGACTGGACACCGGGGCAAAATGAACGGTTTCCCGCAGTTTCCGGATTTCGTCAATCCCACGGTTGGATGCCGCGTCGATTTCGATGACATCGGAAGCCGTGCCTTCCGTGATTTCCCGGCAATGCACGCAATGATTACAGGGATGCGCGGTCGGCCCCTCGTCACAGTTCAGGGCCTTGGCCAGGATCCGGGCGGTACTCGTTTTGCCGGTTCCACGGGGCCCCGTAAACAAATAGGCGTGGGATATCTTCCCTGATTCAATGGCATTGGTCAGGGCTGTCTTGATGTGTTCCTGCCCCACGAGACCGTCAAAATCCTGTGGACGCCAGGTGCGGTACAATGCAACGTAAGACATGGAATCCATCCTTTCTTTGTGCTTTACTTTGGTATTATACATTGTTTACAGGAAAAAATTCAACTTAATTTCTTGACAAGTAGTTCGTAATCTTATATACTAGTTTTCGCAGTCGTTTTTCAGACTGTACAAAACTGAACAGCTTTTTAAATAAGCATTCAACCTGGAGAGTTGTCCGAGTGGTTGAAGGAGCACGCCTGGAAAGCGTGTATACGGGGTAACCGTATCGAGGGTTCGAATCCC
>CADBQR010000088.1 GCA_902796945.1 uncultured Acidaminococcus sp.
ATTGAAAGGATGATCCCATTCATGAAAGAAAAAAAATACAAAGCCGTGATTTTTGACCTGGATGGAACGCTGCTTGACACGCTGACCGACCTGGCCGACGCGGTCAACCATGTATTGACCTGCCACGGCTATGAAAAACGGACCCGTGCCCAGATCCGCAGCTATCTCGGGAACGGCATCAACCGGCTCTGCCGCCTGTCCCTGCCGAAGGAAATTTCGGAAGAAAAATTTCAACAGGTCTTTGCGGATTTTAAGGAGTACTATACGGCGCACTGCCATATTGCAACAAAGCCTTACGAAGGCATCCCGGAACTTTTGGCGGCGCTTCGGCAGGCCCGTTACGGCATGGCCATTGTTTCCAATAAGAATGAGGCCGCGGTCAGGGCCCTGCAGCAGGATTTCTTCCCGGACATTGCCGTTGTCATCGGCCAAAACAGCAGCCTGAAGCGAAAACCGGCGCCGGATATGGTCGATGCCGCCCTGGAAAAGCTGGGCATTTCCCGCGGGGAAGCCGTCTATGTCGGGGATTCCGAAGTCGACAAGGCAACGGCGGACGCGGCCCGCATGGACTGCATCCTGGTGGCCTGGGGCTTCCGCGACAGGGAAGTCATCGAAAACCTGAAGGCAGCGGCGATTGCGCAGAAACCCGCGGACATCCTGGAGCTTGTGTAGGGGAAGCCCGCCGTAACCCGCATCATCAAAGACGGGGTGACGCGGATTGTTTATCTTTTGTTTTAAAATTTGCCCTTTTTTGCGGCTTCACATATGGTAGAATAAAGGAATCAAGATAAAGGAGCGTGTTTTCAAATGAAAAAATTCCGCAGCATCCTTCTCGCGGCTTTTATGGTCATTACAGCAGCCTGCACCGCCTTTGCTTCTCCGGAAGCACCGACAGATACCGAAGTCATGGCTGCCTTCAAACATGCCACGACCGTCTTTGAATGGTTTGAACATGATCCCCTGCCGACGGATGGCAAGGAACGTTTTGACAGCGGCTATATGATGTATTATTCGGTTTCCGACCCGAAAATCAACACCATGCTGGCCTTGAAACAGGAAGTGCACAATGTTTTCACGGACTCCCTGTCCAGTTTCATCATCAGCGGCAACAAGATGTACCGTCAGACCAACGAGAAGCTCTTCGTCGCTCCGGCTGCCAAAAAAGCAGACCCCCTGAAAGGGACTTCCACCTTCACCATCAGCCGTCCCTCTGCGGAAAAGATCGTGGTGACGGCGCAAACCCCGATCTACACGGCCAAGGACCACAAGACCCTGGCCAGGACGCAGGTAACGGAATTCCCGTACGTAAAGACGGCAAAGGGCTGGCGTTTTTCCTATTTTGAAAGCCTGAAATAATTTTTCTATTGCAATCATGGAGTGCCTTGTACTTTTATTATTCTGTATCCTCCTGTTTGGTTGTCTGGCTTTGGGCGGTTCCCTTCTGACCGCCCTTGTTCTTGGCTTCTTTCTGTTTGCCGCCTATGGGTTGTACCGCCATTTCACGTTATGGCAGGTCCTGGGCATGGCCTGGAACGGGCTGGGCACGATCAAGGTCGTCTTTATCGTCTTTCTGCTCATTGGAATGCTGACCGGCCTCTGGCGGGCATCCGGGACGATTGCCTATCTCATCACCCTGGTATCCTCCCTCATTGTGCCGCGGTATTTTCTCGTTCTCGCCTTCCTTTTGAACAGCCTGGTTTCCTTCCTGATGGGAACCGCCTTTGGCACCGGTGCTACCATGGGCATCATCACCATGAGCATCGGCACGGCCCTCGGCGTTTCGCCGGCCTGCACGGGCGGTGCCATTTTATGCGGGGCCTATTTCGGGGACCGGATGTCCCCCGTTTCGACAAGCGCCCTGCTCGTAGGGGCTCTCACGGATACGGATCTGTACCGAAACATTCGCAATATGTTTACCTCGGCGCTGGTGCCATTTCTGGTCTCCTGCGCCCTTTTCTGCTTTCTTGGCCGCTCCGTGGCGGAACAGGCCGTTTCCATGGAACTGCTGTCCTCCTTTACGGAAGTATTCCGCTTCACCCCGCTCCTGCTGCTGCCGGCCCTCTCACTGCTGACCCTGGCCTTTTTCCAGGTCAACGTCCGGAAGAATATGCTGGTCAGCATTGTCCTGGCCGCCCTGCTTTGCCTGACCGTCCAGGGAAATTCCCCTGCCGAGGTACTTTCCGTCATGGTCCTGGGCTTTAAGACACCCCAACCCGTGCTGCAGAAAATGCTGGGAGGCGGGGGCATTTGTTCCATGGTCTCCGTTACGGCCATTGTTTCCCTGTCTTCCTCTTACGCCGGCATTTTCAAGGAAACCCATATGCTGGACCGCATTCAAAAGGGGATCGGGCGCATCGATGCAGCCCTCGGCCCCTATCCCATGACCCTGCTTACGGCCAGCGTCCTGTCCCTGATCACCTGCAACCAGACCCTGACGACCATCCTGTCAGCCCGGCTCTGTTCGGATTTTGTACCGGACCGGGAACGCTTTGCCCTGTACCTGGAAAATACGGCCATCATCCTTTCCCCCCTGGTTCCCTGGTCCATTGCCAGCGCCGTGATCCTGGACACCGCCGGCGCTCCCCACCGTTCGATTGCCTTTGCCTTTTACCTGTATCTGATCCCACTCTGGACCCTGCTCACGGAAACACTCCGCTATCGGAGCCGGCGTTCCTGAAAAAAGCAGCGTGGCCCCTGTCACGCTGCTTTTTTGATTTCCGGCGGCCCCACCGAGACGCCCGTCCCCTTTCCCTCCGCGTGTTATCATTGACGGTTTTTCCGTGACCGGTGGTGCTCGTTCCTTCTTTTATTAGTTTAATTGAAAAACTATTTATTTTTAATTCGATTTTGTGAAATTATTGTTTTAAGGTATTGACAAGCCATCCTTTTTCGTTTATCGTGGTTAATAGCTTAACGATTGATGCGTTATTTTTTCAAAGGGGTGCTATTCATGAGCAAGAAGGATCCAGAAAATCCGGTCCGTGAGCCTGCCGACAGGAGCAGCCTCATCGATGCGACCTATAAAACGCTGAATGACCGCCATCACATCATTTATGAGTTTGTCATGCGCTATAATGACTACATCTATGAAAACCACAATTATGGAACGGGAGTCCCGCTCACCATGATTGAATCCCATACGCTGACCTACATTGACGATCATCCCGGAACGACCGTTACGGAGCTCACCCGTTTCTGGCATAAAACCAAGGGGGCCCTGTCCCAGATCGTAAGCCGGCTGGAAAAAAACGGGTTTGTCACCAAATCCAAAACGGAGGACAATGCCAAGACGGTCCATCTGACGACCACCGAAGAGGGCCACCGGGTCAGCAATGTCCACAAGATGTACGATATCAAGGATATCTCCAAGACCCTGGCGGAGCTGGGTGAAAAGTGCTCTCCCGAAGAAATCGAAACCTTTTTCAAGGTCATGAACGTATACTACAATGTCATTTCCAAGGATTTTGAGGAAAACCGGATTGTAAAGCGGCAGGGCCGGAGAAAGAAAAAGAAAACCGAATAAAACGGAAAGGCCGTCGGAAAAATCCGGCGGTCTTTTCATTTCGGTCCCGTTTTGTAAAAATTGAGTCTTATATTTACTCAATTTTTACAAAACATTGCAGTTTCCGGTCCTGATTCGTACTATAATAGAGGCGAAAGGAGCGTGTTAAGATGCCTTTGATCTATTGCGTTGAAGATGATGAAAACATTCGCGAGCTGGTCAGTTACGCCCTGCAGAACCAGCAGTTTGACACCCGCACCTTTGCAGACAGTGAAGCTTTTTATCCGGCCATGGAAGAGGCGCTTCCCGACCTGATCCTGCTGGATATCATGCTCCCCGGCGAAAGCGGCCTGGATATCCTGAAGAACCTGCGGAAAAACCCCCGCACAGCGGAAATCCCGGTCATCATGCTGACGGCCAGGACCAGTGAATATGACATCGTGAAGGGCCTGAATATCGGTGCCGACGATTACGTAACGAAACCGTTCGGCATCCTGGAACTGATTTCCCGCATCAAGGCCGTCCTGCGCCGCAGCGGCAAAACGGCCAAGGCCTCAGCCCACCTGCAATGCGGCGACGTCAGGCTGGATTCCCTGAAACACGAGGTCACGGTCAACGGGGAAGCCATTTCCCTGACCGCCAAGGAATTTGAACTGCTCCACTACCTCATGCTGAACGCGGGCATCGTCCTGCAGCGGGAGCAGATCATGGAATCGGTCTGGGGCTTCACATACGCCGGTGAAAGCCGCACCATTGACATGCACATCAAAAGCCTCCGCCAGAAGCTGGGAGAAGGCGGCAGGATCATCAAGACGATTCGCGGCGTCGGATATCGAGTGGATGAAGGATGAAGAAACGAATTTATTTGAGCCTGCTGGGAATCAGTGTGGGGGCCATTCTGATTACCCTGCTTTTTATCACGTACGGCTTCTTCAAGTCGGCCCAGAAGCAGACCACGACCATGCTCTCCGATATCGCGTCGGTCATGGCTGCCAAGGCCGATGAAGAGGAGGACCTGATCGCGTTTTTACGGGATACGGCCCGTTCTTCCGATAAACGGCTCCGCCTGACCTGGATCAGCCAGAGCGGCGCGGTCCTCTACGAAACGGATTATGATGCCGGGCAGATGGAGAACCACGGAAACCGCCCCGAAGTGACGCGGGCCCTGAAGGAAAAGGCCGGCATCGCCACCCGCCAGTCCACCACGCTGAATCACATCACCTACTATGCGGCCCACCGGTTGAAGGACGGTTCGGTCCTGCGGGTGGCCATTAAACAAAAAACGGTCTATGCGGCTTATTACCAGCTGATTCCTTACCTGCTGCTCCTCCTGTTCCTCCTGATCGTGGCCTGCCTTGCCGTGGCGGACAAGCTGACCAGGAGCCTGCTCCGCCCCCTGACGGAAACGGCGGACTATATGCGCCTGCTGGGGACCAAACAGCTGGCAGAGGAAGAAAGCAAGGGACTCATGCCGAAACCGCCGGAAACGTACCCGGAACTGAAACCCCTGGTCGATAAGATCACCGACCAAAGCCAAACCATCCAGAACTATATCCGGACCCTGGAAGAGGACAAGGAAACCATCCAGCGGATCAGCCGGGAGCAGGAAGTCCTGCGCCGGGAATTTACGGCCAATGTGACCCACGAACTGAAGACCCCCCTTACCTCCATTCGGGGATTTGCAGAAATCCTTTCGGCGGGCATGTTCAAGAGCAAGGATGATGCCGCCCATTTCGGCGAACTGATTGGCAATGAATCGAAACGGCTCCTGGAACTGATCAACAGCATCCTTTTCCTTACCCGCATCGAAGGACCGGAGACCAAGGACCTGCATGTGGCCGTCAACCTGAAAGCGCTCATTGAAAGCGTAGCCAGCTTCATGCAGCCCGTCCTCAACGAAAAGGAGGTACAGCTCCATCTGCGCCTCACCGACGATAAGGTCTGCGGCGACAGTGAAATGCTCCGGGAAGTGGTCATGAACCTGATCGACAACGCCATAAAATATAACCGTCCTGCCGGCCATGTCTATGTGACCATGGAGCGGGACAGGCAACGCCCTTATCTGATCATGACCGTGCAGGATACGGGCATCGGCATCCCCAGGGACAAACAGGAACGGGTATTCGAACGCTTTTACCGCGTCGACGCAAGCCGCAACAAAAAGATCAGCGGCACCGGCCTGGGGCTTTCCATCGTAAAGCACATCATTGAACAGCATCACGGCACCATCACCCTGGAGAGTGCCGAAAACTTCGGGACCAAGATGACCGTGACACTGCCGCTCTATACAGAAGCGGCCGCGGGGCAGGCTGATTCCTGACCCGCCGTCAAAAAGGAGAGAGAACCATGAAGACCATCGGACTGATTGGGGGCATGAGTTGGGAAAGCACCATCCCCTATTATCAAATCATCAATGAAACCGTGAAAAAGGAATTGGGCGGCCTGCACTCAGCCGTATGCCTCCTGTACAGCGTGGATTTTGCTGAAATTGAAAAATGCCAGCGTGACGGTGCCTGGGAGAAAAGCGCCGAGATCCTGGGGAAAGCGGCGCAGGCCCTGGAAAAAGCGGGAGCCGACTTCATTGTGATCTGCACCAATACCATGCATAAGGTGGTACCGCTGATCCAGCAGAAGATCCGGATCCCCATCCTCCATATTGCCGAGGTGACGGTGCGGGAACTGAACAAGGATGGCATCCGGAGTGTCGGCCTGCTGGGGACGAAATATACCATGGAGCAGGACTTTTATAAGGCCATGATTGCCCAGCATGGGATTGAGGTCCTGATTCCCGACGAGAAAGACCGGGAAACCATCAATGAAGTCATCTTCAACGAGCTCTGTTCAGGGATCTTCCGCCCGGCTTCCAGGGAGGCATTTCTCCGGATCATAAACGACCTCTGGAAGCGCGGCGCCCAGGGAATCATCCTGGGTTGCACGGAAATCGGCCTGCTCATCAAACAGGAAGATACGGAGATTCCCCTTTATGACACGACGGTCATCCACGCCCGCCGCGCTGCCCTGCTCTCCCTGACCTGAAGGACCCCCTTTGTAGCAGGGAAAAAGCCTTTGAAAAGCAGGGTTTCCTGTTCCGGGGACGGCAAGAAGTCCAGGAACGGGCGGATCCTTCCGCCGATTCCGCACCCTTTTAGAAAGCAAAAAAAAATCAGGCTGCTTGATCAAAAATCAACAGCCTGATTTCTTTTCGTTTGTTATTTTGCTGCGTTCTTCATGTTTTCTGCAAAGATCGCATCGCTGGCGCAGACCGCTACGACATCGACGATATCGGAAGCGGAGCAGCCACGGGACAGGTCAAGGACCGGTTTGGCCAGGCCCTGGACCAGAGGCCCCAGGCAGGTTGCGCCGCTGAAGCGTTCAACCAGTTTATAACCGATATTGGCAGAAGCCAGGTTCGGGAATACCAGTACGTTGGCATGACCCGCTACATTGGAGCCAGGAGCCTTTCTTTCGCCGACTTCAGGAACCAGGGCCGCATCCGCCTGCAGTTCGCCGTCGAAAGCAAAGTCAACATTTCTCTGTTTCAGCAGTTCTACAGCAGCCTGAACCTTTTCTACGGATTCGCCGGTGCCGGATCCCTTCGTGGAATAGGACAGGAGGGCTACCCGGACATCCTTGATTCCCAGGGTATAACGGGCACGGTTTGCGCAGCTTACCGCAATGTCCGCCAGCTGTTCAGCCGTCGGGTCGATGATAACGCCGCAGTCGCCGAAGACCAGTTTGCCGGCTTCGCCGAGGTTGGTGTTGCTGAGGATAATGAAGCCGGAGCATACGGTCTTGTTGCCAGGACGGACACCGATGACCTGCAGGCCAGCCTTGATGACATCAGCGGAGGTTCTCATGGAACCGGATACGCAGCCGTCCGCATCGCCCATAGCAACCAGGCCGGCGCCGAAGAACGTCGTATCCTTCATCATGATTTCACGGGCTTTATCTACCGTCATGCCCTTCTTCGCTCTGCGCTGTGCAAAGTATTCGCACAGTTCATCCATGCGTTCATAGGTGGCAGGATTGATGATTTCAATTCCTTCAAAGGAGACGCCCAGTCTCTTAGCGTCCCTGTTCAGTTGTTCCGGATCACCAACGAGGATAACCTTGGCAAAACCTTCACGGGCAACCGTAGCGGCTGCTTTCAGCGCTCTGTCGGAATTGTTTTCAGGCAGAACGATTCTCTTCTGCATCGGTTTTACGCGAGATTTCAGATGATCGATAAAAGGCATTCCTAATCACTCCTAACTCAATGTTAAAAGGGCAGCTCAAACGCAATTTCCACTTTTACCGAAATATTATACCGCACTTGACCTTGCTTTTTCAACACTTCCACCAGGCGGAAGGCACGGAAATTTGCTGTCTTACGATAAAAGCTTCAAAATTTTACCCGCCCTTTACGGGAAAGGGCAAAGGCCCGCATTTTCCACGGACCGCCTGATCCGGTCCCGAGCAGCCGCTTTTTTGCATCAGCAGCGCAGGGACCGGCCCTTCCCCACCCCTGCGGCGGATTTCAGTCAATCTCGACCTGGCATTGCCGCATCGTCTCAAGGGCCGCCTCATGGGAAGCCGGCGTGACCCCGGCACAGCAGGAGGCCGTGACACAGACAGGAACCTGGGGCAGGGCGGCCTTGATCAACAGGGCATTGGAAACGACGCAGATGTCCGTGCAAAGCCCGATCAGCCGGATTTCCGAAAGGGGAGATGCCGCGTTCAGGCGCTGCAGGTCCTGGGCCAGCTGGAAGGACCCGAAGGTCTCCTTCATATACAAGGGTGCCCGGCGCTCCTTCTGCAGCGCTTCCAGCGGCGCAATCAGCTCCCAGCCCTTTTGTCCCCTGAGGCAGTGCGGAACGGGAAGTTTCTTTCCTTCCTGCGTTTCCAGGTAGTTGTCCCCGTGGGTATCAAGCGTAAAGATCAGGTCCCCGGACCAGTCTTTTATGAATTTCACCACCCGGGGCACAATGGCTCGGGCTTCCTTCGTGCCCAGGGCACCCTCTACAAAATCATTCTGCATATCCACTACGATCAGGATTTTATGGTTCATGCCGGCTTCCTCCTTTATCCTGCAACTGCCTTTCAGTATAGCACAGAACCCGGCCAGACTGACTGGCAAGTGACAAGACAGAGGTCTTGCATCGCGCCCGGAAAACCGGATGGAAGCAGGGGATTTCCCGCCAGGATCGCCGCGCCCTGCGGCTCCTTTCCATGCGGGACCGCCTTGGGACCGGCCGCTTCCCGAAACTTCCTATTTCTTCTCTTCAAAGAGCGCGGCCGCCGCTTCCAGGTGCTGCCGGATCGGCAGGTGCTGCGGGCAGACGCGTTCACACCCGCCGCAGCGGATGCAGTCCCCGGCCTTTCCGTTATGGTCGGTCAGGACTTCCCGGTAATAGAAATCCGCATTCTGGTTCTTGAAGACGGTCCGGGAGTTCAGGCAGGCAAAGATATCCGGGATCAGGATCTCCTTCGGGCAATGATTTTCCTCGATGCAATATCGGCAGGCCGTGCAGGGAATGGCATTGAGGCCATGGAACACCTTCACAACCTCGGACAGGGCCTTTTTCTCTTCGTCGTCAAGCGGTGAAAAGTCCTTCATGAAGGACAGGTTGTCCTTCATCTGCTGGAGGCTGCTCATTCCGGAAAGGACCATGCAGATGCCTTCAAACCCGGCGGCATAGCGAATGGCATAGCTGGCCGCGGAATGCTCCGAACCCCGTTCCCGGTTCAGCCGGTCCAGGACCTGCCGGGCCCTTTCGGGCAGGACCGCGAGACTGCCGCCCTTTACAGGTTCCATGACGATGACCGGCTTTCCGTGTTTCCGGGCCGTCTCATAGACCCGGCGGCTGTCCACGGCGGGATTCGTCACATCCATATAGTTGAACTGGATCTGCACAAATTCCACTTCCGGGTGGTCGGTCAGAATGGTATCCAGCATGGCGGCCCGGTCGTGGAAAGACAGGCCCACATGGCGGATTTTTCCTTCCTTTTTCAGTTCCTGGGCAATTTCATAGGCATGGCAGCGGTTGAACTTCGCATAATTGTTTTCCATTTGCGCATGCATGAGGTAGAAATCAAAATAATCCACACCGCACCACTGAAGCTGCTGTTCAAAAAACGGACGGATGTCCTCCTCCTTTTCAAAATAAGGCTCCGTCAGCTTATCGGCAAGCAGATAGGCATTTCTCGGATACCGGCTCGTCAGGGCGTCACGAAGGGCCAGCTCCGACAGCCCTTTCAGGTACGGATGGGCCGTATCAAAATAGTTGAACCCTTCCTCAAGGAACCGGTCCACCATCGCCTTGAATTCCTCCAGGTCCACCTGTGCATCCTTCATGGGAAGGCGCATGCAGCCAAAGCCCAGTAATTTCCTGATTTCCTGAAATGTCGCATCCATGGAATTTCCCTCCTTGTAAATGGCTGAAAGCCCCCGCTTCTGGGGCATTGCCGTAAGCGGGGGTGTCGTTCAAGCCTGTCAGTGCGTTTCCTTCATGGTTTTTTGCAGGCCGCATCGTGGTGACGGGCCGGGTAACTTTGGTCGTCCAGGATCATCGTGTTTCCGTAAGGCTTCCGTTCCTTTCATTTTATAACAGCTTCTCCAAAAAAGCATCGAACTGGCGGCGTACGTCCTGGTTCGGCGTCTTGGCATCCATCGTAAAGCCATCGGTCATCTGGATGCCCGGCTGGAACTGCTTTATGATGGAAAGGTTGTTCGAAAAGCCGCTGCCGCGATGGATACCGAAAGGAACGACCGTCTTATTGCCCATTTTCGCTTCCCGGAGGAACGTCCTGACCGGTGCGGGCAGGTTATACCACCAGATCGGGGAGCCAAAATAAATGACATCATAGCCGGAGAGATCGGGAACGGGATCCTTCAGGGGAATGACCCGGTCTTCCTGGATATCCCTTTTGGCAAGCTGCGTCATGTCCTCAAACTTCGCCGGATAGGGCGTTTTGGCAACGATGGAATACGTATCGGCCCCGGTTTTCTTCTGGATTTCCCGGACCATGACCTGCATATTGCCTTCTGCAATGACCTTCTCCCCATGCAGGCTGGCCGAAGTGATGGCATCAGCGGTCATGCCGCTCGTATCGCCCATATTTTCGCTATAGGTAAAGTAGACAATGAGGGACTTTTTCCCCTGGACAGTGGCGGCACTGGCCGTACCCTGCACAATATCCGCCGTCCTGCGGGGAACCAGGAAATGCCAGGCCGTACCGGCGCCTGTAGCCAGTACCAGCAGGGCAGCAACCAACCAGGCCTTTTTCTTGTTCATGCGCATCATGGAACCTCCTCTGTTCAAAACAAGTTATCAGTCATTGTTATGGAAAACAATCGATTTCATGAGTCAATTATAGAGGAAATTACGTATTTATAAAACTGCCTGTTGCGAATGCTTGTATAAATAACAGTTATAGTAAATCCTGAAAAGAACGATTCCGGCGGGCATCCCCCCTGCCCCGTCCCTCCGCTGTGGGGAAACCGACAACCGAAGCCTCCTCTGCCGTAAATTCCAGGCCCAAAGGGGAAGTTTTTCCTGCAACCGGCAAAAGGGCTTTTCCGGCCGGACAAAAAAAGAAGCCGCCCTTTTCGGGGCAGCCTCCCTTAAAATTTCAATCTCATCTGGTGCCAGACCACATCGCCGTGGGTCGAACCGGATACGCCTTCATCGACGAATCCAAACGTCCTGTAGTAATGGATCAGGCGGTCCTTGCAGGTAAGGACCACGCCCTTGCGGCCCTGCTTCCTGGCATCATCAATAAACCGCTGCAGGACCTTGCGGGCCATCCCCTGCCGCTGATACGCCGGATCCGTGTCAAGCCCGAAAATCATTTGCCAGGCTCCCTTTTCATCATGAAGGGTGGCCTTCTCATACATTTCATCCTTCAGGTCCGGGTCATTCGTGACCAGTCCATTGACAAAGGAAACCAACCGGTCTCCATCCAGGAGCAGGTAAAAATGGGAAGGATAGACCGTGACCCGATCCCGGATCGAAGCTTCGGTAGCCGCTTCGGCCTTGGGAAAACAGGCTGCTTCCATGGCAGCAATCCGCGTTACATCGTCCAGTGTCGCACAGCGTATGTTCATTGATTCACGTTCACTCCTGTTTCTTTTTTCGGTCCTTATCCTGCAGGATTTCCACAATGGTCCTTTCCGTGGCCACCATTCCCGGCGAGGCAATGAGGCCCATGTTGCGCATGGTCTCCTCCGGAGTCGCACCGTTGATACCGTGTTCCGGAAAGATATAAGCATCCTGCATGGCCAGTTTGGCCGACGTGAAGGACAGTTCCACCGCCGTGATGCCCTTCATGACACAGCCCTGGTTCCCGCCGTCACAGATCATGCCGGTGATGGAGCTGGCCATGTTGCTGATGGCCTTTTGCAGTTCCTTTTCCCCGCCGCCCATCAGGTAGACCAGCCCGCAGGCAGCCCCCGTTCCAGCCGCGATGGCACACCCGCAAAAGGCCGACAGCTTGCCGGAATATTCCTTGATATACATGCAGATGAGGTAGCTGAGGGCGATGGACCGGAGCAGGACATCTTCCCCTTCCTTCCTGACCTTCGCCCAGGCATAGAGCGGAAGGGTGGCAATGATTCCGTGGGCGCCGGAGCCGGTAATGCTCATGGCCGGCTTATCAAGCCCGATGACACGGGCTTCAATGGCAGCGTTGCAAATCAGGTTGGCGGTCCGGAGGGGGTCATCGGAAAAGAGCTGGCCC
>CADBQR010000089.1 GCA_902796945.1 uncultured Acidaminococcus sp.
ACTATTTGATGCATTCCTCGATGAAGTTTATGCTATTGAGTGTGTTTCTTGATTATGAGTGTTCAAATTCAACTTGCAATTTACCGTCAGAATTAAAAATGGCGGATGCGTATATCAACCGCCTGGGCCTTTGTGACGCGGCTATCATCGACCAGTGCAGGAATCTGAAGGTCATTGGCCGGACTGGTGTGGGGTACGATAATATAGACATTGCCTGCGCTACGCGGCACCATATCCCGGTTGTCGTGACGCCGGGAACCAACAGCCGGGCCGTGGCAGAGCATACCCTGGCTCTGCTGTTTGCCTGTGCCAAAAGGTTGCCGGATATGGACCAGGGGGTACGGCAGGGAAATTGGCCAATCCGGGATGCAGAACCGCCCACAGAAATGGAAGGAAAGACGGTGGACATCATCGGGACCGGTGCTATTGGGAAAATCGTGGCCCAGTTCTGTCATGCTCTGGGGATGGAATGCTTGGGATACAGCCATTCCCACAATCGGGAGAAAGTGGAACAGGCAGGCTGCGTTTTTGCAGAAAGTCTGACGGAACTTTTGCAAAACAGTGATTTTGTGACTCTCCATGTCCCTCTCTTAGCAACGACCCGGCATATGATTTCTCTGCCAGAACTGCAAATGATGAAACCAACCGCATTCCTGATCAATACCAGCCGGGGAGAAGTGGTCAGTGAAGGGGATTTAGCCAAAGCGCTGCAGGACGGAATCATTGCCGGAGCCGGCGTAGACGTATTCAGCCAGGAACCAGTGCCTCCGGAGCAGCCATTGCTCCAGGCTCCCCATCTGATCATGACACCTCACTGTGCAGCCCTTACGCCAGAATCTATGGGCGCCAGCTGCCTGGCCTGTGCCAAAGGCTGCGTGGCAGTATGCAAGGGCGAAAAATGGCCCCAGGTGGTCAATCCTGAGGTCTATGGAAAATAAAATCGAAAGGGGGTGTTGCACGTTGCGTGCAACACCCCCTTCGTCATACGTCATACGTCAGTCGTCATACGCTTTTAGAAATCAATTTTTCTAAATTGATTTTGAAATTTCAAAACCTGTTATGGAATTCAAATGATTTTCTTAAATCCAGAGCCAGCAGAGCTGGCTTCCATCGGCGTATGACCTATGACATATGACGGGCTGTTGCTCCTGCAACAGCCCCCTTCCCTTCTTTTTTATTTCTTGAAGTGGATATCATACACATAGATATAAGCATCCAGACGAGGTTTGAAATCCAGGTCTTTGGAGACCCCGTAGGCATCTTCCTGGAAGTACAGGGGGATGAACGGCGTGTCTTTTGCCAGGATCTTGGTGCATTCCTGCAGATACTTGGTACGGGTGGCCATGTCAGAAGTGCTGTCGGCTTTGTCCAGGGCTGCATCGAAGGCCGGATTGGTGTAATGGCCCCGGTTGGAACCGCCATGACCCTTCTTCTTATCCCGGGTATAGAACATGGTGTTATACCAGTCCCCGCAATCGCCTAAAGCACTGGCCCAGCCGGTCAGGTTGAAGGAGGTTTTGTCCCCAGGACGGATGTAATTGAAGAACAAAGACTTTGGCATCAGGTTCAGCTTCACCTGGATCCCCACCTTGGCCAGCTGGCTGGCTACGGCTTCGGCTACCTTATAGTCGTTGGGGTATCGGTTATTGGGCGCATCCAAAGTCACTGCAAACCCATTGGGATAGCCCGCTTCTGCCAGCAGCTGCTTGGCCTTTTCGGGGTCGTATTTCGGAGTGGTGAGACCATCCACATAACCTACGGTTTCTTTCACGTTCTCCTGCTGTGCCACATAGGCATGGCCGTTCATGATGTTCTTCACAATAGCGTCCTTGTCGATGGCCATCTGGACGGCTTCCTTGACTTTGGGATCCGTGAAGGGGTTCTTCCCGTCGATGGTGGGCGTCTTATCCCGGTTCACATCTACTGTCAGATAAATCAGCCGCAGACCAGGTTTGCCGATAAAATCCAGCTTGCTGTTCTGCTTGATCTGGTCCGCATCGTGGACCGGTACGTTGGTGATCAGTTGGACATCCCCGCTCAGGAGGGCTGCCGTACGGGTGGCTTCGTTGCTGATGGGCCGGAAAATGACATTCTGGATATCCGGTTTCCCTTTCCAGTAATTCTCATTGGCTTTCATGGTGATGTGGTCTTCCTTCACCCATTCCACCACTTTGTAGGGGCCTGTGCCGATGGGCTTCAGGTTCATTTCGTCTTCCCCTACCGCTTCTACGTATTTCTTGTCGATGATCATGACTTTGGAAAGGAATCTAAACAAGGGGGCGAAAGGCGTCTTTGTTTTCAGTTCGATGGTATTGTCGTCGATCTTTTTGATGGTGTCCACGAACTGCACCATACCGGCACAGACTTTGCTGTCGGCGCAGTGTTGGAAGGAAAATACTACATCATCTGCTGTAAAAGGATCCCCATTATGGAATTTGACCCCCTTGCGTAGATGGAAGATCCAGGTCTTTTCATCTTTTTGCTCCCAGGATTCAGCCAGGGCCGGCTCGATGCTCAGATCCCCTTTCCGGAATACTAGAGCATCGTAAATATTGGAATTGACACAGTTGGTCGGTCCTTCATCGTTCCCGTGAGGATTCAGGAACAAAGGATCAGAACCTTGGGCAATGACAATCTTGCTTTCTTTTTTTGCTGGACTTGTTGCTGCTTTGCCACCACATCCGGTAAACAGAAAAGTGCTTGCCATGAACAGTGACAGCATGGTGATGAACGCGTTACGTTTTTTCATAATGGTCACCTTTCTTTTCATGGTTTTGGTAAATCATGTATTTATTATAAACACATTAATGACTATAATTCAATAAATATTCGATATATAATGAATGAATTTAAAATATAAAGTATAAATGTTAATTTATTTATATTTTTCTTTTGATATCCATTGAAAATGAAGATTTATAAAAGAAATAAAAGAAATTTTTCTGTAAAAAAGCCAGTAAAGAGATATTGCAAATCTCTTTACTGGCTTTTGGGAGATTGTTCTTCATGTAACGTGAGGTATTTTTCCTTCTTATAACAGTCCATGGAGTTTTCCTAGTTTTTGGATTTGGTCCAGGGAATAGTGGGTAATCCGCTATCTGACCTATCTTTTCGAGAAACTGCCCAATCTGGATTTCAAAATCCATCCGGAACTGCTGCAACAGTGTCTGAAGAAGTACAGAATATATGCAAGTAAGCAATAGGCCCTGCCGGCTTTGGTCGGCAGGGCCTATTGCTTTATATGTTGCACACTGGATGATTTTGCGGTTACCCCAAAACACCACAACTATTGGATAGATAAGATGTTTGTTATTGAGAACTTGCCTTAAATTCTCCGATACAAAATTTGAAAAAAGATTCTTTTAAAGGTGACATCTTGTCAGTGGTTCGATAGAAAATTTTTACATCCCGTAATGCTAAATCATCGTCAATTTTATAAAAATAGAATTGCTTTGGATCACCAATGATAGTAGCCAACTCAGCACGGATAAAAACGAGGCCTGTTCCCGTTTGCGCAGCCAGAAAAGAAGATTGGAGCTGGTCCATATAGGTAATTGAAGAAGGCGTGACAGAAGCATTACGAAGCATCTTTTTCGCTCTATAATACAAATCGTTGCCTTTTGTCAGTAAGATAAAGGGAAAATTATTAAAATGGTGCAGAGAAATAGGCCGATAGAAGGAATTAGTATATGTTCTTTGTTTTATGGATTCATAGGGAATCGCTGCTCGTTGAAGTGATTGATCAGTAATCAATGAACACAGAGCTGCCAAGAGGATAGTTTCCTGCTTTAAACGCCGGCTCTGTACATTTTTCCCATAATGATCATCCACACTAATGACAAAATCAGTATGTCCATTTTGCAAAAAAGAAACTAACTCGGTGGCAGATCCTTCAATACAATTAATATGTAAAGGTGTTTTTTGAGATTTCATAAAAAAATCTGTGAGCTGTGGCAGCACATTGGCGCAGAAAAATGCAGAGCTGGCTACAACTAGAGTATTACTGAGTGAATGGAGCTGATTTTCTAAGTCTCGTTCTATTTTTTTTATCTTAATAGCGGCATGTATATATTTTGAACCAGCTTCTGTAGGAATAATGGGATTTACATTTCGATTAAAGAAAACTACCCCTCTTTTCTTTTCTTCTTTTCGAACCATGATGCTTAAAGCGGGTTGGGTGATAAATAGACGTGCTGCTGCTTTAGAGAAACTTTTTTCTTTATATATGCAAAGAATGTATTCCATTATACGGTCCATGATAAACTCCTTATATTAAAGATATACTTAATTATACTATAAAATCATTGCAAGACGACGTGGTTAGGCGACTTTTTGGGATTATCCCCATAAATAAATATAAATATCATGAGGCATTATTTTAAATTAGAAAAACAAATTTAGGTAGATTATGTCAAGGCCGGGTTCAATTTGACCCATTTGGCCGGTTAAAAGTGACCCAATAAAACGGTAAATTCAATGTTTCTTCTGCCTTAGG
>CADBQR010000090.1 GCA_902796945.1 uncultured Acidaminococcus sp.
CCTGGCCGAGCCACAGGCAGCTGCCATCTGATAGGCAGCAGAAGCCCCGCTCACTCCCAACAAGGCAGCAAGGGCTGCAAAATAAATGGATTCCATGGTAGTTGCCTTTCTTGATGCGAATAAACTGGAAATTCTGTATCATATGGCTATGAAGATACCACGAAATCCGCTGATTGTCCAATCAAATTTGAAAACTTTTCGTAAATTCATAAGACAGGGGAGTTCGCATTGCCACTCATTTTTCCCAGTTAAACCGAGGAAAAAGGTGGATTTTTCCTTCATAAATATCCTTTTGGTGCACCGCCGTTGCTTATGAAAAAACTTTTTGAAAAAGAAGGAATTGTTGGTTTTTAAAGAAAATAAATGATACCATAAGGATAACAACCGCAATCATGAGCTTCATGGGAATGACCGCCATTCCCATTTGTAAGGAAAGGAAGAGATTCACATGCCTGCCAGCCTGAATGAAACCCCATCGGGAGAACGCGTCCATATCGGCCTTTTTGGCTGCCGCAATGCCGGTAAATCGTCCCTGATCAATGCCTTGACCGGGCAGAACCTGGCCATCGTTTCCGATTATAAGGGAACGACGACCGATCCGGTTTCCAAAGCCATGGAAATCCTGCCTCTGGGACCCGTCCTTATTACGGATACACCGGGACTTGATGATGACAGCGCGCTGGGTGCCCAGCGGATCGAGAAAGCACGCGGCGTCCTGCGCAGTACGGATATTGTCCTGCTCGTCATCGACGCGTCGACGGGTATGACCGGCTATGACCAGGAAATCCTGCGGGAAATCAAGGCACGCCGTCTGCCCTACCTGCTGGTTTTCAACAAGCTGGACCTCGTCAGGGACGTCAGCCTCAAACTGCCGGCGGAGGAAGAATCCCACCTCATGCTCGTCAGCGCCCTCCGGAATGAAGGAATCATCGAACTGAAAAACCGTCTGGCTGCCATGGCAGGCAAGGACCGCCACAAGCAACCCCTGCTGGGCGACCTGCTGCAGCCTCATGACCTGATCATCCTGGTCGTTCCCATCGATGAATCCGCCCCGAAGGGACGTCTCATCCTTCCGCAGCAGCAGGTAATCCGGGAAATCCTGGATAATCATGCCACCGCGCTCGTCCTGCAACCGGAAGAACTGCCCGGGGCAATTACCGCATACGGGGAAAAAATCCGCCTCGTCATCACGGACAGCCAGGCTTTTGCCAGAGTCAGCAAAATGGTGCCCCCTTCCATCGAACTGACCAGTTTCTCCATTCTTTTTGCCCGCTATAAAGGCGAACTCAGGCCGTTCATCGAAGGGGCCCTGTTCCTGGGAAAACTGAAGGACACTGACCGGGTCCTGATTTCCGAAGGGTGCACCCACCACCGCCAGTGCAATGACATCGGAACGGTCAAGATGCCGGGTTGGATCCGGAATTTTTCAGGAGTACAGCCGCAATTTGATTTCACCAGTGGAAAAGGCTTTCCTGAAGACCTGTCTCCCTATGCACTGATTGTGCACTGCGGAGCCTGCATGCTGAACCCTCAGGAAGTTTCCTATCGTCAGCAGAAAGCACGGGAAAGCAGTGTTCCCATGACCAATTACGGGATTGCCATCGCCTATATGAATGGGATCCTGAAGCGAGTCCTCTCTCCGTTTCCGAAGCTTGCCGAGCTGCTTGAAAGACAAAGGGGCAGGCATTGACCTGATCGATTCCATCCGGAACCGGCTTTCATGGGCTGCCGGGGTCGCTGGTACCATACTCCCTTACTGATTCTTCCGATTGAAATAATCGATCATTTCCGGTGACAGATGAATGTAAAGGGTCCCCATGGCATAGCAGGCCAGTTCATAGGGCGGATAGATGAGAACCGGATTTCCTTTGGCATTGAGACAGTAATTGTCCGTGACCTTGATCATCCGGTACCCGGCCAGGTCCGTTGCAAAGGTCTCATTCAGGGGAACCCGCTTATCCTGGACATTATAGATGGGTTGTTGGAGAACCAGCCGTTTGTCCGAGGGGCAAATCTTCACAAAATGGCGAAGCGGAAGCCGCCGGCCCGTTGTTTTGTCATACGTGTAACCCCGGGTCATTGTATAACCATGGGCAGCACCCGCCTGAAACCGGTAATCCGCCACGGTCAGGGACAGGTACCGGTCATCTTCAAACCGGACTTTATAGGAAAAGCGTCCCTCAAAGAATTTTCCCTTTTTGAAATCTTTATAAAACCCCGATGTTACACGGCTAAGGTCTTTATTGATCCGTTCCTGGGCCTTCCGGTTATCTTCAAGGATTACCTCAGGATAACTCATTGCGTAATTCAAACCGGACATTTTCTGTTCCGTAACACGGCTCTCCCCGGTTCCATAGGGGAACAGGAGCAGGGCAGCCAGGGCAAAACAGGGAATAAAGTGCTTATTCATCGTTCTCGCCTCCCGCATACATTATAATCCATTCACCCAATTGAAGGGAGTCAAAAAAGCCGCAAAGGCAGCTCCAGCCAAAAAGTTTCGTAAAAAAGACCATACACGGAATCAACCGCAAAAAAGACCGGCACCTCACCGTAATCCATACGGTAAGATACCGGTTTTCTTTTACATGACCAACAGACATGGAATGACCGATTTGATTCCAAGGGATCCGTCGGAATCAGTTTATCTGAGGAGCCTGACCTTTGCGTCGATCCGGTTGATACGGAAATCCTCCAGCACCTGAAGGAAATCGGGAAGATGAACGGGATTTTCGTGGAACCCGAAGAGATGGGATCCATCCTGAAGGCAGTCCGTGCAGCCAAAGCCAGGAATGGACCATTCCGCAATCCGGGAAAGCCTGGCTGCCATTTCATGCTCCAGGTCATCCACTGTCCGCACGGGAATCGCCGCAACGAGGGATCCTGCATCGCGCAGCACATCAATATGCCAGTGCATATGCTTGCGCTTCCGGCGGTGCCGTTCCAGACGCTTTGAGAGGTTTTTCCGGGCCGAACCGACATAGACGTAGTAGCCGGCCGGAAAAGTCACATTGCCCAGGGCTCCCACGGAAAGGGTACGCACTTCCGGTAGTTCCAGGATCAGGAAATAGTCTCCCCCATCCTGGTTTTCCAGACACAGGACGTCTTCCGGATAGGCAAGCAGCCCCGCGGGCCTTGGCCGGGTAAAATTCGGATCCCACTGCAGGGCCAGGGCCTTCCAGTCCAGTTTCGGCGCACAGAGACGAAAGGTTTCCGCAAAATCCGGGTCCGTATGGTAATCCGGCAGGAACCAGCGTGCCCGTTCCCAATGGACCAGGATGAGCAGTCCCGTATGGATTCCCCGGTCATGCATTTCAGCGAGCTCGCGAATGTGTTTCCGGCCCCGTTCCGTCACAGCGTCTGGGAACATGGCTCCGTTTTTCCCAAAAAGGGTGCAGGATTTGACTTCCAGATAGAACCATTCCGTTCCGCGCCGAAGCAGGAGGTCAAAGCGACTGTCCCCTACCGTCACTTCCCGTCGGACAAAATCCCAGTCTTCCCAACCGGGAATCTTCTTTTCCCGCACCAGCCACTCCGCCGTATCATTTGTGTACTGGGTATCCAGAAGAATGGGAATGCCTTCACGCAATACGCCGGTCACGTCATAAGGAGTCTTCCGTTTTTCCGAAGGAACCCGGCGCAGCAAAAGCTCCGCACCAGGATACAGAAGTTCCCACATACGCCCGGTATTGGGCATATGGCAAACAACCTGCTCCCCTGCGATATCGGCAATGGCAATGAAGCGGTTGGGCCGACTCACGAAACGGGCGCGGATCAGCGCCTGCTGTTGATGCATCATCAGGTTGAATCGCCTCCTTGCAACAGGCCGTTCATAAATGGCGACATTTCCGTCAGGGCGATGACCCGACCGGTTCAGGCCTTCAGGGTTCTATGGAAAAGTTGCGAATGGCTTTCAATGGCATCCTGGCTGCCCACCACACAGAGATAGCCATCGTTGATAACATCCCTGACCAGAGGCGCCAGAGCCTGGATATCCTTTGCAGAGCAGTCAATGACTTCATCCCGCCAGGTCTGGGCAAGGCCTTCTGGAATGCCCCGCAGATACGTGGTAATGGCTTTTTCCAGGTGCATGGCCGTCGTCAGGGGTGTATCCATCAGGCTGATGGTGCCGATGACGTATTTTGTCATTTCCCGTTCCGATGCCGTGAAGTTTTCCAAAAAGGCCGGAAGGTCACGATAGGTTTCAAGGGTCTTCACGAGCTGGGGATCGCGATAGGACGACAGCTGCATGACACCGTTCTGATTGAAGCGGGCCCCTGCTCCATAGGCGCCGCCCTGGACACGGATCCGGGTCCACAGGTAGCCATAACGAAGGATGGTTTCCAGGACCTTCATGGCGCCCGTATAGGAATAACCGTGGGTGCGGAAGTTCCCACCGGCCAGGACATATTGGACCTTCCCGGAAGTCGTGATGCCTTCATTGGTTTCGTCACAGGAAAGCACGGGCGCTTCCATTCCGGCATAGGCAGAATGCGGCAGGCTTTCCACAAAGGCCTTCATGCGTCTGCAGGCCTCTTCCTTATGGGATGCCTCACAGGAAAGGGACATCACCAGCCGGTCCTGATGGAAGAAAGCGGATAGCAGTTCCTTCAGGGTAGCAGCAACCTGATCGATCCTTTCATCGAAATGGGCGCAGAGATCCTGCAGGAATTGATAATACGTCAGCTGGTCATGTTCACTGCAGCGTGCTGACTGGGAGAAATAGGAAGCAAGACGACTGGAAGCGACCGTCATGCCGCGGGAGAAGAACAGGGCATCCCATCCTGCCTTTACCTCATCCACGATTTCCCGAAGCCGTTTGCGGTCCATGATATGGCTGGTCAGGGCCAGGGCCTGCAGCAGTTCAAAGAGCTTATCCTCATTCTTTTCCAGGACCTTGGCCGTCACCTTGAAATAATTCCGGTAATGATCCGTATTGTCATAGGCCGTGTAGGGCTGGATGGCAAAGGCCAGACCGCCAATATATTTATCCGTGAAGGTATTTAATTCCTGATAGGTAAAACGGTCCGTGTCCACCTTGCCAAGCACGTCAGAAAGCAAATATGCGCAGCATAGCTTGTCCTCAGGGACACCGGTCATGTCAAAGCACCAGTCAAAATAGGAAATCTGATTGCTGAAGGCTGGCCGGAACAGGAAAGTATGGTTCCCTTCCCTGCTGATTTCCACCTTTTCATATTCGTTTTTACGGGTAATGTCGGTCCGTTCCAGAAGCGGAATGGAAGCCAGGGCTTCCGGCGTGTCTTCCGCGGCCTGACGGGCATGGAGCTCATCAGCAATGGCCTTATAGGATGCCAGGTCGGCTTCGCTCATGGTCTTTTTCCGGGCAGCCATTTCCTCACGGAACGCCGCGTTGTCCTTTTCTTCCTTGCCCGGCTCAGGAGCAAGGGTCAGAAGGACCTTATGCGTGTTGTCCAGGAGCAAGGTTTCAATCAGGTTCTCATAGTAACCGGTTCCAATCTGCCCACGCAGGAAATCCAGGGATTTCGTAAACTGCAGGCAGGCTGTGGGATCCCCACCATAGAGCCAGGATTCCATGGCGTTGAGGCCATAGATGAGTCCCTTCGGATACACATTGAAGTCCGCTTCCCGCACCTTGAACTCCTCGGAGTTCAATTCCGCCACCAGAAGGTCCTCCGGAACACCCTTGCGGCTGATTTCCTGCAGGGTCCGATAGATGACGCTGATGAAGCGGTCCTGCAGCGAAGCGTCACTGCCGCTGACACGGACGGAAAAGACGGGCTGCAGCTGGGACGCGTTGAGGGATCCAGACACATCACTGCCCAGTCCGGCCTGCAGAAGGGCCAGACGAAGCGGCGCATTGTCCCCTTCCAGGAGGACCTTGGTCAGGACGCGGAGCGCCATCACCTGCTGTTGGTCAAGACTTGTTCCTGTTACGATGTTCAGGGACAGGTAGGTTTTATGATCCGTATCGGCATCGGGCGCTTCCGGATAAAAGGCCTTGATTTCCTTGGTCCGTTCAAAGGATTCCTGCAGAGGAATCTGAACCTTAAAACCCGGTGTACGGCTGAAATGGCTCAGATACTCCTGATCCAGATAAGACAGGTAATCATCGATGTCCAGGTTCCCGTAGAGATAGATGAACGCATTTTCCGGGCTGTAGTATTTCCGGTGAAAATCAGTGAACATCTCCTGGGTCAGGGTCGGAATGGCTTCCGGCAAGCCTCCTGATTCAAAGCGATAGGGCGTGTCCGGGAACAGGGCCTTGTTCACTTCATGTTCCTCAATGGCATCGGGAGAGGAATAGACCCCTTTCATTTCGTTATAGACCACACCATTATAGACCAGGGCGCCATCCGGATTGATTTCATAATGCCAGCCTTCCTGACGCAGGGTAAAGGGATTTTCATAGGTCAGGGGATAAAAAACGGCATCCAGGTACACATCCACCAGGTTCCGGAAATCCTTGTCGTTCCGGCTCGCCACCGGATAGACCGTTTTATCCGAATAGGTCATGGCGTTGAGGAACGTGTTCAGGGACCCTTTGACCAGTTCCACAAAAGGTTCCTTCAAACGATATTTGCGGGATCCGCACAGGACGGAATGCTCCGTAATATGGGCAACGCCTGTATCGTCCCGGGACGGCGTCCGGAAACCGATGGTAAAGACCTTGTTGTCGTCCTGGGAGCGGACATAGAAAACATGGGCCCCGCTCTTTTCGTGAGTCAGCTCGACACCGACCGCCTCAATATCAGGGAGCGGTGTGACACGGGTCACGATAAAACCATGGGCTTTCGTATTGACAGTTAGTTCCATCAGGCAATCATTCCTCCATTCTCTTTCCGCCAGAAGCGAAAAGACAGGTTTGTCAAAGCAATCAGACGATGGCAGGGCGCGGCGCCACCGTCCCGTTCAGATGAGCGGAGCGATGACGCCGCGTTTTCCCTGCATTTGAAGATGGGATCAACAGGTCCCGAATCAGCTTATTTAAAGTATTGGACACCGGCCAGGAAGATTGGCTGCAGTTTATTGCCGGGGATATTCTTCATCAGGCCATCTGTAAAGCGCTCCGAATGGCCCATCTTGCCGAGTACACGGCCATCCGGGCTCGAAACGGATTCAACCGCATAGAAGGATCCATTCGGGTTGAAAGGACTTTCCATGGTCGGTTCCCCCTTCAGGTCCACATACTGGGTACCAATCTGGCCATTCTTGAAGAGACGTTGCACTTCCTCCTCGCTGCAGACAAAGCGGCCTTCCCCGTGGGAAACCGCAATCGTGTGCACGTCGCCCGGTTCGGTCAGGGCCAGCCACGGCGATTTGTTGGAAACAACTTTCGTGTTGACCATGCGGGAAATATGGCGTCCAATGGTATTGAAGGTCAGGGTCGGTGAATCTTCCTGCAAAGGAAGGATCTTTCCGTAAGGCACAAGGCCCAGCTTGATCAGGGCCTGGAACCCATTACAGATACCCAGGATCAGGCCATCCCGGTTTTCCAGGAGGTCTTCCACGGCTTCCGTAAGAGCCGGGTTGCGGAACATGGTGGCAATGAACTTCCCGCTGCCTTCCGGTTCATCACCGGCACTGAAGCCGCCGGGCAGGGCCATGATCTGTGCTTCCCTGATGCGTTTTGCCATCTCTTCAACGGATTCCTTGATGGCTTCCGGCGTAAGGTTCCGGACCACGAAAATATCCGTCACCGCACCGGCATCCTCAAAGGCAGCAGCCGTGTCGTATTCGCAGTTGAGGCCCGGGAATACAGGGATAAAGACCTTCGGCTTGGCCACGTTGTAAGGAGCGGTAAGCGGCAGGTCGTTATGATAAGGAACCTGGCGGAGATTCAGCTTCGGGCAGTTCTTCACTTTCTGCGGGAAGACACCGTCCAGGGTTCTTGTATAGGCGTCTTCAATGTCGGAAAGGGTAATTTCCGTATCATTGACGCACACTTTTCCGTCATCGGTCAGTTTGCCAAGAACCAGCGTATCAATTCCTTCAAAGACCTTTTCAGCATCGGCGCCATCAGCGAGTTCAACCAGGAAGCCGCCGGGCTGCAGCGTGAAGAGGCATTCCTCATGGAGGAAGGGTTTCACAAAGGCAAAGCCCAGTTCATTGCCAAGGCACATGGCAGAAATGGCAGCTGCCACACCACCTTCCTTGACAACACCCGCCGTGATGATGCGTTTGCCCATAACGCCTTTATGAACAGCAGCCAGGAGCTGCTTCAGCGCAGTATAATCGACCACTTCATGTTCATCACAGGGAACCGGGACAAAGACCACCGTATGGCCGGCCTTCTTGAATTCATTGGAAATGGTATCGCGGCCATCCATGACGCCCACGGCGAAGCAGATCAGGGAAGGAGGTACTTCCAGGTCCATAAAGGTACCGGACATGGAATCCTTCCCGCCGATGGCCGGCAGTTCCAGTTCGCAGCAGGCCTTATAGGCACCGAGCAATGCGGAGAGCGGCTGTCCCCAGGTATGACTGTTATGAAGTTTCGGGAAATATTCCTGCATGGAAAGGCGCAGTTTCCGGGGATCGGCACCAATGGCAGTGGCCCGGCAGACAGCTTCCACGACCGCATACATACCGCCGTGGTACGGGCTCCAGACAGCCACATTCGGATTATACCCGGCGGCCATAACGGATGTCGCCGTGGTCTTGCCGCCCAGAACAGGCAGGCGGGCAGCCATGCCTTCCGACTGGGTCAGCTGACGGCGTCCGCCGAAGGGCATAAGAACACTGCCCCGTCCGATGGTGCCATCAAACCGTTCACCCAAGCCTTCCTGACTGCAAACATTCAGGCGATCCAGGTTCTTCAGCCAGCGTTCCCGGATGCTGCTCAAGCCTTCAACGGCAGCCGGGGTTTCGTTAAACGGGGAGGATGCCGTAATGGCATCGACCTCAACATCCGCTTTCTGCGGGATTCCGTTCGTATCCAGGAAAGCGCGGGACAGATCGACAATCTTTTCACCCCGCCAGTACATGACGAGACGGGGATCGGCGGCAACCTCGGCCACGACCGTGGCTTCCAGGTTCTCCTCTTCCGCCGCTTTCATGAAGGCATCCAGGTCCTTGGCAGCAATGACCACAGCCATACGTTCCTGGGATTCACTGATGGCCAGTTCCGTGCCGTCCAGTCCTTCGTACTTTTTGGGCACCTTGTCCAAATTGATGACCAGGCCAGGTGCCAGTTCGCCGATGGCGACGGAGACACCGCCGGCGCCAAAGTCGTTGCAGCGTTTGATCAGGCGCGTCACTTCCGGTTTACGGAACAGGCGCTGGATTTTTCTTTCGTTGGGCGGATTCCCCTTCTGGACTTCAGCGCCACATTCGCTCAGGGATTTCGTCGTATGCTCCTTGGAAGCACCCGTTGCGCCGCCCATGCCGTCACGGCCGGTACGGCCGCCCAGCAGCAAGATCACGTCGCCGGCAGCGGGGCTCTCGCGGCGCACGTTCTCCGCCTTGACGGC
>CADBQR010000091.1 GCA_902796945.1 uncultured Acidaminococcus sp.
CATGAAACAGTATTCAAGTGAACAGAAACGGGAATTCAACCGGTTCCTGAGCAAGATCCAGGATGATCCGCAAAATACCATTGAAAATGATTTGACCGGATCCCAGGAAAGTAAGGAAAATAAGGACAGCCAGGATAAAGTCCAGATGCTGCGGGACAAATTGCGGCGCAGTCGTGCATCGGCCCAAAACCAGAATGTGTCTGCCACGGGGATGCAGTCGGGGAGCTACGAATTTCGCGCGGTTCCTAAGGATCCGGACCGGACAAAGCGGCCCTATATCATTGGAAAGGCCTATCAGCCCCAGAAAAACGAACTGTGCGTGGTCACGGTCCGTGCTACGGAAGGCAGTGCAGAAGCCGGGAAACAGGCATTGAAGGCCCTTACGGACAACCTTGATCTTTCCCGTGTCCGTTACACTGACTCCAATATGCTGATTGTACCGCCCTTGGAATTCAAGATGGAAATTCCCAGCGGTTGGCGCATGTATACGCTGCGTGCCGATAACGTTATTTTTGGCCGCTCCCTGAGCAGTGTCCATACCGATTCAATGATGATCCGCCGGATCAGTGATGACAGTTTCCGGGAATTAGGTTCAGCCACAAAAGATAACCTGAAAGAGGCAGAAACCAATTTCATCAATAAGATTACCGAATATACGCCGAATGTCACCATACTACGGCATGAACCGGTTATGGTCGGTGACCTGAGGGGCAGCCTGACCGAATCGACGGACAACGAAGACCTGAAAAAGGTATTTATCCTGAACGCATATCTCCTGAATCCGGAAGGCAAAGGCTATATCATACATTTCCAGACAGATGATACCATCAACTATGATTTGAAACTGAATGCCTTTAAGCGTTCTGTTGAATCCTTTACCATCATTCCAGGAGAAAATAAAAAGTAAGGAACAAGGATACCATCAACAAGTAAAAATAAAAAACAAAAGGTTCCGGCCCAGATTTATCGGCGACGATCCAAGCGTACCCGGAGACCCCGTAATGGAAGGGGCTTCCGGGTATTCTATTGGTCGGCCTTATTTTTGACATTATTTTACATAATATATATTATAGGACGTAATAAAAACGAAGCCGATCACACTTTTCCTGTCGCCTTCCTTTGTCGCTGGTTGCATCTTGTTCTCCTTTGAGGTTTATACGTATTTCCTGCGTCCTTCACCTTCTATGGGATTCGCTTTTATTTTTCTTTTGGATTCGGTTCTTTTTCATGGTTCCATTTATCATTTCCTTGATTCACTCTTTTATCCCTTTTCTTTGTGTCTGGTAAACATTTGTTTGACTATTGATTTTTTTCCTGTTATACTAGATGAAAGTATGTTTTCTCTTGAATTTTATTTGAGGAGGTTTTCATATGACTGCCCATCGCTCGGCTCCATCTACCAACACACTTACCCCTCGTCAGGCCCAGATTCTGGCTTACATCAAGGAATTCAGCTTTAAGAATGGATATCCTCCTTCTGTCCGTGAAATCGGCAAGGCCGTCGGGCTTGCCTCCAGTGCCAGTGTCCATAATAACCTGAAGAAGCTCGCTTCGATGGGATATGTTTCCTGGGACCCTGATAAACCCCGTACCTACGGCCTGACGCAGGACAATTCCTGGCGTCAGAAAACCCTGGTCGGCGTTCCTTTGGTGGGCGCGGTCCATGCTGGGAATCCCATCCTGGCGAATGAAAATATTGAGGACACCTACCCTATTCCTATGGACCTCTTGGGAACACGGGATGACGTCTTCATGATGACCGTTGAAGGCGACAGCATGAGAGACGCGGGAATCCTCGATCATGACTATGTCTTTGTGCGCCGGCAGGATTACGCTTCCAACGGAGATATCGTGGTCGCTTTGATCAATGGCGAGGAAACCACCATCAAGCGTTATTTCCGCGAATTGAAACAGGTGCGCCTGCAACCTGCCAATGCGGCCTATGCTCCGATTGTGGGAACGGACAATATTAAAATTGCCGGCGTTGTCATCGGTGTGTTCCGCGTTCTCTGAAACCGGTTTTGCTTTTTCGGTATTTTCTTTCTGGTAAGGATATGGGTCATTTTGAGGGATTTGATCCTGGATCATTACCGGATGATGGGTTCAGGGACTTTCTTTTCATTAAAATCGCTTCAAAAATAATCAAATCACCCGTATGCTTCCAAATTTCGATTTTGAGCGATTTTATTGTTATGAATGATTAACTTTATGCACATTATACAAAAACGACCTCTAAAATCATTTTTAGAGGTCGTTTTTTCATGTCCTTTTATGAATTTCTTTTTTGCCAATTCCTGAATGCTTTTTAATGGAATTTGATTCGTTTTCCTATGTCCGATTGTGAAGGGAGACAAAAATAAGATTTTTCCTGCCCATAAATCATAAAGTTTATCGGTACAGAAAAAGTAAATCCCATTCCGATGAATGCATTTCTGATAAAAACAATCTGAAGGAACATCGGATTAATGGATTGGCCATTCTTTCGTGGCCGTTTCCGTTCTGGGCTATTTTCCTTCCATGATCTGTCTGGCCGCTGCCAAAATGGCAATGTGGCCATGTTCGAAGGTAAGGCCTCCCTGCAGGTATACCTTGAAGGGAGCGCGCACGGGCGCATCGGCACTTAATTCGATGGAAGCCCCTTGGACAAAGGTGCCCGCTGCCATAATGACCTCGTCCTGATAACCAGGCAGGTGGGAGGGTACCGGGGTAACGTGGGCATCAATGGGAGAGTGGGCCTGGATGGCTTCACAGAAATGGCAGAGATTTTCCTTTGTCTTGAGCGTAATGGTCTGAATGATGTCGCTGCGCCGATCCTCTGGAAGCGGAGAGACCTCAAAGCCCAGGCTCTGGAAAACAGAAGCAGCAAAGATGGAGGTCTTGACAGCCTGGAGGACGATATGGGGTGCCAGGAAAAGACCCTGATAGAACTCGCGGGCCGTGTCGCCCAGGGTCGCCCCCATTTCTCCGCCCAGTCCGGGTGCCGTAAGGCGATAGGAGGCCTGCTCTACCAGATCCTGCCGTCCCACAATGTAGCCGCCCGTAGGAGCGATGCCGCCTCCCAGGTTCTTGATCAGGGAACCGGCCATAAGGTCAGCACCCACTTCCGTCGGCTCTTTTTCTTCAATAAATTCGCCATAGCAGTTATCGACAAAACAGATTACATCGGGTTTTACCTTTTTGACAGCGGCAAAGATCTCGCCGATTTCGTCGACAGTCAGGGTCTTTCGAACGCTGCTGTAACCGCAGGAACGCTGTACATGGACCATACGCGTTTTTTCTGTAATGGCGTTTACAATGGCATCCATATCAGGATGATCCCCGGTCATGGGAATCTGTTTATAGGTGATTCCCAGATCCACCAGGGATCCCGGTGTCCGGATTGGGGAACCGATAATGGTCTGCATGGTATCATAGGGCTCACCCGTCGCCGCAATCAATTCGTCTCCTGGTTTCAGGACTCCCAGGAGTGCGACGGCGAGGGCATGGGTGCCGGAAACAAACTGGCTGCGCACGAGAGCCGCTTCCGTCTTAAAAATATTGGCATAGATTCCGTCAAGAGCATCCCGTCCGGTATCAGAATAACCGTAACCGGTACTTGGTTTCAGATAATAATCCGCTACCTGGTGGGCCGCAAAGGCATCCAGGACCTTACGGGTATTGATCAAAGCGGCTTTCTCGTGAATGGCACTCGTCCGGGCAACCACTTCAAGTGCATCCTGTTCGATTTTCTCCCAATCAATCATATTCGATTTCAAACCTCCTGTTGAATATAGGCCTCATAGCGGGGCAATTCCTGGCGATCCACACGGATTTTCATAAGGACTCCTTCCGCCTGGTAGTCCTCGCTGAGTACAGCGGCCCGGGCATGGAGTTCGGCTGCTGTTTTCGTATCCGTATAGGGAATGAGCAGGGTTATTTCTTCCTTCCCCGCAGCCACCATGCGGCTGATCTTATCCAGTAAGGCGGGAATTCCTTCCCCCGTTTTGGCGGAAACGGCTGCCGTATTTTCCCGGGTCAAGGTCGCTGCCATATTCGCGTGATCCGGCAACTTATCGATTTTATTATAGACCGTAAGGATGGGTTTATCCGTAATCTGCAGTTCATGCAGGACATCATAGACGGCCTGCTCCTGCTCCCGGTACATTTCATGGCTGCAATCAATGACGTGGAGCAGTAAATCCGCGTCAGCAACCACTTCCAGCGTGGATTTAAAGGCTGCAACCAGGTGATGGGGCAGCCGCTGAATGAAACCGACCGTATCCGTCAGGGTGCAGATTTCGTTATCCGGCAACTCCAGCTTTCGAGTGGTAGGATCCAGGGTAGCAAAAAGCTGGTCCTGGGCATAGATATCCGAATGGGTCAGCCGGTTGAGCAGGGACGATTTTCCCGCGTTGGTATAGCCAACCAGGCAGATCTGGCGGATCTGGCTCCTGGAACGGGCCCGCTGCTGGGTCTTCCTGGAAAGCTTCATTTTATGGATCTGGTCTTCCAGAAAGGAAATCCGGTCCCGAATGCGGCGGCGATCCACTTCCAGTTTGGTTTCGCCGGGACCACGAGTCCCGATGCCGCCGCCCAGGCGGGACAAGCTGGCACCCTGCCCCATGATTCGGGGCAGCATGTATTGCAGCTGGGCCAGTTCAACTTGCAGTTTGCCTTCACTGGTTTTGGCTCTTTTGGCAAAGATATCCAGGATAAGACCGGTTCGGTCAATGATCCGGACACCCAGGGCCCGTTCCAGGTTCCGCTGTTGGGCCGGTGACAGCTCGTCGTCAAAAATACAGAGATCGATTCCTTCCTGTTGGGCAAAGAGCGCCATTTCCTCAACTTTGCCCCGGCCAATGAAGAAAACAGGGTCTGGTTTCGGACGGGACTGAACAAATTTTCCAACTACGACGGCACCCGCCGTCTGAGCCAATTGAGCCAGTTCATCAATGGAATCTTCCGCGGTCCAGCGCGATTTATTTTCTCCCCAGCTCAGCGATACCAGCATGGCCCGCTCCTGTTCCTCCCCGGTCGTTTCGCTCCGTGTCTTCTTGCCCAGAATGCGTTCTACCGTGGCAAGGACATTGCGGAATGGGATATGGGAAGCTTCTGTTGCCGTATAGGGTCCGAATTCTTCCACAATCGCTTCCTGGCGGTCTGACAGGTCCGTAATCAGGCCAAAGGAAAGCAGCGGCTCCTGGTCAGGCCTTGCCCAGGCAAGGGCGGCCATGGCATCAAACCGCAGGTCTTTCAGTGCCGCCACATCAACCCCGGAAAGCCGTGCCGTGCCGGATGGATGCGTATGCAGGCAGGCAATTCCGCTTAAACGCCACAAACTGCGCCGGGAACCGGGATCCTGCAGGGTCACATGCCGGTCGGAACCGATGGAAACATTGGTAACGGTTCCTTTCCGGTCGATATAGACCGAAATTTCCCGGCCCACCGCTTCCGTCAGGTCACGCAGAAGGAGGGCCAGTTCCTTTGTAATGAGCTGGCCCGGTTCCACTTGGATATCATAGAGACTTTCCAAGCGGGTAATGATATTCTTTTTGATTCCTTCAGTTTTTCCGTAGACGATCTTGTCCATAAGAAATTATCCCCGTGCTCTGGCAGGCTCCATATTGACCCGGAATCCACGAATGGTATTCTTGTGCATGACACCAATTACCTTTTCAGCGAAATCAGCGGGTACTTCCACAAAGGAAAATTTATCGTAGATGCTGATCCGTCCAATGGAACGAGGCGGAATTTCCGCTTCAATGGCAAAGCTTTGAATAATGTCCCGTACCGTTACCTTGGCACTACGGCCGATATTGATAAAGAGCCGCACCATACCGGGACGGGCGCCCGTATTCGCCAGGGCATCGGGAAGGACATCCTTATCAGAGGATTCTTCCAGTGCCTTATTGCCTTCCTGCATGAACTTCAGGGCCGCTGCGGCTATATCCTGGATATCATAGTCATTTTCCAGGGCTTCCACAATAGGAAGATAATCGTGGTACTGGTTTTGTTCCAAAATGTTCTGCATCTTGGAAATAATCTGTTCCCGCTGCTTTTCAAGCACGCTGGCGTCGGTCGGCAGCTGCCCACGGATAATCTTCGTCTTGACACTGCGTTCAATCAATTTGAGCTGGCGGAATTCACGGGGCGTAATAAAGGTAAGGGCAACGCCACTGTTGCCGGCACGACCGGTACGGCCGATGCGATGCACATAGCTTTCAGGATCCTGGGGGATATCGAAGTTGACAACATGGGTGATGTTATCGATATCCAGACCTCTGGCCGCTACATCGGTGGCTACCAGGATATCCACCTGGTTCTGGCGGAATTTCTTCATGACCCGGTCCCGCTGTGTCTGACTCAGGTCCCCATGCAGGCCTTCTGCCTCATAGCCGCGCGTGGCCAGGGCAATGACCAGTTCATCGACCCCTTTTTTCGTACGACAGAAAATGATCATTTTGCAATCATCCGTCGTATCCAGGATGCGGCAGAGCCCGTCCACCTTGTCCTTTGTTTCATAATAGTATTGATCGATGGTCGGGGCCGTGATGATTTCCTTATGGATGGCCACCAGTTTCGGCGAACGCATGTATTTCTTGCTGATGCTCAGAATGGGTCTGGGCATGGTAGCCGAAAACAGCATGGTCTGCCGTTCCGGCGGAACCTGCTTGATGATGGTTTCAATGTCTTCAATGAATCCCATATCAAGCATTTCATCGGCTTCATCCAGGACCAGGAAGCGGACATGATCCAACTTGATTGTTTCCCGGCGAAGATGGTCAAGCAGACGGCCCGGCGTTCCAATGACAATCTGGACGCCATGCTTCAGGCTGCGGATCTGCCGTTCAATCGGTTGGCCGCCATAAACCGGAAGCACATGGACGTGTTTGGGACGGCCTATCTTGCCGATTTCCTCGGCTACCTGGATGCAGAGTTCCCGGGTCGGGGACATGACGAGGGCCTGGACATGGCGGTTCTTTTCATCAATGGATTGAATGATGGGAATCCCAAAAGCCGCCGTCTTACCGGTTCCTGTCTGAGCCTGCCCAATGATATCGTTTCCTTCCAGGGCGAGCGGAATCGCTCCCTTCTGAATGGGAGACGGTTCTTCAAACCCCATATCTTTCAGGGCAGTCAGGATCTTTTTATCTAAATGCAGTTCTTCAAAAGAGGTAATCGTATTTTCTTCGGTCATAAGTTCTCCTAAATCAATCTAATTTCTTAATCTCGTCCATGGCCATGGACATGGCATTCATGGCGGCCCGCATCTTGATGGTGGTGCGGGAAGCTTTGTAGCGAAGTTCCTGGATGATGGTCCCTTTTGCAGTGGCACAAGCTTCATAGACGAGGCCCACTGGCTTTTCAGGGGTGCCACCGCCAGGGCCGGCAATACCGGTGATGCTGACACCTACATCTGTATGCAGAAGACGGCGTACGCCTTCTGCCATGGCCTTGGCCGTTTCCCGGCTGACCGCCGTATAACGGTCCAGTGTTTCCTGAGGAACGCCTAGGATTTCATGTTTGGCCATATTGCTATAGGACACCACAGATCCCAGAAGGTATTCCGAGCTGCCAGGCACATCGGTCATTAAGCTGGAGGTTAATCCACCGGTACAGGATTCGGCAAAGGCAATGGTCAGATGCTTCTCCAGGAGCCTCTTTCCCAGGGCTTCCGCCAATGTTTCATAATCCACCCCGTAGATATATTCTCCCACGCAGGAGCGGATGAGCGCTTCTTCTCTAGCAATCAGGTCATTGCAGGCATCCAGGCTGCTGGCCTTTGCGGTAATGCGGATCAGGATTTCCCCTTTTCGTGCATAAATTGCTACAGTCGGATTCGTCTGGCTCATGACAACCTGATCCAGCTTGGCAGCCGTCATGGATTCCGAGATTCCCCGCAGGTGGAGCAGACGGGAATGGATAACGCCCTGTTCAGCAAAGGTCCTGCGCAGATAAGGCATGACCTCCTCTTCAAGGACAAACCTGGTTTCCGCAGGTGGCCCTGGCAGCAGAATGATCAATTTTCCTTCAGGGGTCCAAATGGCAAGGCCCGGTGCCGTTCCGACGTCATTATTAAAGACTTCGGCTCCTTCCGGGACCATGGCCTGTTTCTTATTGTTTGCGGCCATCGTCAGGCCACGGGACCTGAAGAACGCCTCCATTTTCTTTACCCAGGCATCGCTGAGGACAAGGGGACGCTTCAGATAACGGGCGACCATTTCCTTTGTGATATCACCCCTCGTAGGGCCAAGGCCTCCTGTGGTGATAACAATATCGGCGCGATGGAGCGCAATATCAAGTACTTCCAGGAGTCGGTCCCCATTATCCCCGATGGTGGTCTGATACAGGACGTTGAAACCGGCATCATTCAGGGTGCGGGACAGAAGTTGGAAACTCGTGTTTACGATGTCGCCCAATAACAGTTCCGTGCCCGTGTTGATGATTTCTACATTCACCCGAAGTCACTCCTTTACCAGCTCGGCAACGGCTTCATAAGTAAACCCTTGTTGAATCCTGGCCTTAACAATGGAGCCAACCGTCAGTTGCCGGGCTCCTTCAATGAAAATTTTTCCGTCAATATCCGGTGCTTCCGCATAAGAACGGCCCACGGCAAGACTGGGGTCTTCTTCATCATGCCCTTCCACCAGGACATCCAGGACCTTCCCTTCCCTCTCCTGCTGCCTTTCTTCGGAAATCCGGGCCTGCAGGGCCATCAGGCGATGGTAGCGGTCCTGTTTGATTTCTTCGTCGATCTGGTTCGGCATGGCTCCCGCCTCCGTTCCATCTTCCTGGGAATAGGTAAAGACGCCGGCACATTGGAACCGCTGTTTTTCAGTAAAATCCAGGAGCTCCTGGAACTGTTCCTCCGTTTCACCGGGGAACCCGACGATGAAGGTTGTACGGATACAGATATCGGGAATGCGCTGCCTGAGTTTTTCCAGCAGGACCTCTACCTGTTCCCGCGTATCGCGGCGGTGCATGGTCTTCAGCAATGAATTGCTGGCATGCTGCAACGGAAGGTCCACATAATGGCATACCTTGCGGCAGTTTGCCATGGTTTCAATCAGCTCATCCGTAAAGGAATCAGGATAGCAATAGAGAATCCGGATCCATTGCAGCCCTTCAATCTGGTTCAGATCATGGAGCAGTTCGGCCAGGCGGAAACGATGATAGCGGTCAATGCCATATTGCGTGGTATCCTGGGCTACCAGAATGATTTCCCGGGTACCACCTGCGGCCAGTTCCTTGACTTCCTCGATAATTTCCTCATAGGGGCGGCTGCGGTAAGGGCCCCGGATCTTGGGAATGGCACAGTAGGAACAGCGGTTGTTGCAGCCTTCCGCAATCTTGACGTAAGCCGTATATTTCGGCGTCGTCAGGACCCGTCTGGCAGCCTGCTGATAGGGTTTAGGCGGCAGCAGCAATGTAAAACGCTCGCCTTTTTCCACCCGGTCAATAACCTGGCCAATCTGGTCATAGCATTCCGTCCCAATGATTGCGTCCACTTCCGGCATGGAAGTAAACAGTTCATCGGCATACCGCTGTCCGAGACAACCCGTCATGATCAGCTTGCAGTTTTTGTTGCTTTTCTTATATTCCGCCATTTGCAGGATCGTGTTGATTGATTCTGTCTTGGCGCTTTCAATGAACCCGCAGGTGTTGACAATAATGATATCCGCCTGCGCCGGATCATTGGTAATTTCCCAGTTTCGTTCCTTGATGAGTCCCATCATGACCTCAGAATCTACAAGATTCTTAGGGCAGCCGAGGCTCACGACTCCAATTTTCAATATGACTCCTCTCCGTCCCAACCAGAGGGACAACCGGGGTTTTAAGTGGTGCTGTTGCCTTCTGCGGAATTAATTCGCGCGGAACGTTTTGGACATGGTACCCCATTCCGTATCCTTCAGCTTATAATCCTTTCCGTTTACTTTGATGGAAACATCGCGGATGCTGCCAAAGCTCAGCTCGACTTCCTTGCTGGCACGATAGGTCCGGGTAGATCCGGCCGGTACCGTGATGCGTTCCACACTCTTCCCATCCAGGGAAGCTTCCGTCCAAACCGGTTTCTTGTACGTTACGACTACAGTGACTCCATTCTTGGTTTCCTGGCCAAACGATTTTGAATTGCCCTTATTGGTCTCCTTTTTCTCTTCTTTCTTTGTTTCCTTCGGCTTCTCTTCATCTGATTCAGCCTTACGGGCCGTTGAATGATCGCTCTTTACGGAATCCGTAAGGGAGGTCGTAGCCGAAAGTTCAGGCATCGTTTTCCCACCAAAAATAAAGTAGGCCATGACGATGCAGAAAATACCGAAACAGGCAGCGAAGACAATGTAAAAGACCCTCATATTGAGGTAAGCGCTGATTCCCTTACGGGACGGGCTGTCCTCTTCTTTTTGATAGGCATAGCCAGGGAATCGGTCCTGGTTTTCCTCCTCTTCTTCATCCTCGTCATCGTCAACTTCCTCATAAAGGTTCTCGTCGATGAAATCCTTGATTTTCTGTAGAAGGGAATGCTTGGTCCCACTCTCCTTGTCGGCATACTCTTCAAGCTCATCGTCGTCGATTTCCTTGACAAAGGGGGTGATATCCGGTTGATCCGTTTCTTCCTGGCTATCCCGGTGGGCTTCCTGGTCCCGATGGGCCGCGCTGGCCTCTTCCATCATGGCAGGGGTGACAATCATGGTCTTGTCGGTAGATTTCTCTTCCCCGGTATCAGGATTTTTAACCACAATGGTGTCGGAAACTTTTTCCTCAGCATTATCCCTGAGTTCTTCCGGACTTCCCAGTCCTTTCGTGTAGGCTTCTACCAGTTCATTCCCGTCAGCGCCCAGGTAGTTTCCGTAATTGCGGATAAAACCCTTGATAAAAACTTCACCGGGAATCTTATTGAAATCGCCCGACTCCAGTGCCTGTAAATATTGTTCGCGAATGCCTGTATGTTCGGCAACTTCTTCCATGGAAATATTTTTTTCTGTACGCAGTTGCTTTAAGTATTCACCAATGTGGTTCATTAACGGTCAGCCTCTTTCTTTTGAATCAACGTTTTCCTGGGACAATGCTGAAGGAGTCACGCATCACGGAGTTCCGGCATTTCCCTTAGTAAAATAGCGTTCCGCTATGGCGGCTTCACTCATGATCAGGGTACGAGGTTTGCTCCCTTCCGCCGGCCCTACAATGCCCTTTTCTTCCATTGTATCGACCAGGCGGGCTGCCCGCGTATATCCTATGCGGAATTTGCGCTGCAGCATGGAGGAAGAAGCCTGATGGGTAGAGACGACAAGTCGAAGGGCATCCAGGAAGAGGTCGTCATCGACGTTTTCCTCGTCCGTACTGCTGCCGTTATGTTTCTTTTTATCCTCAGACAGCTCCTGGGTGGTAACTTCTTCTTCGTAATTGGCAGGGATGGATTCCGACTTGATAAAGTTGACAATGCGTGCCAGTTCCTCGTCCGTAATAAAGGCGCCCTGGACACGGGTCGGCTTATTGGCCCCCGTCGGGAAGTACAACATATCGCCGCGCCCCAGCAGGTTTTCAGCACCGCTCATATCCAGAATGGTTCGGCTGTCCGTATTGGAAGAAACAGCAAAGGCAATGCGGGAAGGAATATTGGCTTTGATGGTACCCGTCAGGACGTCAACGGAAGGACGCTGCGTCGCCAGGATCAGATGGATTCCGGCAGCACGGGCTTTCTGGGCCAGACGCAGGATGGCGTCTTCCACATCCACAGCTGCCACCATCATCAAATCGGACAATTCGTCGATAATGACCACGATGAAAGGCAATCTTTCCCCTTCAGGCATCTGGGCATTATAATCGTCAATCTTGCGGACCTGGGTCTTGGCAAACAGGCTGTAACGTCGCTCCATTTCCACAACAGCCCAATGCAGGGCCGATGCAGCCTGCTTCGGTCCCGTTACGACCGGTGTCAGCAAATGGGGAATTCCGTTGTAATTGGTCAGTTCCACGACCTTCGGGTCGACCAGTATGAGCTTGACCTCATCCGGCTTGGCCCGGTACAAAAGACTGGCAATGATGGTATTGATAAATACGGATTTACCGGAACCTGTGGACCCGGCAATAAGAAGATGAGGCATCTTGCTGAGGTCAGCAACGATGACGCGGCCGGAAATATCCTTCCCCAGTCCAACACACAGTTTTCCCTTGGCATGGCGGATTTCATCGCAGTCCACGATGGAACGGAAGGTGACTGGTTCGCTGTAATGGGATGGAACTTCGATTCCGATGGCCGCTTTCCCCGGGATGGGTTCGATACGGACACTCGTTACAGCCAGTTTAAGGGCAATATCTTCGGACAGGTTCTGGATTTTATTGACCTTGACGCCCGGAGCCGGTTCCAGCTCATAACGGGTTACCGAGGGCCCTTTTGTCACATTGACCAGTTTGGCCTTGACACCAAAATCACTGAGGGTCTGTTCAATGATCCTTCCCTGTTTCTGCATTTCTGCAATGGAATGATTGCGGTCGACCGGTTTCGGATGGTTCAACAGGGTCAGGGGCGGGAAAATATAGGCAGGCGCTGCCGGTTCCCCTTCCCCATCGGTTGTTTCAGTAGATGCAACCGGCTGGGCCTCGGGAATCTTTTCTTCCGTTGCAGCTGTGTCCTCGGTTTTATCAGGAATGTTAGGCGGTATAGCCGGCGTATAGGGCACAAAATCTTCCTTTTGTGCAGATTTGACCGGTTCTTCCTTGCCTTCAATTTGTTCCTTATCAAATTTAACAAAGGGTTCAGCGCTGGAAAGGGCCCTCTTGATGATCTGACCGATGGAACGCCTATCCGTGTTTTCTGGATTCTGGCGGCTCCCATTTGCTGGCTCGGCTTCCTGGTCATAGATGGCCTGTTTCCGCTGTTCCCTTCTTTCCCGGTAGTCCGACCATTTCTGGACGGCCGATTCGGCTCCTTCCCGGACTTCTTCGCCCGCTTTTTTCAGCGGTTTGCTGAGTGAGAACCAGCGGGTCATGACAAGTGCCATCAGGGACAGGGCCACCAGAAGGATCGTAGCACCAATACGTCCTAAAATCTTTGTGAAAACAAACACGATGGCGCCTCCGAGGAGACCGCCACCGACAGGTAAGGAATCAGGAAGCAGCTCTGCCCCTTCCGGCACGACTGACAGATGCCAAAGCGCCAGCAGGGATACCAAGAGGAGCAGAATCGAAAAGAAACGTTTGGAAAAACGCAGCCGTTCGTGATTGGCAATATAACCAAGGCCCAGGATCAGCAGATAGAGTGGGAGCAGAAACGCGCCCACCCCCAGTGCATAATTCAGGACCTTGTGTACAAAGTTTCCAAAACTTCCGACGTTGAAACCGGCCAGGGCAACGCCCATGAAAACAGCCAGCGCTGCATAGAAAATACCGAGGACTTCCCGGTTGAACGTAAAAGTGGAAGCAGTTCCCTTTATTCTCTTTTTCGTTTTTCTCGGTGTTCCTTTTTTCTTCACTGCAACCCTTCCTGACAATTTTATTTTATTTAGGCAATCAAACTTCCATGATCAGCGGAAGGATCATGGGACGGCGGCGCGTCTTTTCAAAGAGATAACGCCCCAGGGAATCCCGTACCGCGGATTTGAGGGAAGACCATTCGGTCACATTGCTTTCGCGGCATTTATCCAGCGTACTGAGGACGCGGTCCCGGGCCCCTTCCATCAATTCTTCCGATGCACGGACATAGACAAATCCACGGGAGACGATATCGGGACCGGCTGCAATGGAGTAATTGCTATGG
>CADBQR010000092.1 GCA_902796945.1 uncultured Acidaminococcus sp.
AGTCCGGAAGATTTTCCGCGAACTGAGCCATCTGCCGGAAAATATCTTTGCCCTCATCTGCTACAGCATGTCCAAGAGCTTTTCCATGTATGGGCAGCGCTGCGGGGCCCTTATTGGTGTTTCTTCCAGTGAAGCACAGATCCGGGAATTTGTGGATGTCAACAAGTTCACCAGCCGTTCCACCTGGTCCAACTGTAACCGGCCTGCTATGGAAACGCTGGTCACGATCTACCGTGATAAAAACCTTCTGGACCAGATCCAAAAGGAACGTAACTACTATTATGAAATGATCCAGAAAAGAGGGGATGTCTTCACAAAGGAAGCCAGGGAGTGCGGCCTGAAGATGGTACCCTATATTTCCGGATTCTTCCTGTCCATACCGGCAAGGGATTCCATGGCAGTCTGCGAAAAGCTCCATGAAGACAACATCTTCTGTGTGCCGCTCGCTGCCGGTGTCCGTGTGGCCCTGTGCTGCACACCGCTGAAGAAAATCTATGGCATGGCAGCGAAGATCAAGGCCGCTATGGAAGCTGTGGGAGAATAAGTATTCAAATAAGGAGCCCTTTATATGCAGATTATAGGACCGGATGGAAAATACAAAAAATATGCAGATAATACACCCCTGATGGACATTGCCCCGGATTACCAAGAACTCTATGAAGCTCCTATTGCCTTAGGGGTACTTAATGGTCAGGCTGTTGCCCTGAATAAGGTACCTGAAAATAATGACATCGTTCGTTTTCTTGATGTGAACAGTACAGAAGGCTATAATACGTATATCAGCACCTTTTTGTTTGTCCTGATTGCCGCGATGCGTAAGATGCGGCCGGAAGTCATGCTGGAAGTGCAGAATACGTTTGGGAACGGCCTGTACTGTGATATCAAGAACCGGATCGTACTCAGCAAGTATGATCTGGCGGATGTGGCGGAATGCATGAACCAAATGATCCATGATGCCACGCCGATCCGGATGATTCCCTGCTCCAAGAAGGAAGCCTGGAACTACGTAAACCCGCGTTTTTATGTCGATCAGGCACCGCTTCTTACGGCGCTGCCGGAAGATGCGATCATCAATATCTATGAGCTGGCTGGTGTCAATGCCTTTTTCGTCAATCCCCTGCTGCCGAACGCCGGATACCTGAAAAAATTTGAAATCATTCCTCTTGGTTCGGGTATCCTGCTGCGTTATGGGCCGGCCGGTCATTATGACGAGCTGCCTCCTTTCAGAAAGCGGGATAAACTGGCGGCGGTTTATGCCGATTCGGAAAAGATGGGCCAGCGGCTGCATTGTCCTACTGTGGCCGCCTTGAACCAGTTCATTAAAAGAGGGAACAGCCGCGGCATCATCCAGGTCTGTGAAGCCCAGCATGAGAAACGGATTTCCCAAATTGCCGATATCATTGCCAGCGAGGAAAAAGGCGTCCGCCTTGTGCTCATTGCCGGTCCTTCCTCTTCGGGAAAGACCACCTTTTCCCAGCGTCTGGCCGTGCAGCTGCGGGTCAATGGCCTCCGTCCCATTCCCATCAGCATGGATAACTATTTCAAGGAACGCAAGGATACGCCCAAGCTTCCCGATGGCAGCTATGACTTTGAATCCATTGGGGCCCTGGATACGGATCTTTTCAATGCCCAGCTGGGTGATCTTCTGGCCGGACGGACCGTGGAGATCCCGCATTTCAGTTTTCGCACGGGAACCCGTTCCTATCGGGGACATAAGGAACAGCTTGGCGACGACGGTGTCCTCATCGTGGAAGGCATTCATGGCCTGAACGAAATCGTTTCTTCGGTTGTTCCGAAGGACGAGAAGATGAAAATCTACATCAGCGCCCTTACACCGCTTTCCTTTGATGATTACAACCGGATCCCCACGACGGACATGCGCCTTCTGCGACGTATGGTCCGGGATTCCCTGTTCCGTTCCCATGATGCCATCACGACCATTCGCAACTGGCACAAAGTTCGGGAAGGTGAGGAAAAATATATTTTCCCCTTCAGCGAAGAAGCAGATATTCTGTTCAATACGACACTCATCTATGAACTGGCTGTCTTCAAGAAATATGCCTATCCTTTACTGGAGCAGATTTCACCGTACGAACCCGAATACACCGTGGCAGTGAAACTCAAGAATATGTTGAATATCGTTGAGCCCATTGATGATGAAGCCATTCCCAATAACTCCATCATGCGTGAGTTCATCGGTAATTCCATATTTGGTGATTTATTGTAAAGGAGCGCAGCACATGCATATTTCAGAACGTACCAAAAATATTCCGACATCACCGATCCGTAAACTGGCCCCCATTGCCAATAAGGCGGAAAAAGAGGGTCGTAAGATCTATCATTTGAACATCGGTCAGCCGGATATTGAAACACCGGACAGCTTTTTCAAGGCCACAAGGGAGTTCCGTCCCAAAGTGCTGGAATATGGGAAGTCCCAGGGCCGGGAAGAGCTTCTGGAGGCTGTCCAAAAATATTACAAGGAATGGGGAATGGATTACAGCCTGGATAACATCTATGTGACCAACGGCGGCAGTGAGGCAATTTCCTTTGCGGTCATGACCACCTGCGATCCCGGTGACAACGTCCTCATGTTTGAACCGTTCTATGCCAATTATAAGAGCTTTGTCGGGGCCTACAACATTCGTATCAACGGTGTGCCCACGTCGCCTGATGACGGGTATCATCTGCCCCCTGAGGAAGAAATCGAAAAATACATTGATTCCCGTACACGGGCCCTGCTGATTTCCAACCCGGGCAACCCGACGGGCGTTATTTATACGGAAGAGGAAATGAAGCTCATTTCCCGTATTGTCCGTAAATATGACCTGGCCCTTATTGCCGATGAAGTATACCGTGAATTTGTCTACGACGGCAAGTTCAAGAGCTTTGGGTCCATGCCGGAACTGGACGATAACCTCATCATCATCGATTCCGTTTCCAAACGCTATAGTGCCTGCGGTGCCCGTGTGGGCTGCGTCATTTCCAAGAACGCGGCCATGGACGAGCAGCTCCTGAAATGCTGCCAGGCTCGCCTGTCTGTTTCCCAGATGGATCAGGCTGGTGCCGCCGGTCTTTATACGACGCCGAAAGTCTATTGGGAAACGGTCCGCAAGGAATATGCCCGCCGCCGCGATGCCATCAGGACGGCCCTGGCGGCCATGCCGGATGTCGTTTTCTCCCAGCCGAAAGGCGCTTTCTACGTCATGGTCAAATTCCCTGTCGATGACATCGAGAAGTTTGCCAAGTGGCTCCTGACTGATTTCAGCATTGACAATGAAACCGTGATGATCACGCCGGGTAATGGCTTCTATGTTTCTTCGCCCGAGCTGGGAAAGGATGAAGCCAGACTTGCCTACGTCCTTAACTGTGACGCCCTGAAGCGTGCCATGTATATCCTGGGTGAAGGCCTGAAGCAATATCCGGGCCGTACCAGATAATCTTTACTGCCATAGGAACACCATGAGGAGACATCGGACTGCGATGTCTCCTTCTCCTCTTTTGGCGCGCTTCGACTACCCGTCAGGAAGGAGGCCGTGCTGCCGGTTTCCTGTTTTTCTTATCGATAAAAATCCCGGATATCTTTTTCTCCCCGCCATCTGCCCGGGAGGAATCGAATGACTGCGAAACGACCATTGCATCGTCATGTTCCAAGAAGAAGGTGAATGAATCCATCATGAAGCTTTCCATCAAAATCGGTATGGCCTGCCTGCTATGCGGACTGGGATTGGCGGCGGCTCCGGTATTGGCCGCTTCCCCCGGGAAGGGAAGCCCCGCTGTCGTTACAGGAACCCATCCAGTGCCGGTTTCCTATGACCTGACCTTTCCGGCCGGCAAGGGACACAGGGAAACGTTGTCCTACCAGGGAAAGGAAGTTCCATTCTATGCCTATGAACATCTTGTGTATGTCAGCCACCCGAAAAACGCTGAATATGAACAAATGAACCTTTATGTTCCTGCGGCCTATCTGGAAGGAAAAACCGTCAACGGCTATACCGCGGCCAAGGCCCCTGTCTTTCTGCCCAATGGAGTGGGCGGTTATATGCCGGGAGAGCCATCGGTCCCTACCGCACAGGACCGTATGACGCACGGTCCCAATGCTTCCCTGGCAGCCCTGGCACGGGGCTATGTTGTGGCTGCCCCCGCCATCCGCGGACGTACGACGGTTGATGCGGACGGTCATTATGTTGGCAAGGCACCGGCCCTGATTGTTGACTATAAAGCCGCTGTCCGCTATCTGCGTTTTAACAGGAACCGCCTGCCGGCCGGCAATACGGACCGCATCATAGCCAACGGGACCAGCGCCGGTGGTGCCCTGTCGGCCCTGCTTGGGGCGACTGGCAACGATAAGGGATATGAACCGTACCTGAAGGAAATTGGTGCGGCCAAGGCCCGTGACGATATTTTTGCCGCCAGTGTCTACTGCCCCATTACGGATCTTGATCATGCGGATATGGCCTATGAATGGATCTTCAACGGAATCAATACCTATTATCAGCAGAAAGGACAGGGAGGAGCTCCGGGGCGGCCCCTTAACGCCCCTGCGGAAAGCGCCCGGGAAAGTACCATGACCCGGACCGAGGAAGCCGTGTCCGGGCAACTTAAAAAGGGCTATCCGGCCTATCTGAACAGCCTGAAACTGAAAGCCCCTGACAAGACCTTGTTGACCCTCGATGAAGATGGGAACGGTTCTTTCCGGGACTATCTGAAAGATCTCTATTTGGCGTCGGCCCAGAAGGCCCTGGATAAGGGCGTTGATGTGACCCGCACCGATTGGGTCGAAGTCGATGATGGCCAGGTCATGGACATGGATTTTGGCGTCTACGGAATGGCCGTGACCCGTCTCAAGGCGGCACCTGCATTTGATAAATTGGACAGCTCTTCCGGCGAGAACGATGAATTTGGCACGGAAGACGGTGAACCCCGCCATTTTACGGAATTTGCCATGACTCATCGCAGTGACCGGCAAGCCCTGGCTGACCCTAACGTGATTGCCCTTATGAATCCGTTGGCTTCCCTTTCACGAAGAAGTGGGAAAGTCGCCAGGTACTGGCGGATCCGTCATGGTTCCCTTGACCGGGATACGGTCCTTGCCGTGCCGGCTGAACTGGCCCTGATGCTCCAGGGACAAAAGAAAAAGGTCGATTTTGAAGTGGCCTGGGGAAAAGGTCATGCCGGTGATTATGACCTGGAGTCACTTTTTGACTGGATCGATGGGATCTGTAAATAAAAAGGAGCAGGCAATGCCAGGGGCAGCCTGCCCGGAATGATCCGCATGCCGCCAAAATCGTGGTTGCCGATCTTGGATATCGCAATGAGTAAGAGGCCTGCTTTTTTCAGGACTATACCTGGAAAAAGCAGGCCTTCGCATTTTTTTTATTCTAATTTATGCCGGCCGGGTCATACTGCCGTTATTTCAGCCCCAGGACCTCCCTGGGGACTTCCCGGAGCATCAAGGCAATTTCAGGGTCACGAATGCCTTCCCGGAGCAGGCTTTGGATAAAGCTTTCCATGGCGACTGCGGGCAGGGCCTTGCCATACTGTCCTCGATCGGTTGTCATAAAGCAATGGGATGCGCCGATGGATCTGATGTGGGACGCCATTTCTGCCGCAGTACAACTGCCGTCTTCCAGATTGTAGAAGCATTTTTCAATCCATGCGCCCTGACGGGCCAGTTCCTTTTGAATCGCCAAGGGCACCGTTGTCCGGTACCATTCGGGGTGCGTCAGGACCATACGGACTCCACGTTTCAGGCCTTCCCGGCAGAGTATTTCGCTTTCTAAAGGACTGATATGGCCCGTGGCAAGGGCTGCCCCATATTTTTTTACGATATCCATGATGTCAAAGACTTCTTTTTTGAGCCTTCCCGTTTCATCCAAAATGGAAATGCCCGGCCGGGCAAAGAAATTCTTCTGCAGGCTCGCATCCCTGAGGCAATTTTCAGCGTCCCGGGTGGGCATGAATACAAGGGAGGCTCCCATTTCAAGGGCGCTGTACACAGCATAGGCATTGAGGCCGCCAACGGGGTGATTCAATACGACCGTGCCGTAAGCCCGGGCCGTTCCGAAATGGTGGCGGTTGACGAGCTGGGCCCTTGCACCGGTCGGTTCGTAATGATTCTTGATGACAACGCCGGCCATTCCCGCTTCTGAAGCCTGCCTGACCAGATCAATGTCATCAAGTGCCCGGTCCAGGTGGGACGGGATGGTGTGTGTATGCAGGTCATAGGCGCCGCAAAGAAGTTCCTTTGCTTTTATTTGGATACGATCTTCCATGTTCCAACTCCCTCACGATGTAATGAACGACTGGATAATAAAAGGCCCTTCCGTAAAAAGAAGGGCTCTTTTGATGGTTACTTGAAAAGATTGATGAAGGTCGTAATGATGATGGGATTCATGATATTGATGAAGACGACCGTAATGACGGGCAGGACAAACCAGGCATTGGGCGCCGGTCCGTTCTTTTCAATGACGGCGGCCATATTGGCCACGGCGTTTGGCGTCTGACCAAGGCCAACGCCGCAATGGCCGGCGGCCATGACCGCTGCTTCATAATCGCCACCCATCGAACGGAAGGTGACAAAATAAGCCCACAGCATCATGACAATCGTCTGGACCAGCAGAATGGCAATCATCGGTCCGGCAAGGTTGATCAGCTTTGCAATATTCAGGTTCATCAGCGCCAGGGAAAGGAAGAGGTTCAGGGAAACATTACCGATGAGATCGACTTCCTTCATTTTCAGGTTCAGTTTTTTGGCGTCCATGACATTCCGGAAGAGCATGCCGCCGAAGAGACAGCCCACATAGTAGGGGAATGTCAGGCCACTGGCCTTGACGAGGAGGGCATGGATATAGGAACCCACCGCCGCGGCAAGAATGACTTCGACCATGCTGATGAAATAATGTTTTTCGGAAATGACTTCCTTCACGGAAGCTTCCGCCGATGGTTCTTCCTCGGCATATTTACTTTTCAGGTGATATTTCGTAATCAGGCGTTCTGCCACAGGACCGCCCACCAGCGATCCCATGAGGAGACCAAAGGTAGCAGCGGCAACGCCTACCGTTGTTCCGCCCTCGGCACCGAGCTGTTCCAGGGTCGGACCGAAAGCGGCACCGGAACCAACACCACCGGACATGGAAATGGAACCCATGGCGATACCGAGCAGTTTATTGATGCCAAAGACACCGGCCAGGGCAACACCGACCACATTTTGTACAACCAGGAAGAAGACGGCACCAACGGCCAGGATAGCGCCCAATCGACCGCTTTTTTTGATGATGGCAATACTGCAGGTAAAACCGGTGCAGCAGAAGAAGAGGTTCATGAAATAATTCTGCAGCGTGCTTGTCAGGGTTACTTTATAGGCTCCTGTCTGGACGCCGGCAAAAATAATGATACTGGCAATGAGCCCTCCAATGACCGGGGCAGGAATGAAGTACTTACGGAAAAGGGCCACTTTGCTTTTGATCAGCATACCCAGCGCATAAACCAGCACGGCCAGTCCCATCGTCTGGATCAAATCAAACTTTATTGCCATGATGTCCTCCTTATTATTTGAACTCGCAGTTGATTTCTTTCAGCGTGTCGGCTACCCAGGGGCGGATATAGGTTCCTTTTTCTATGATTTCCTCCCTGATGCCGGCTTCGTATTCCACAATGTGACGGGCCGCATCGGCAAGGGCAGCTGCTTCCGACGGGGGAATGATGAGCACGCCGTCGCTGTCCCCGACAATGATATCACCGGGATTTACAATCCGGCCACCAATATTCACCGGCACGTTGACTTCCCCGGGACCATTCTTATAAGGCCCGTTGGGTGTGGCGCTCCGCGCGTAGACGGCAATTCCTTCCATGACGGAAAGGTCGTCCCAGTCGCGAATGGCTCCGTCACAGACAATGCCAACGGCGCCGCGGGACCGGCAGTATCTGGTCATCAGTTCCCCGAAAATAGCCCGGTCCGTATAACCGCCGGCGTCAATCATGACGACATCCCCAGGCTGGATTAGATCCATCGCAGCATGAAGCATCAGGTTGTCACCGGGGGCGACCCTGACGGTCAGTGCCGTACCCAACATCTGTCCTTTGTGCCCGACCGGGGAAATGGCTGCACTGACCGCACCCATACGGTGCATGCAGTCATCGATGTTGGCAACTGCGATTCCCCGGAAAGCCTCTATCAACGCTTTGTCCGGTCTTTGAAAATCCTTGACAATCCGGCATCCTGCTCCCATTGAAATTTCCTCCTCTTTATTCAGCACTTGCAGTTTCTCAATTCTTGCTTAATTCTTAATTGTATGATAATTTATTTTTACAACAAAATGAAACAGTTTAAATTTGAAAAAAGTCCAAATTTAATTTGTGGAGGAAGTCATGGATACAACCAGTCTGTATTATTTTAAGGAACTGACCAAGGACCTGAATGTCACGCATGCGGCAAGACGGCTTTATCTTTCCCAGCAGACGCTGAGCAACCATATTTCGCGCCTGGAAAAATGGTGCGGCACCCCGCTCTTTTACCGCAAGCCGCGCCTTGCCCTGACACCGGCCGGACGTTATCTCCTGCAGTACGCCGAACACACGTTGATGGAGGAACAGCAGATGAAGGATACCGTGTCGGATATCGCGGAGGAACAGCAGGGAACCATCCGTTTCGGGGCAAGCTATGCCCGCTATTACACGCTGCTTCCGGAAATCCTGCCGGCCCTTTCGGAAAAGTACCCGAATGTATCCCTGGACATTACGGACGATAATGCGGCTCCGCTCATTACCAAGATGCTCTCAGGGGACCTTGATATTATCCTGTCTCCCCGTAAGGATATCCTTCCCACCCTCGACTCCACCCTGCTTATGGCGACAACGGTCTATCTCTGCGTCGCAGACAGCCTGCTTACCCGATACTATGGGGAGGAAGCGGCGGCACTGAAGGAAAAATCCCGCCACGGTGCAAACCTGGCTGATTTTTCGAAGCTGCCTTTTTATATCATTACGCTTCCCAACAGTCTCGGCAGCCGTCTTGCCGCCTGTTTTGAAGAAGCCAATTTCATTCCCCGGATCTATATGCAGGTCGAAACGCTCCGGATGTCCGATATTGTTGCTTCTACCCGTCTGGCTGCGACGTTCAATACGACCATCCCCCTGGATACGGAAATCCGGACCATGGCTCCCGATATCAATATCTTTCCCCTGAAAAGCCATGGCGAGATCGTTCACCATAATGTGTACCTCATTCATTATAAAAACCGGTACATCCCGCGCTACATTGAATATTTCCGTTCCCTGATCATCGATTACTACAAGAAGCATAAGGATGTCGACCTGACACGGGTCGTCAAGTGACGGGGAACGGGAGCCTGCGCTGCCCGATTGTCCTGCGGTTATTTCAACTTTTTATGGGAATCCGGGAACCCGCCAGGCGCTTCTTCCCCGTGATGAGGCAAGGCAGTGCCATGTGATGAGACAGATGGTACAGAAATATCAAGGAAAAAAGAAAGATCTTCTGGTACAATAGGGCTGAAGGAAACCCAAAAAGGAACAGGGAGGTTCCCTCTTTGCCCCATGGTATAACCGATGAAATGAGATTTCGCCAAAGGGTATGTGAATATGCCAGGAAATACGGTGTTGCCAAGGGAGCGAGGAAATACCGGACCCACAGGCAGTTCGTATATCGGCAGCATGTGCCGCCAGATCCGTAAGAACGGATACCGGCGACCCCAGCGTTATGCCCGGGGTGGGGCGAAGCGGGCTGTTGTCGGGCTTGGCAGAATCCGATATAATGAAAGTTACGAAAAAAATGAGTGAGAGGAGATGATTCTTGCTGATGACGGCAGGATTTGCACAGCTGAAAGTTGACGATGCCATGGTTGAAAAACTGCATCGAACCGGAAAAGATATACCCACTCCCGTACAGGAGAGAGCCATTCCGGCTCTTCTTTCCGGACGGGATGTAATCGCCCGGGCCCAGACGGGAGTAGGGAAGACACTTTCCTTTGTCGTTCCCCTGTTTTCCCGCATTGACCCGGAAAAGGAATATGTCCAGGCCCTGATCCTGTCCCCGACCCGTGAACTGGCCCAGCAGACAGCCGGTGAAATCAGGAAACTGTCCGATGACTCGGGAATCCGAACCCTGACGGTAAGCGGGGGGAAGGATTATGAGGAAGAGAAACGTAAACTCGGAAATCGAGCCCAGGTCCTGGTGGGCACGCCGGGCCGTCTGCTCGATCATTTGCGAAAGGGCAATACCAGTCTTGGCGGTGTCACCTACCTGGTCCTGGATGAAGTGGATGAGATGCTCCGCCAGGGATTCGGGGAAGACATTGAAACGCTGCTTTCCCTGATGCCGCAGGAGCATCAGACCATGATGTGTTCGGCCACCCTTGATGAGGAAGTCCGCAAAATGGGGCGCCGGCTGACGAAGAACGCCCTCCTGATCGATATTGCACCGAAAGAGGCCACCGCTGCCACGATTGAACAGATCTGCATCAAAGTCAATGAAGAACATAAACAGGAAGCACTGGCAACCTTGATACGGCGCTATAATCCCTTCCTCATGCTGGTCTTCTGCAGCAGCAAGGAACGGGCTGTCGAGCTGAATGACTGGCTCTACGGGCAGGGCTTCAATACGGATGTCCTGCATGGGGACATGTCCCAGACGAAGCGGCGGCAGGTCATGGAAAATTTCCGCAAGGCAAAACTCCAGATCCTTGTCGCCAGCGATATTGCCGCCCGCGGCCTTGATGTGGAAGGGATCACACAGGTTGTCAATTATGATATTCCCCACGACCCGGAATGGTATGTCCACCGCATTGGCCGGACCGGCCGGGCTGGCAACGAGGGCACGGCGGTTACCTTCTATACGGCCGATGAGACCCGCTGGCTGCAGAACATAGAAAAGAAACTTTCCGTGACACTGGAACGGCAAAACCTGGCCGGCGAAAAAGTCCGCCGCACCATCAAGCCGCCACGCCCGAAGAAAAAGAAAGTCCCCAAACGCGGTAAGAGTGCCGTTGGCCCGAACAAACGGGGAACAAAATACGCAGAGGCATCGAGAAAACAGAAAAGAAAATGATTGCCTGGGAATCCGGGGCCTGCGGGTCTGATTGGCCGCTTTTTCCGATAAACGGTACCGCACGGACCGGTTTCCTGTGCTATAATAAAAGTCTACTAATAAAACGAGAGGTGTGTTTTTGATGGATAAAGAAGTTCGTGTCCGCTTTGCTCCGAGCCCAACGGGGTATCTGCATATTGGCGGCGCCAGAACTGCGCTTTTTAACTGGCTTTTTGCCAGAAGCCAGGGCGGCAAGCTGATCCTTCGTATTGAAGATACGGATCGGGACCGCCTGAAGGAGGACTCCGTTTCCCAGATTGTCACCAGCCTGAAATGGCTCGGCCTGAACTGGGATGAAGGTCCGGAAGTGGGCGGGCCTGTGGGGCCTTATTTCCAGTCCGAGCGCCTGGACATTTACCGTAAATACTGCCAGCAGCTTATTGATGAGGGCAAGGCCTATTACTGCTTCTGTTCTGCCGATGATCTGGCTGCCCAGCGGGAAAAGCAGCGTCAGCTGAAACAGCCTTTTCACTATGCCCGGACCTGCCGTGACATTCCTCCGGAAGAGGCCAAGAAACGCGTGGAAGCCGGTGAACCCCATTCCGTCCGCATCAAGATTCCCCTGGAAGGTACGGTTTCCTTCCATGATATGATCCACGGGGACATCCAGTTCGATGTCAATCAATACGATGATTTTGTCATCATGAAGAGCAACGGTATTCCGACCTATAATTTTGCCGTTGTTGTCGATGATCACCTGATGGGCATGACCCATGTCCTGCGTGCGGAAGAACACGTTTCCAACACGCCGAAACAGCTCTTTATTTACGAAGCCCTGGGATGGGAAGCCCCTCAGTTCGGCCATATGCCTATGATCCTGGCACCTGACCGCAGCAAGCTGAGCAAACGGCATGGTGCTACTTCCGTGGAGGAATTCCGTGAACAGGGGTATCTGCCGGAAGCCATCATCAATTACCTGACCCTTTTGGGCTGGGCTCCGGGAAATGATCAGGAAATCTTTTCCCTGGAAGATACGGTCAAGGTCTTTGATTTCAGCAAGATGTCCCAGAAGGCGGCGGTCTATGATGTTAAGAAACTGACCTGGCTCAATGGACAGTACCTGTCCAACCTGCCGCTTGATACCATCGTGGATGCGGCCATTCCCTTCTTCAAGGAAAAAGGCCTGGTGGATGATGCTTACCTGGCTTCCCATAAGGACTACTTTGCCCATCTTGTCGACGTAGTCCGTGTCCGCGTCAAGACCCTCGTCGAAGTCGCCGATGCTTCAACCTATTTCTTCCGCGATGTGGATTCCTACGATGAAAAGGGCGTCGCCAAGCACTTCAAGCCGGAAGCAGCCGATCTGCTGCAAAAGTGCCATGACAAACTGGCGGCTCTTCCAGTCTTTGACCTGAAGACTACGGAAGAGGCCTACAACCAGCTTGCCGAAGAACTGGGCCTGTCCCTGGGCAAGGTCATTCATCCGACCCGGCTGGCCCTGACCGGCCGGACCTTCAGCCCCGGCATGTTTGATGTCATGGAGCTGCTGGGCCGGGAAAAAACACTGGAACGGATCCAAAAAGCGATTGCCTATATCAAGTCAAAATAAGGAGTTATCGTGAAACCCATCCTTTGTATCGATGTAGGGGGAACCTCTATCAAATACGGGCTCACGGATGAACAGCATGAGGGCAGGCTTCTTGCAAAGGGGAGCCTGTCCAATCGCATCCGCAGCCATGGCGCTGCCGCCTTTGTGGAGAGCCTTGTAGCGCTGGCTGCCGAGCAGGCCGG
>CADBQR010000093.1 GCA_902796945.1 uncultured Acidaminococcus sp.
CCGGCTGTGGGCCTTTCTTCCTTGTACTTGGACACGTCCTGCTGCAAATTTCCCAACGAACATTAGAAAATGAATTGTTGGGAGAAAGAGTAACATACAATGTTCTTAATACCTGTCGCTCGCGACTCAGGCAGTCCGCCCGGGGACAGGGGACCAAGGCTTTATTTTATTCAGCTTTAACCTCAAACCTCAAAACTCACCGCTCATACCTGATTGTTGCAATCCGCAATCTGCGTCCTGCGATCTGCGATCCGCAGTCTGCGTTTTCCTGCCCGCCTGCCAAGCACCCCGCATTCCCATTTCTTTCCAAATATTCCGTCCAATGCCCCTAATCCATTCCTGGCATGGTATAATTGGCGTAATGGAACCAGACCCATTAAAAAGGAGGCGGGCCCGGCAGGGCAGGGCCCCGAATGACGGTGGTTACGGGAACCTTCCTGAAAGCGCACGAAAAACGTCATTCAAAAAAGGGCCGCCCAATTGCCAGACCGCTTCCAAAACTAGAGAAAATGAGGGGTTGAGTATCATGATCAAAGTATTTATCGACGGATCCCAGGGAACAACCGGGCTGCGCCTGAAAGACAGGCTGACGGAACGCAGGGACATTGAGCTCCTTGCCATTGACGAGGAAAAAAGAAAGAGTATCGATGCCCGTTTGGAAATGGTAAACAAGGCGGACGTAGCGTTTTTATGCCTCCCTGACGCCGCGTCCCGCGAACTGGTTGAAGCCGCAAAGGGCTGCAGCACCAAACTCATCGACACATCCACCGCATTTCGCTGCGATGACCAGTGGGCTTATGGATTCCCGGAACTGGGTGAGCGCTTCCTTGCCAATATCCGGACCAATACCCGCATCAGCGTTCCCGGCTGCCATGCTAGTGGCTCCATCGCTGTCCTGGCTCCCCTGGTGGATGCCGGACTCATCGATGCGGCAGCCTGTCAGACCATCACTTCCCTGACCGGGTACTCCGGCGGCGGAAAGAAAATGATTGCCGAGTACGAAAATCCTCATGATCCCGAAGTTGATGCCCCGAGGATCTATGCCCTCGGCCAGACCCATAAGCATCTGCCGGAAATCAAAAAGTACGCCAAACTGGCAACCCTCCCCATTTTCCTTCCCATTGTGGCGCCTTATTATTCCGGCATGCTGGTCACAGTCGGCTTTGAGAACAAAAAAGGCCTGTCCCTTGCAGCCATTCGCAAGCGCTACCAGGAGTATTTCGTCAATACCGGCTTCATTCAGGTCATCATGGATGAAGAGCAGCCCAAGATGCTCGGCTCCAACACGCTGAGCGGACTGGACGTCATGAGGATCTACGTCTGCGGGAACGAGGAACGCGTAACGGTTTCTGCCCAGTTCGACAACCTGGGGAAGGGGGCCAGCGGTGCGGCCATTGAAAGCATGAACATCGCCCTGGGCCTCGATCCGAAGACCGGATTATCTTTTTAAAAATTTTTTCAAAAAAGGCTTGCATTTTTCAGAAGGAATGCTATAATAACAATATAAGCAAAAACAATTATCAACTAATACTTCTTCTGAAAATCTCAGAAGAAGTCAATTAAGGGGAGGTACTTAAGTATGAAAAAGTTCATTTGCTCTGTTTGCGGTTATGTTTATGAAGGTGAAGAAGCTCCGGAAAAGTGCCCTCAGTGCGGCGCCCCGAAAGATAAATTCACCGAAATGACCGAAGGCAAGAAAGAATATGCTGACGAACACGTAGTCGGCGTTGCCAAGGGCGTAGATGAAAAGGTCCTGGAAGGCCTGCGTCAAAACTTCGCTGGCGAATGCTCCGAAGTTGGTATGTATCTGGCTATGGCCCGTGTCGCTTATCGCGAAGGCTATCCTGAAGTGGGTATGTACTATGAAAAGGCTGCCCATGAAGAAGCTGAACATGCTGCCAAGTTTGCTGAACTGCTGGGCGAAGTCGTTACCCCGAGCACCAAGAAGAACCTGGAACTGCGTGCTGCTGCTGAACAGGGTGCCTGCGCTGGCAAGAAAGAAATTGCTACCCTGGCTAAGAAGCTCGGTTACGATGCCATCCATGACACCGTTCATGAAATGGCGAAGGACGAAGCTCGTCATGGCCGTGCCTTCGATGGCCTGCTGGCTCGTTATTTCGGCAAATAATCAAATAGAACCTGAAAACCGGTGCCTTCGCGGTGCCGGTTTTTTTCATTCCCTTTCAGGGCTGGATTGTTTGCGGACAAACATTTACACCCCCATCCATCCTGTGTTAAGATAGAAGCAATATCAGTCAGGTTTTACCAAATTGAATCCGGGAAGTGACAAGATGAGCAATTTACTCGTGGCCCTCAAAGCCATAGGGCCCCTGATCTTTTATATGCTGCTGGGCTACGGCCTGCGCAGGAAGGAAAAGTTTTCCGATGAAGCCGTGTCAGTCATGAACAGCGTCGTATTCAAATTGCTGCTTCCTGCCACGACCTTTACGGCCATCTATCTGTCCGACATCAAATCCACCTTGAACCTGCCGTTCATCTGCTACGCCGTTGGACTGATCCTGTTCATTTACGTCCTGACCTACTTCTTTGTCTGCTCCTTTACGAAGGAGAACCGGAAGCGGGGTTCCATGATCCAGGCCATTTACCGCAGCAACTTTGTCCTTATTGGCGCTGCCATCATAGAAAACATGTACGGGCCGGAAAGCCTGGCCCTGCCGTTGCTGCTAGCGGTCTTTGTCAGCGTGACTTTCAATACCCTGGCCATCTTTACCTTTGAAAAGTTCCGGGGCAATAAAGCCAATATCAACCCGCTGGGGATCCTCATCACCTTTGTAACAAACCCGATGATCTTCGGCTCCCTCATGGGCCTGTTATTCCATTTCCTGCCGCCCCTGCCGGCACCGGCCCTGGCCACCATCAAGCGGCTTTCCATGATGACCACGCCTTTCGCCATGATCGCCGTGGGTGCTTCCTTTAAATTTGAAACTGCCGTCAGCGACTATCGGGAAATCACGGCCTGTGTCATTGGAAGGCTCATTGCGGTGCCCCTTATCGCCATGGTCATCTCTATTGCCGTGGGATACCGCGGCGTGGAACTGGCAACCATATTGGGAATGACCATGACTCCCTGTGCAGCCGCTTCCTATTCCATGGCGGAGCAGATGGGTGGCGACGGTCCCCTTGCCGGGGCCGCGCAGGTCTTTACAGCCCTGTTCTCATCCATTACAATGTTCTTATGGGTATATTTATTACAATCTTTTGGGGTTCTATAAAAAGTAGAAGGACAGTGGAGTGAAATTATGGATATGGAGAGAGAAGGAAAATTGATACCGAAGGATCAGCGCATCCTCCGGGCGGCTGAGTATGTCTTTTCCAAAAAAGGCTACCGGCAGGCAACCCTTGATGAAATCGTAAAAATTGCGGACACGGGGAAGGGGACTGTCTACAAATATTACAAAAATAAGGAAACCCTGTTTTATACGCTGGTAAACGGCAAGAACAAGGAGTTCGTCAAAGCGTTGCAGGAAGCCTATGATTCCCATGATGATTTCAAGGGAAAATTCTTGGCTTATTTTGATGTCCTGACCAATTTTCTCAATGACAACATCATCCTATGGTCTGTTCTGCTGCTGGAAATCATGTCTCCCCAGGCGGGCTGGCAGATGCGCTGGAACGAAGAGACCAATGACTATGATGTGATTACCAAATTCGGGAAAAAACCAACCCGGGCCGAAATTGAAACCAAACGCCACTATATGGAAATCATTCGGAGTGAAGTGACCCTGCTCACCCAAATTTTCCGTTTCGGCATCGAAACCCATTATCTGAAGCCGGTCAATGATATTTCACGTATATCCGGGAACATCTATTTCTCCTTTACCATGACCATCATTCAGGGATTCCTGACGAGGGAGAATAAGGATCGGGCGATTTCGATGTTCCTGGATAGGTTTTTGTATGGGCATATTGCGGACGAATATAAATAAATTGAGGGGGTCGGCGCAAAAATCGCGCCGATTCGATGCAATAAGCAGACCGTTTCTTTCCATGTTTAAGTGGAGAGAAACGGTCTGTGCTATTCGTACGACGTTATAAGTACACAATCTACTCTGGGTTGACGCCTCCGCTCCTACCTTCCTTGCTACGCGCGTCACCTTCGGAGCGGAGCTTTCTGAAGGAAGTTCGTTGTGTCCTTTGCAGATTCCGTATCCAATAACTTTGTCAGCCCGCTTCACGAGCCAGTCGACGTACACAATACGTACGACTCCCGGCTGTGAGGCGGGCTTTCGCGTTCTTGGATACGTCCTGCTGCAAATTTCACAACGAACATGAGGGGGTAGGGTCAGCGCAGAAACCGCGCTGATTCGACGGAGAATGGCAACCTGCTTCTTTCTATTTAAAGTGGATAGAAGCAGGTTGTGTCGCATCGTACGATGTAGCATTACGCAATTTACCTTGGCCTTACGCCTCCGCTCCTTCACTCCTCGACTTGTCTCGTCATCCCAGAGCGGAGCTCTCTGGTAACTAGGGCTATTGCAATATAAAAACGCAGCCTGCTTCTTTTTATTGATATTTGGAAAAGAAACAGGCTGTGACGCCACGTAATACGTTAAGTGATTACTATTTACTTTGGGTAGACGCCCCG
>CADBQR010000094.1 GCA_902796945.1 uncultured Acidaminococcus sp.
CCACGCGGGCGGCGGCTTCGTTCGCATCGGCCTGGTTCAGTGCCGTAAAGCCATCCACTACATTCTGGTTGATCTGGTTGATGACCTGATCCTGGGCCTGATCTGCGCCGATACGGGCTGCAATTTCCTTATGGAGCGCTCCGTCTACGGCAGTGACGTTTTCACCAATTGTGTTAGTCGATTTGATGATGTCGCTGTCTTGTACGGTCGCGTCGGTTTTGCTGACATAGTTATTCGCTGTTTCATTCAGCACATAATTTTTCACATCAGTGATACGGGTATCCAAAGCAGTCAGGTTTTGACCAACTGTACTGGTTGAGCTAACAGCTACACCATTTGTTGTACTTTGATCAATAACGCCTTTTTCACCAACAACCTGATTCTTTGCAGTTACATCATTCTGGCCGATTACATTCTGGCCGGCTACAGAGCCAGATGCTGTAACTTGAGCACCAGAAATAGTGCCTGTATCGGTAGAAATATTCCCGGTACTAATTAGCGAGTTACCCTTGATCGTACCACTTGCGGTAATCGTTTTGCCCGAAATAGTGCCTGTATCGGTAGAAATATTTCCGTTACTAATTAACGAGTTACCTCTGATTGTACCACTTGCGGTAATCGTTTTGCCCGAAACAGTACCTGCAGCAGTTACATTGCCGCGGCTGTTCAAATTAGTTGCATTAACTGTTCCATCCACATTAATGCCCTTTACATTGGTCTTAGTATATGTTTCACTTGCAGAATCATACGTTTGCTTTTGGATTGTATTATAAGAGCCAACGGTCAGCGTACCATCGGCCTCGCCGGTTGCTGCACTCGCGACTCCCATGCCGCTTACCATGACGGCACCGGCTGCCAGGACTGCCAGGACGGTCTTTGCAAAGGTATGACGTGCGTATTCGGACACGACGATGTAAGCCTGACGTGTTTCACTCCAAATTACACTGTAGATCTTGTTCATAAAACTTCCCTCCTATTGACAACTCTTCAATTCGGTCTGGGTAGGGTAAAAATTCCGCTCAGATTCGTACGGATACGTTCCCTCCGTCGTAATTTGACTGGCAGGTCTTCCCGGTATCGGTACGTCTCTCTTGGTTTGGTTTCCCCTAAGCATTTCCACTTTGACAACTTCTTCATAAGCAAGAACTGTACAGTTTTGGAGTTCCGACTGATTTGCGCTTATCAGTCTACCTATGTAAAAGTATAATGAATAATTGTTTCTGTTTATAGTATCCCCACGGATACATTTTTTCACAGTATAATTATATAATAATTATTCTTTTTTAATGAAATTGACGTAGTTTTTTAACGTATCTTTTCCTGTCACTGCAGGAAGAGACAGAAGGCAGCGGTAAGCAACCGATAAATCCTTGCTCGTTCATTGGGAGATTGGTCTTTAAAAATAAAAAAATAAAACAGGAACCCTTGTTGGATCAAGGGTTCCCGTCAGGGATCCTGATGTTTAATTTTACAGAAGGGGCTGCCAGCTGTATCCTTTCGGATACCTTTCTGCAACGGGCCTGTCCTTCTGTTCACTGCAGCGCGCCCGAAAAGGGAATTCCGAGAGAAGTCCGAAAGTGTCCAGGCTTCTCTTTTTCAATCAGCGCTTCCCAGGCGCCTCCTGCTCCGTTCCAATCCCGGCACCGGGTAAAGTGGGTTGACCATTTACAGGACAAAGTTCTTACATAACTCCATGTTTCCCGTCACCCCGGGCCCTGTTTCACCGTATAACCCAATAGCACAAAAGGACTGCCGCCAGCAGTCCTTTTGTATTGTTCGGTTCAATGAATGGTTTCGCCAGAATCACAGGGGCGAATTTTCCTTATCCGGGTTGGTGCGGCCCTGAAGCTTAACCAGCAGTGCCGAACGATTATGGACGCCGTACTTTTTATAGATCCGGCTTTCACTCTTTTTCACCGTGACTTCTGCCAGCATCAGCTGCCTGGCAATGGCTTTATTAGTCATGCCCTTCTCCAGGCATTGGACGATGGTTTTTTCACGCGGCGTCAATGCAATTTCCGACTGCAAGGACCCCGACCCCGCATCCTCCACGGTGGCTTTTTCGAAACCCACTGTTTCGATTTTCCGGATAAATTCCCTGTATTCATTTTCCTGGCGCACCTCAGACAGATAGGGCAGCAGCTCTTCGCGGTACTCCGCAAAAGGCATGATGACATGGTCGCCCCAGGCGTTTTCAAATGCCGAATCGATCAGTTTCCTGGCCATTTCCTTTTCGCCTCTTTGCCCCTGTGCCACGGCAAGGATCAATTCTTCATAAATGGAATCCAGATTCGAAACTCCTTGGCGGCGATCGGGCCCTGTTCCGATCAGCGCATCCGCATAGGTAAGCGCCGTGTACCGGTGCCTGGCCAGCAGCAGACGATGGCGTGCCAGCCGGCGCATGGAATTCTGGGACGGATAATGCGGCAGGGCAATCAGTTCACGCATGACATCTTCCGCCCGTTTATCAAGTTTCATGACCAAGGATCCGGTATTCGCCGCGATAATGGTCAGGGCAGCTTTCCACAGCGGATTCTGGACCTTTTTCTGCAGTTTCTTATAGAGGACAAAGGAAGCCTTGAATGCATCCTTCCTGCCCTGGATCAGATAAATGCGGGGCAGCAGGGAATACGCCACGCAGGCCCGTTCCTGTTCGTCCGTGTCCGACAGTTCGGAATTCAGGGCATTTTCGAGGAAAAGGCCGGCTGCTTCGATATTACCCGTGAGATAGGCATATTCCCCATCGACAAGGTTCTGCCAGCCCAGGACATCGACATCCTGCACGACAGATCCGCAGTACTCATAAATAGTTTTCAACATTTCGCGGGTATCCCGCAGTTGTCCCTTTTCGTGACTATAGAAAGCGAGCTGACTGTCTGCCCCACGCGTTACACCCAGGAAATAATCCCGCGGCAATTTGACAGTTGTATACCGGGAGATTTCCCGTGCTTTCCTGAAACAGGGCAGCATGGCTTCCAAATCGGGGGCTGTACTGATTCCTTTCAACATCCAAAAAGCCATACGGATGGCAGGCGATTCTTCAAAGGTGACCGGAAGGTCAGTCATAAAGGTATCCCACATTTCGTTGGCTTCCCGGGGATCGAGGCAGAGCAGGATATACAACATCAGCAGCATACAGCTTTCCAGGTGGGAAGTGCGATATTGGGGCGGAAGCTGCGGAATGAGATCAATCATTTTATCCACTTTGTAATGATACAGGAGCTTCAGTTTCCCCTGCTCGACCGCATCCAGCAGCAATCCCCATTCCTTGATTTTCCAGGCTTCCGTGAAGGCTTTCTCCGGTTCCTTGTTTTTCAGGTACCAGCAGACAGCCTGCCGCAGGCAGTCTTCCCGCTTTTGTGGAGGGAAATCTTCCAGCCGGTTCTGCAGGAATTTAAGGAGCAGTGGATGGAATTTATATGTATTTTTATCATATGAAAAAATCAGGAACGGCATGGAATCGCATTCCTGCTTGAAAGCCATGGAATCCGACAGTAATTCACCGCAGCAGTACAAGGCCTGCGGAAGGGTAAAACTGTCAAAGACGGCCAGCATCGTCAGGGCTTCCTGGAAAGAATCCGGAAGCGCATTGAAACGGCGCCGCAAGTCCTGATACAGGGTTTCCCTGGCTGCAGTCGGTACAACCCCGGAATCATAGGATTTAATCTTCCGGAAATTCTGGTATCCCTTCTTCAGGGCAAAAAACTCTTCCTGCTGTGTCTCAGCATATCCGATGGATTGGTGCACGTAGACAATTTCCCAATGCCAGTCTTCGGCCTTCGCTTTTTCCGTGTGACGGAAGATAAAACTGCAACGCTGCGAGCAGCTGAGCAGGATACTATCTTCCGGATTGGTTTCAACCCAGCTGACGCCCTGACCAAGCCAGATCCCCGGTGCCAGTTCCTTGACACTGTAATGTTCCTGGCTCATCCGGCACGGACGCATCTCTTTCATGCCCTTTTCATAGAAAGGCAGTACCTCAGCCTTGCCTTCGGCCTGCATATAATCACAGCCGCCGAGCCACAGCACGTCGTCTGCCAAAAGGGACAGATACGGTTCTGTCTGGTTCTTTATAAAAAAATTGCGAAGCATGGTCCGGGTCAGAGTAAGGATTTCTTCTCTGGCATTCTTTCCAGCACTCATGTTCTTTCTCCCCCTTTTATCTGCGAAGGCATATTTGAAAAACAGGTCTACTGGCGCCTAAATTTTGGGATGCCATCTCCGGTTTCCCAGGTTCTTCCCAGCTCGGGAACCGGGATGACAACTTCATGGGTAAGGGAAACGGTGAATTGCTCCCCCTTATTTTGGACAACTTTCGCAACTCACTTCTAAATTCATGAAAATGTATTTCATGATTGAGGGTTGGTAAATTTTTCAACTCTGCTTTTGTTGCCACCATTTCTTTCGAAGAAAGAAATGGTCTTTGAGCTTTTCAAAAAACGGATTTTCCAGTTGGACGATTGTCAAAAACAGGAGGCTTTTTCAAGATAAGCATGTCAACACGCCTGGGTACAGTTTGACCGGCTAAATATCCAGTATAAAAGCAGCCAGCTGCTTCAGACCCGGTCCCACACTGGTCAGATCCAGTTCCTCCTCCAGGGTATGGACGCCTTTTTCGCGGGCCACGCCAAAGGCAATGGCCGGAATCCCGCGGCTCAGAGCCGTGTTGGCATCGGTGCTGCTGCCTTCAAAGCGCGTCATTTTCTGTTCCCGACGGCGGATGCGGACAATGCGGTCATAGATTGCATCCTTCAGCGGTCCTTCCCCGCAGGGACGTTCCCCAATGAGCAGCGTCTCAATGGTCACATCCTTCCCGCGGTGGCTGTCCAGAATGCCATGAAAGGCTGCGTCGAGTTTATCCAGCTCGCTTTTTGAAACGGAACGCATATCCACGGTAAATTCCACTTCTGCCGCAATGGCATTGACCGTACGGCCACCCTGGATGGTGCCGATATTATAGGTCGTCTTCGGGGTCCTGGGGACCTGGATGCGGTAGAAATCCTGAATGATGGAAGAAGCCACTTCAATGGCATTCCGGTTCCCGAAATTGGCAAAGCTATGCCCGCCGGGCGTGACGACATGCACCGCATAGCGGTGGGAACCGACGGCCTCATTGACAAAACGTTCGGAATCCCCGTCAACGGCAACGAAGGCAGTCAGCCTATCCTGCCAGGTATCGGTCAGGAACCGGCTGCCCTTCAGGTTGCCCAGTCCCTCTTCCCCCACATTGAAGCAGAAAAGGGCGGGGAATTGGCAATCCATGGCGAGGAACATCCGGATCAGGAAGAGCAGCGCCGCCACATTGGAACTGTTATCCCCCACGGAAGGCGCCTTCATCCTGGAACCATCGATTTCGGGTGTTATGGAATCAACCCCTTCAAAGACGGTGTCCATATGAGCCGTATAGAGAGGGAACCGCTCCGCCCCATCGATGTGATACGGATAAACGACATTGCCCACTTCATCGATATAGGCCCCTTCAGCCCCCATTTCATGCAGGGTCTCCAGCAGGTACCGGGCCTTTTTTTCCTCACTGCCTGTCGGCGAAACCAGGCTCGTCACATCATAAAGCTGTTGGATATACTCAGGCAAGTGGCTGTCGATGTAGGCATCCACCCGTTTTTTCATTTCCAGATTTTCCATGGATATCACCTCCTCCCCATTATAACAGGAATGACCCATTTTTCACCCGGAAGTAACGGAAATCTTTTCCTTCACCGTCGCCTGACCCGCCCAGCCAGGTTCCTCCAAAGGCAATTCAAAACCAACGGACCCTTTCAGGGCGGCGAAAGACTGGCAGAACGAGGGGTTCCATTTTCCCGACACCTCGATTGAACAGGCCGGGTGTTTCGGCTTACATAAAAAAGTTTAAAATACCCCTTGCAATTTATTTTCTCTCATGATACAATTTCTTCAGTTAGTGATAACTAACCATTAAGCTTTAATATTTCTTTCACCTTCTTTTCTTTCATGTCAATTGGTTAGTTAAAGCTAATTACAAATTGAAAAACTGGTTGTATAACCGGTTTTCCACAGAAGGTACCCATGAGAAATTCCCTGGAAGCTGAACTGGTTCGCCAGTGTGCACCAACCCTGGCAGGCCTGAAGGCGGCAAGCCTGTTCCGTTTTGTCTTCCCCTTTGACGTGAACCCGGGCTGCCAGGTCGAAGCGCTTTCCTCCATACTACGCGCCAAGAACCTGGATATCGAGCTGATTCAGTATGACCTGGTCAAACACAGCGGACTTCTCTTCGTACATCGACCGCAGGCACTGGAAACCATATTGGCAGATAATCGGAACCGTGATTTCTTTCGACGCCAGGACTATTCCGGTTCCACCTGGCAGGACATCCTGGCTGAAATTTCTTTCCGCCTCGCTCAACGGGACTCCTTCCCCCACGAGATTGGTGTTCTCCTCGGTTATCCGCTGGAAGATGTGGAAGCCTATATGGCCGCTCCTGGGGAAAAAGGTCTGTGCTCGGGCTGTTGGAAAGCTTACACCAACCCTGCCCGGGCCAGGCATTTCTTTGAAAAATGCCAGAAATGCACCCGCATTTACTGTCAATGCCATGCAGCGGGAACATCCCTGATGCAACTCGCTGTTGCCTGATCAATCGACATCAATTAGGAAAGGATGAACCAGCAATGAGTAAAAAAGCAGTAGTCTACTGGAGCGGTACGGGAAACACGGAAGCAATGGCCAAGGCCGTTGCAGAAGGCATGAAGGAAAACGGTGACGAAGTCACGATTTTTACGGTCTCCGAATTTTCTGGCACCAACCCGGCCGATTTTGACCTGATTGCCTTCGGCTGCCCGGCCATGGGCAGTGAAGTCCTGGAAGAAATGGAGTTCCAGCCCATGTGGGATGCCGTAAAAAGCCAGCTGAAAGGAAAATCAATCCTTCTTTTCGGTTCCTACGGCTGGGGCAGCGGCGAATGGATGGAAGCCTGGAAAGCCGATGCCGAAGCAGAAGGGGCCGTACTGGCAAAAGACCCTCTCATCCTGAACGGGACCCCTGATGAGGATGGCCTGAATCAGTGTAAAGCACTGGGAAAATAACTTTTCCCCGGTGTGTCCAATAGTAGATCTCCCCTGTATGAATGCAAAAAGACCACGGAACGCTCCTCTCTTCGTTCCGCGGTCTTTTTGTATTATACGCAGGATTTCCTCACACGGAAAACCGTGCCTGATTAAAGACACTTGGTCAGATCAGCCTTGCCGATCATGACATTCAGGGTTTCCACATCCGTTTCCTTCATGCCGATCTTGCCGATATAGCCGATATTGCGGATCGTGTCTTCCACATCGGCTTCGACAATCCCTTCCCCGCTGCCAAAGGTCCGGCAGTTCATGCTCATGTAATGGGCCATGAGACCGGCCTGCAGGGCCGACGCAATCTTGGCGGCACAGCTCGGTTTGGCACCGTCACAGATAATGCCGCCCACATTGGCCAGCGTATTGGTAATAGTCCGGGCCACATGATCGTAATCCCCGCCGCTTGCCAGCCAGGTGACAGCCGAGCAGGCAGCAGTCGCAGCACTGACGGCACCGCAGAAGGCGGACAGCGGTCCAATGTAATGCTTGATATAGACCGAGACCAGGTTGCTCACTGCCAGGGCGCGCAGCATCTTATCATGGGAAATGCCCCATTCCTCCGCATACGTCAGCACGGGCATGCTGACCGTAATGCCCTGGTTGCCGGAACCGGAATTGATGACCACCGGTTTCGGGCAGCCGCTCATGCGGGCATCGGAACCAGCCGCTGCACGGGCCACGGCGCGGAATTTAACGTCTCTTCCATAGGTTTCAAGCAGGGTCTTGCCCACCTGGGCACCCCAGGCATTGTCCAGGCCTTCCTGGGCGATGGCCGAGTTGTAGTCGGCCTGACGCTGCAGCACTTCACGGATATCATCAAGATTCACTTCATCGGCATAGGCCAGGATTCCCTTAAGGGTCATCTTCGTGCGGTCCCCTTTGGCGGAAGAACCGGCACCGGCCTCCTCCTTCGTGCGGTCAAGAAGAACCTTGCCGTCTTGTACCATCTTGACAATATTGGTATGGGTGCCCGAAATGATTACTTCAGAAGCATGATCCCTGCCAAAGAGCTGTACATCAATGTACAGGTTCGGGACCCCTTCAGCAAGATTGACCTCGCAGACATTGCGGGCAATCAGGGCACAGCAGGCTTCCCGCTGTGCGTCCGTTACAGCGGCAATGACCTCCAGCTGCTTATCCGGATTGCCACCGGCAATTCCAAGGGCAGCAGCGGCAGGAATTCCTTTCTGGCCGCCGGAATTGGGTACGGTGACCCCTTTTACGTTTTTAATGATGTTGCCCGAGCAGGTAACCGTAAAACGCTCCAGATCCCCGTTAAAGAGGCTCTTGGCCTTGGCAGCCGCATATGCAATGGCAATCGGTTCCGTACAGCCCATGGCAGGAATCAGTTCTTCCTTCAGGATGGCCGTGTAGTTATCAAGTTCAGCTTTCGTTAACGTCATGGGACAGGCTCCTTTCGAATTGAAAATACGAAGGTGTTTCTTTATTACTGATAATATCACTAATCTTATCAGATGAAAAGAGGAAAATAAAAAATCTTTTTCTTCCCCTTCAGAACGGGATGCTGAAAAAGCCTCTTCCTTTTACTTGTCAAACCCGGTAAAAATGTTTATGATAAATACCATAGGTCCGGAGATATCCGGGGCGCGCAAAGCCCCTTTCCTTCTTTTTCGGATGGACTGGCCGGGATCCTTACGGTCCTCCTCCGACAACAACCTGTCTGCAGGCAGGTAGGTGCCATCAGGAAAAGTGGAATCTCCCGGTCTGCCATATCTCTTGAATGTTTCAAAGGAGCCACTGAACTGTGAAACAGGAAACACTGAAAGAAAAAGTCTATAATGCCATTCTGGAAGATATTTTTTCCGGCGTGTATCACCCCGGCGAAATCCTGAATGAAAAAAAACTCGTTGAAAAATATGACTGCAGCAAATCACCGGTCCGGGAAGCCCTGGTAGCCCTTGTCAACAACCGGGTATTAAAGAGCATGCCCCGCTATGGCTACGAAGTGACCCGCCTTACCCTGGATGATATCAATCAGATGCTGGATTTCCGTTTATACCTTGAATTCGGTATTGTGCAGTCCGCCATGGATTCCATTCGGGATCAGCAGATTACGGAGCTGGAAGCACTGAATGCTAAGTGCCTGGATGATTCGATTCCTCCCCGCCAGCACTGGGAGTACAATATGGCCTTTCACCGGGCCATGACCCACTTCGGCCGCAATGCCTATGCCGACGAGCAGCTGGAAGCCTGCATGCAGCGCCTTTCCCGTGCCTATGCCCAGTTCCGCTGGGGTATGGATTCCGGGACGCTCCATGTATCCGATGACTGCAAGCATCATAAGGACATCCTGGCCGCTCTGCGGGCCAGGGACCGGCAGGCTCTTTTTGATGCGTTGTGCCGGGACCTCCATGACTTTAATGTGTAACGTGAGGGGCGCGGATCGCGGACCGCATTGATCAGCCGCCAGCAGTCAGTAAAAAACGCGGTTCGCAGACCGCAGATCGCAGACCGCAGATCGCAGACCGCAGATCGCAATAAACAGGGTTGAGCGTTGAGTTTTGAGGTTTGAGGTTAAAGCTGAATAAAATAAAGCCTTGGTCCCCTGTCCCCGGGCGGA
>CADBQR010000095.1 GCA_902796945.1 uncultured Acidaminococcus sp.
GCCAGTCGGCAGAGGTCCGTCGTGGTTTCGGTATGGCCGGTACGGCGCATGACCCCGCCCTTTACACTGCGCAGGGGGAACACATGGCCAGGGCGGCGGAAATCAAGGGCAACGGCATGGTCATCGGTCAGCTTCTTGATTGTATAGGCCCGTTCAACGGCAGAAATACCGGTTGTCGTGTCTTTGTGGTCAACGGATACGGTAAAAGCCGTTTCGTGATTATCCGTATTATTGGCTACCATCGGTTCCATCTGCAGGCGATCCAAGATTGCCCCGTCGCAGGGAGTACAGATCAGCCCCTTGGCATGGGTTGCCATGAAATTGATGGCCTCTGTCGTAACAAATTCAGCAGCCATGATCAGATCCCCTTCGTTTTCACGGTCCGGGTCATCGGTTACCAATACCATTTTGCCAGCGCGGATATCCGCTATGGCCTGTTCGATGGTATTGAACTGAAATTCATTTTCCATAAGAGTATCCTCCTCACATAAATCCATTTTCCAGCAGGGAAGCCCTGGTCAATCCGCTTCCCTTGCGGGCCTTCAGCATTTTATCAACATATTTTCCTAAAATATCAGTTTCCAGGTTGACCTTATCTCCTGCTTTCTTGACGCCCAGCGTCGTATACTGCACGGTCAGCGGAATCAGGGAAACACTGAAACCCGTGTCTGTCACATCCGTCAGCGTAAGACTGATGCCGTCAATCGCAATCGATCCCTTGGTCACCATATAATGGAGCAAATCGGGGGAAGCACTGATTGTCGTCACCCTGGCAATGCCTTCCGGCACGATGCGGACAATCGTTCCCACACCGTCAACATGCCCCAGGACCAAATGACCGTCAAGACCTGCCCCTATCTGCAAGGTCCGTTCCAGATTGACGGGATCGCCTTTTTTCAGGAGTCCAATGGTCGTGTGGCGAACCGTTTCCGGCATGACATCGACGGTAAAGCGATGAGCGTCAAAATGGGTAACCGTCAGGCAGGCACCATTACAGCAGACGCTTTCCCCAATGGAAAGCTGCGGTGGAATCTTGCTGGCAGCGATTGTCAGGCGATAGGATTCCTGTTCCCGGCGAAGGTTTTCCACATGCCCCAGTTCAGCAATCAATCCGGTAAACATGGAATCACTCCCTTTCTATAATTCCGGTCATCATGATATCATGGCCAAAATTCATAACCGCCGGTTCACTGAGAGAAATCCGCTGCGCCATGGAGGCCGCGCCGATTCCGCCCACAGCGGTAAGATTCTTCCGCCCGCCAATCAGGGTCGGGGCAATAAAGGCATAAACGCGGTTTACCAGGCGGGCATCCAAAAATGCGCCGTGAACCTCGCTGCCGCCTTCAACAAGGACACTGGTAAGCTGCCGCTCACTCAGTTTTTCCAAAAGGACCTTCAGGTCCAGGTGACCATCCACGGCAGGGACGGGAAGAACCTCAACATGAGGCAGCGCTGCAAAGGGAGCGGTTTTATCCGCAGGCAACTGATCCGAAACCACCCACAGGGTCTCTGCTTTTCCGTCGGTAAAAACGGTGCAGTCCGGGGAAAGTTCGGCCCTTGAATCAAGAATGACACGGACCGGATTTTTCCCTTCCACCAAACGGACGGTCAGGGAAGGATCATCACAGAGTACGGTTCTTTTACCAACCAGGATTGCGTCATAGATGCTGCGCAGCCGATGGGCATACGTCCTTGACTGTTCGTTGGAAATCCATTTGGAATCGCCGATTGCCGTAGCAATCTTTCCATCCAGGGTCATGGCATATTTAATGGCCACAAAGGGAAGTCCTGTTTCCATCCAGTGCATGAAGACTTCATTCTGCCGACGGGCTTCTTTTTCCAGGACGCCCGTTACCACTTCCACACCAGCTTCCCGGAGACGGGCAAAACCACGGCCGCCCACTTTTGGATTGGGATCACCGGCTGCGGCAACCACTTTGCGGATACCGGCCCTGATCAGGGCCTCGCAGCAGGGTCCGGTCCTGCCATAATGGGAGCACGGTTCCAACGTCACATAAGCCGTGGCCCCCTGCGTCCGGCTGCCCGCGTCGGCCATGGCATTGATTTCCGCATGAGGCAGGCCGGCCTTATGATGATAGCCCTTACCGACAATTGTTCCATCGGGACTTACGATGACGCAGCCTACCAGGGGATTGGGACTGGTATGACCTCTGGCCTTTTCAGCAAGGTCCAGTGCTATTTTCATATATTCCTCATCGGTCAATCCATTCACCTGCTTTCAGAAATAAAGAAAACCGTGCCTTCTCCTCGGGGAGATAGCACGGTCTGGTTCCATGATCATCTGTCTTTTCTCATCCAGACTCTACTGTCGGTATTGGAATTTCACCAATTCGTGCCCGAAGGCTCGCGGACTGTACCGCCGGTTGGGAATCTCACCCTGCCCCAAAGACAATTCCTATAAAGTTACTAAATCATTATACCACAGATTTGGAACAATGCAAAGATAAGGAGACCGGGCCTCAGCCAAAGAATGGACTGATCCGGCTCCGGGTCCCATCTTCAGAGACGAAATACAGGTTCCCCAGGTGCAATTTGCCATCGACCAGTTCAAACTGGGGAGCCACAATATCACCCGCCTGGGATTTGATCTGCACGTCATCAAATTTCAGCCGTTTGTATTGGTTGGAAAAAGCACCGCTTATGGAATCAAATTTCACCACAGCATAAATGCCCTTTCCGGAAGTAAAGGTCCCATATGTACGGGTAGACCGGTTATCCCCGTTGCAGCTCATTTTGAGATCCAGCTGGACCAGGGTACGGAAGAATGGCACATTGGCGGCAACCTCGCTTTTGAGATCGTGTCCCAGGACGGCCACATCGTAAGCCTTGGTATCGATATTGAAGCCGCCGGAGGCATCACAGGTTCCGCCAAAAACATCGGCTGTCACGTTCTCGGCCCCAATATATCCGTTCTCATACTTGAAATCCCCGCGGACATTGGTAAATTTAAGTCCCGGAAGATTCAGGTTTTTCATATATAACTGCCCGATGATGACGGGATCCGGCAGATTACCCGTAACAGCAGCACTGGCAGTCACCGTTTCATAGATATTCAGACCCGTTCCCAGGGAAGAAGGATTCAATTCCCTGATTCCCAGCTGCAGGTCATAGGTAGAAACGGCCGGCTTAAGGTCGATTTCCCCCTGGATATCCACCCCGCCGCCCTGAAGGGTCCCGCCCAGTTCGCCGGTCGAAAAATCAATGGTCATCTTGTCCTTGCTGTCATAATGGATCTTCGCATTGACATCCTTGAACGTATGGACCCGGTTTTTATAAAGCGCGGTCAAACGGCAGTGGACCAGCTCAAGATCCAGGTCAAGGTTCTTGACCTTGATATCAAAATCCCGTTTCCGTTTTCCGTCCTTCTTTTTCTCCGTTTTCGGCTTTTCCAGGGTATGGATTCCCTTGATGTGCATCCGGTCATCAAAGGTGAGCTGAATATCGGCGTCGTGCAGCTCAAGGCTGGTGACGGTAGAAGTGGATGTCCGACGCATGATCAGGTCCATGGGCTTGACATGGAAATACCCTTCAGGAATCACGACCTTGTTGTCCGTATCGTCCAGTGTCCACTCCAGATTCCTGAAATGGACGTGACCCAAAGGGGTTGCGGAAAGGGTTTCCACGGTTATGGTTCCGTCAAGAAAATGCTGCCGGGCAGCGACATAATTAAAAATAGCAGCAGCCTGGCGGCTCAGCCCCCAGGCCATGACAAAAAGAACCACAAGCGCTGTCACGAACAGGGAGAACACGTATTTAATTTTTCTTTTATGGTGGTTCCAAAATGCTTTCGGTCTCATTTTACCGTAAGGAAGCAATGGCTTCCTTCATATCCGGCGCGCCAAACACATACGATCCGGCAACCAGCACGTCGGCGCCGGCTTCCCTTACCTGACGGGCAGTTTCCCGGTTGATTCCCCCGTCTACTTCGATAAGGGCGTCCAGTTCCCGTTCCTGCAGCATGTTCTTCAGACGGCGGATTTTAGCCACACTGGTCGGAATAAACTGCTGCCCTCCGAACCCCGGATTTACTGACATGATCAGGATCATATCCGCATAAGGAAGAATTTCCTCGACCATGCAAAGGGGCGTGGAAGGATTCAGGGCGGCCCCGGCCTTGATTCCCTTGGCGTGAATGGTTTGGAGGACGCGGTGCAGGTGCTTCGTGGCTTCCGCATGGACGACAATCATGTCGGCACCGGCCGCGGCAAAGGCATCTATATAGTTTTCCGGATGTTCTACCATGAGATGACAGTCAAAGAACATTTCCGAACGTTTTCTCAGGCATTTGACAACGGGAGCGCCAAAGGTCAGGTTGGGGACAAACTGTCCATCCATGACGTCGATGTGAACCCAATCAGCTCCGGCATCCTGAATACGGGCGGTTTCTTCGGCAAGGCAGGAGAAATCCGACGAAAGAATGGAAGGCGCAATAATGGTCATACTCGTTTACCTCTTTTCTTCTGATTCGCCAATTCCAGACGAATGGCGATATAGGAATCATAACGGCTCCGGGCAATTTTCCCTTCTGCCAGGGCTTCCTTGACGGCACAATCCGGTTCATGGGTATGGGTACAGCCTGTAAAACGGCAGTTGCCTGCAAAAGGAAGAAATTCCCGGAATCCGGCCCCGGCCGAAGGCATTTCCAATTCGGACAAGTCTATATTGCCAAAGCCCGGCGTATCCACGATGAATCCGCCCTCATAGGGAAGGAGCTGGGCAAAGCGCGTCGTGTGGCGCCCCCGGCCGATTTTATTGCTGACCAACCCTGTTTTCAATGTCAGCGAAGGGTCCAGGTGATTCAGCAGGGTCGACTTTCCCACGCCCGATGGTCCGCCAAAAACCACCGTGGCCCTTGAAATGCAGCGGCGGATAGGATCCAGTCCCAGGCCCTTTTTGGCTTCCACTGCAAATACGGGAATCCCCAGTGGTTCGTAAATGGAACGGACCGTTTCAATGAACCCTTCCGACGCCAAATCCCGTTTGTTCAGGACGAGGGCAGCAGGAATGCCGGCACATTCGGCAAGGGCCAGCAATTTATCCATCAGCAGGAAACTGGGGTCGGGATTGCTGCAGGCAAAGACGGCCATCAGTCGGTCCAGATTCGCCACCAGCGGGCGCTGCAGGAGATTTTTCCGGGGTTCAATGGTATCAATCATCCCCTCTTCGCCATCGGTTTCCATTCCCACAAAGTCACCGGCAGCCAGGACGAAACGGTTCTTTTTCATGCGCCCCTTGACCTTACAGGTATAGGTTATGCCATCCCTGCCCAGGACATAATAATAGCCGTTATAGGTTTTTATGATTCTGCCTGTCATCTGGCTCAAAGGGATCGATCCTCCACTAATGCTCCATTTACATAGAATTGAACACTGGGCTCCTGCCCCAGCGTAACGGTCTGACGGAGACGGGTTCCCGGGGCTACGGATCCGGAATAAATGACCCGGGAACTGGTTGCGTCAGAAGCAACAATCTTGACTTGTTTGGCGCTGCCGCTGCCAGGTACCGTAAAGTTCACGGAATAGGTTTTCAGTGAGCTACCTGAGCTGGAATTGTCACCGTCATTTTTGACAGCCGGTTTGCTTTCTTCTTTCTTGCCCGCCGAAACAACCAGGGTAATCATGCTGCCCCGGGAAACGACCTCCCCGGAAGCAGGATCACAGGACAGGACCGTACCTTTTTCAGCACTGTCTTCCTGTTGTTTTACTACGCCCAGGATAAGGCCCATTGAGTTAAGACGGCTCTTCGCTTCCGACAGGCGGAGTCCCTTCAGGGAAGGAATGACGGTCTGCCCCTCGGACATATTGACAACCAGGTCGACCTTGGTCCCGGGACTGACTTTTTTCAGCGGGTCAATGCTCTGGCTGATGACCATTCCCTGGCCTACGCCTTCCTTGTATTGGACCTTTACCGTTCCAAGGGAAAGCTTGGCTGCATGAAGAAGCGCCGTTGCATCGGCCAGGTTCTTGTTCTTCAGGTCCGGTACGACGCCAGGCTCGGCCCCCTTACTGACCGTCAGGGTAATCCGGCGTCCGGCCTTGACCCTGGCATTGGGACCCGGTTTTTGCTTCATGACAATCCCGGGAGTTACTTTGGGATCATATTCTTCCTGTAAAGTATAATCCAGCTTCTTTTCCTTGAGAAGCGCTTCGGCCTCTACCAGGGTCTTTCCCTGCACATCAGGTACAGTGATGTCGCCACTGGAATACCCGACAATCCCATAAATGATGCCGCACAGAAGCAAAATAGCCCCAATAAAAAGAGCGGCCATTTTTTTCGTCCGGTTCGGTTTTGAAGGTGCCGGAGCAGGGGGCTCCGGAGTGCGATAAGCCGGCTCCGCTTCTGGCTTCAGGATTCCATCCATCATTTCCTGTTTGCTGATGATCATGGTCTGCTGGCTCACGGGCGGTTTATGACCGGCCTGTCCCCATTGATCCGTCTCCATGCCTTTTTCAGAGGACCGCTGCAACCGGTTCTGGGCATCCCGCAGGTCCGCCAGGAAATCATCGTCGTTGGCGTAGCGCAGCCGCGGATTCTTGGCAAGGGCTTTTGTAATGACGGCATCAAGATAATAGGGAATATCCGGATCATATCGGCGGGCAGAAGGCGTGGAAGACTCCAAATGCTGCCGGGCGACTTCGACCGGGGTAGCTCCGTCATAGGGGAGCTTTCCTGTCAGCATCTCGAAAAGAACGACCCCCAGTGAATACAGGTCGGACTGCGGCGTTACAGGCTGACCGGCCGCCTGTTCCGGCGACAGATAATAGACGGAACCGATAACACGCTTATCCGCAGTATTGGAGGGCTGTCCAAAGGCCCTGGCAATGCCAAAATCCGTAATCTTGGCCACGCCCTTGGTATCGATCAGGATATTCTGGCTTTTCACATCGCAATGGACAATGGAATGGTCATGGGCCTGTTTCAGGGCAGAGGCAATCCCGATTGCATATTTTAATGCCGTCTGGTAATCCAGGGGACCATTCTCCTGAATGACTTCCTTCAGCGTCCGCCCCACCACATATTCCATGACGATATAGTGGATATCATGCTCACTGCCGCAGTCATAGATATTGACAATATTGGGGTGTGACAGGCCCGCCGCATTGCAGGCTTCCTGACGGAAACGGGCAACAAAGTCCTTGTCCTGGATGAATTGATCCCGAAGGATCTTGATTCCCACGTCGCGATGCAGCACCGTATCATACCCGTGGAATACCTCAGCCATTCCGCCGCCGCCCACTTTATCAATGATCTCATAGCGATGATTGAGGGTTATTCTTTCTTCCATTCTGCAGCCTCCAGATCAATGATGATAAAAGAGATGTTATCGTCACCGCCGGCCGTGATAGCGCCGTTCATAAGCCCATCCGCAAGCCGTTCCAGGTTCCTGTCTCCCATGATTCGCTCGATTTCAGCTTCTGTAATCATATTGGTCAGTCCGTCGGAACAAAGCAGCAGTTTCTGTGCCCCGCCGAGCAGGATTTCAAAGGTATCCACTTCGACAGTCGGTGCCACTCCAATGGCACGGGTGATTACATGTTTCCGATCGGAGATTTCCGCTTCGGCCGGCGTAATCTGTTTCTGCCGAAGCAATTCCGCCACGTAACTGTGATCGCTCGTGACCTGACGCAATACGCCTTCCTGCCAGACATAGATCCGACTGTCGCCAACATGACCGACGTAGGCACTGTTCCGGTTCGGAAGATACACGGTAGTCAGGGTCGTCCCCATCCCGGAAAAATTTTCTTTCTGGTTGGCCAGGGTATAGATCTTGCGATTGATATTTTGAATGCTGCGTTCCAGGAAGGGAAGGATTTCCTTTCGCTGCAATGTCGTAAAGTCCAGTCGTTCCAACTGATGGACCGCTTCGTAGCTGGCGACCTCGCCTGCATCGGCACCGCCCATCCCGTCGGCAATGGCATACAGGTCCGGTTCCCTGACCAGTATGCTGTCCTCATTATTTTGACGCACAAGGCCGCGATTGGTTCTGCTGACTGCAATCATGCCTTTGCCTCCTTTATCATACTGGCCCGCAGCTGCCCGCAGGCCGCATTGATATCCTTACCCATTTCCTTACGCACCGTCACATTGATATGACGTTTTTTCAGATATTGGAAAAACCGGTCTACCTGCCGGTCATCAGGCCTTGCAAACCCCTTTTCCGGCACCGGGTTCGCGGGAATCAGGTTGACGACGCACTCCCGATGGGCCAGCACATCTGCCAGGGCCCTGGCATCGCTTTCCCGGTCATTGATTCCTGCCAGGAGAATGTATTCATACATCACCTGCCGGCCGTTCATCTTTTCGTAGGCATCAGCGGCTGCCACGGCCTGCTGGAAGGGATAGCGCCGGTTGACCGGCATGAGGCGGTTACGCAGTTCTTCCGTAGCCGCGTGCAGGGATATGGCCAGGTTGATGGTCCTTCCCTGGCGAGTCAATTCCTCGATGCCTGGTACAACCCCGCAGGTGGAGATTGTCATGTTGCGGTAACCGATGCACTGCCCCTTATCATGATGCAGCACATCCAGGGCCTTCAGGACCTGTTCCAGATTCAGCATGGGTTCCCCGCTTCCCATAATGACAACCCGGCTGACCCGGTCTCCCGTTTTTTGCAGGCGATTCTGGAAATAATACAATTGGGCCAGGATTTCCGCCGCCGTAAGATTGCGTACGAAACCATGAAGTCCGCTGGCACAAAAGGCACAGTTCATGGCACAGCCCACCTGGGAAGAAAGACAGGCACTGTATCCATAATCATGATGCATCAGGACCGTCTCCACAGAGGCGCCATCGGGAAGGCCCAAAAGGACTTTATGGGTCAGGCCGTCAGCAGAACGGTATTCCTTCAGGACCCGGACCTCGCCCGCGGCAATCGTAAAATGCGCGGCCAGAAGGGCCCTGGTCTCCTTTGACAGGTTGCTCATTTCATCAAAGGAAACAGCCGCTTTTTCATAGAGCCAGCGGAAAACCTGTTCAGCCCTGAATTTTTTTAATCCAAGGGACATCAGGGCTTCCTGTAATTCAGGCAAGTCCAGTCCCATGATTTCTCTTTTATTCATTCCTTATGTTCCTCGTGTTTCCGTTCAAATAAACACAGGTAAAATCCATCGATGCCATCCCGCCAGGGCAGGATCTGCAGCTCATTCACCCTTTCCCCCGTTATGGGATGCGGAAAAGGGACACTCCGGAAATCCGGATGACTTTCCAGGAATGCCGTCCTCACCCGGCTGTTCTCATCCTGCTCCAATGTGCACGTACTATACAGGAGACGGCCTCCCTCTTTTACACACCGTGCGGCCTGGGTAAGAATTTTCTTTTGGAGAGGGGGAAACTGGCTGAGTGACTTTTCCTGTTTGGTCCAGCGCGCTTCCGCCCGGCGGTTCAATACACCAAGACCGGAGCAGGGAGCGTCGACAAGGACCTTATCTGCTTTTTTCTCCCAGCCGGCAAGAGGTTCCGTTCCATCGTGAAGCAGCGTCGTAATGCAGGTAAATCCCAAGCGGGATGCATTCTCTTCCACCAGCCTGAGTTTATGCTCGTGAATATCCATTGCGATAAGGCACCCTTCATTTTGCATTTTTTGTGCCAGATGGGTCGTTTTCCCGCCAGGGGCACTGCAAAAATCAAGGACCTTGTCACCGGGCTGTGGATTGAGCACGGCGGCATCCAGCATGGAGCTTTCGTCCTGGATATACAGGCAGGACCCATATGTCCGCATCAGCGCTTCCAGGGAAGGCACATGCCGGCAAACCAGCCCGTCCGGGGACCACCGGGATTTTTCCGTAGAAACCCCGATGGACGCTAATTTTTCCTGCATGGCCTCCCGGCTGATTTTCCAGGTATTGACCCTCAGGCAAACGGGTGGAATCTCATTGTCATATCGGCACATGGCTTCGGCTTCGTCAAGGCCGAAACGAAATTTCCACCGTCGTACCAACCATTCCGGATGGAAACAGGACAGGGCGATATGTTCCAGTTCATGGCCTTCCCCTTCCGGAAACTTCCATTGTGATTTAGTCCGGGACAATTGCCGCAGGACCCCGTTCACCAGTTTTACACTGCTTTCATTCACATACTGCCGGGTCAGGTTCGCACTTTCATTGACCGCGGCAGAATCCGGGATGCGTTCCAGATACAGGATCTGAAAGGCGCCCATACGCAGGATGGTTCGAAGGCGAGGGGCCATCTTACGGAACGGCCGGTTGATGACCTTGCAAAGATACCAGTCCAGCGTCCCCGTAGTTTTTACGGTACCATATACCAATTCAGTTGCCAGTTTTCGGTCCAAAGCAGACAAAGGGGCACCACGCAGCCCTTTGTTCAAGGCCAGGTTTGCGTAGGCTCCCCTTTGGTAGATTTCATCAAGGATCAACAATGCCGCTTCCCGCGGATTCTGTGTTTTCTTATGCATGGCCGTTCTCCTCATCCAGAATAAACGACTTGATTTCTTCTTCCACACGGGCCATATCCACACAGGTATTGAAACAGGGCCCATTCGGCCTCTGGTTCAGGACCCCGATGACGGGCATGGGAAATACATCCTGGATGCCACTGGTCAGGTCACGTTCACAGGCCACGGCCAATATTGCCTTGGGACGCACTTTTTTGACGGCCTGCCGGGCCAGGGTTCCTCCCGTCACGATATAGACATGGACGCCGTATTTCTGGGACAGGCTGAGCAGGTCCCCGACCCCGCAGCGCCCACATTGATGGCAGTTATGGATGTCCCGCGTCACCTTGAATGGACAGGTATCCAGCTGCAGACAGTGAGGTGTCAGGATCATGAGCTTATCGGCAGGCACCTTGATATGCTGCCGCCTGACCAAATGGTTGCTCACTTCAATAAAGGACTGCTCCACCCGGCCCTTGGAAATATGCATCATCTTTCCCAGGAAAATCGCAATCGGATAGATCAGGTTGATTACGTTCCATGCCCAAAAATAAAAGAATCGAATCGTCGGAAATCCGAGGATGGCCAGTACGATGCCGCCAATCCCGACAAAAAGGGCTGCCGTCAGGACAAGTACAACGATTCCTACCACCTGGGGCAGTATCGGATGGAGCTGGGCAAGACCCGGCACCATGATCCTCCACAGGGCATATCCGGCAGCCCCCATCAATAGCGCTGCCAAAGAAATCAGGACAATAAATAATCTTTTTTTCGGTCTGCTTACCATCATCATAAGTTATCAGGACAGGATTGTACCGACAGCCACCGCATTGCCGTTGACAAACTGGGCCGCTGCCATTCTCCTTTTCCCCTCCGGTTGACATTCCAGGATTTCCAATGCGCCGCTGCCGCAGGCTATGACAAATCCCCGGGCATCGGACTGCAGGACAGTTCCTGGTGCCTTGTTTCCATCATAATCGGAACGGATGCGGCTCTTCCATACTTTCAGCCGTTTCCCGTCGGGCAGTCGTGTAAAGGATCCCGGCCAGGGATCGAAGGCGCGGACCTGATTATACAGTTCCCCTGCCGCCTTGGACCATTCCAGTTTTTCCATATCCCGCGTAATCAGGGAAGCATATGTGGCGTCCTCCTCCTTTTGCCGGACAGGGTTGACCGTACCGGCAACCAGTCCGTCAATCGTGGAAAGCAGCAGTTCAGCCCCTTTTTCCTTCAGGATGTCATGAAGTTCTCCCTGCGTCATGGTATCCGATACAGGAACGGAAACCTTGCTCAGCATATCCCCGGTGTCCATTCCGACATCCATTTTCATGATGGTGACACCCGCTTCTTTTTCACCCTTCAAAATCGCGTAATGAATGGGTGCAGCCCCCCGGTACTTGGGCAGCAGGGAAGCATGGACATTGATACAGCCATAGGCAGGCAGGTCAAGGAGACGTTTGGGAAGAAACTGTCCAAAAGCAGCCACCACAATCAGGTCCGGTCCATACGTTTCCATTTGTTTCAGGAAATCGGCATCCTTTACCCTTTCAGGCTGAAGGACGGGCAGGCCCTGCGTAAGCGCATATTCCTTGACCGCGCTCATCATCACCTTATGGCCCCGCCCTTTGGGACGGTCCGGCTGCGTGACCACAGCCTGGATTTCATACCGGCCCGCGTTTACCAGCGCGCGAAGGCTCGACGCCGCGAATTCCGGTGTACCCATAAAAATGATTTTCATATTATTCCGCCTTCCGTTTCGGAGTCAGACTGAGTGCTTTGTCTATAAAAAGGATTCCATCCAGATGATCACATTCATGCTGCAAGGCACGGGCCAGAAGGCCCTTGGCGTCAAGGCGCCATTTCTCTCCCTTGCGGTCCTGAAAGGTCACGGTCACTTCGGCAGCCCGCTTGACCTCCCCTTCGTATTCATCCACGCTGAGACAGCCTTCCACGTCGACGGCTTCTCCCTTGAAATCGGACAGGACCGGATTGACAAATTCCCGGATGCCAGCCCCATCACCCGCATCAATGACAACCATGCGCTTGCTGAGCCCGATCTGAGGGGCAGCCAGGCCGCAGCCGTTGTTGGCATACATGGATTCAGCCATGTTCTTCAATGTTTTTTCCAATTTTTTATCAAAGCGGGTCACCGGTTCAGCGATTTCACGCAGTACCGGGGCCCCAACCTTTACAATATTCAGCACAGCCATCTTTATTGCTCCTTCTATGAATTTTACCCTTTATTTTATCACATATGGCACCGCATTTGCATCTTTTCCGGTCCCGGAGCCCAGAATCGGGCCAGACAGCTGGTTCAAGACCGGCCGAAATAAAACAGGGGCCATCACTGATTGTAAGATACAAACAGCAATGACCCCTGCTCATTCACAAAAATTCCATGATACCCCGGAGGCCGGACTAAAACCGGAGTCCCCGGGAACCCTGCATCCAATCATTATGGAAAAATATACAGCCAGCGCCATTTTCCCATCAAATGGCATTGATGGGATCCACATCGAAGTAGACATTGGGCAGATCCATGAATTCCGAATCCCGGAGCCAGTCCTTGACGGGTTTCATGCTCCGGCTCTTGAGCAGGATATTGATGTGCCAGATATTATTGATGACAGGGACCAGGGCCGGTAACGGGCCCATGATTTCCACTTCATGGTGGGTCTCCATCTGCCATGCCTGCATCCCATTAACAAGACGCTGTGCGGTTTCAATTGCTTTTTCCTGCTTCCTGTCCGTCACAACGATTTTCAGCATTGCAGTATAGGGCGGATCGTTCAGTTCCCTCCGCTGTGCCAGTTCCCGTTCGGCGAAATGCTCATAATCCTGGGCCGCCGCCAGTTTCAGGATGGGATTATCTGCATCATAGGCCTGGAAAATGACCTGGCCCGGCTTGTCTCCCCGCCCGGCCCGGCCGGCAGCCTGGGTCAGGAGGGCAAAACAGCGCTCCCCGCTCCGGAAATCAGGAAGGTTAAGCTGGGAATCAGCCGACAGGATGCCAACCAAGGTCACATTCGGCACATCGTGCCCTTTCGCTACCATCTGCGTTCCTAGAAGGACATTGTAATCCCCGCTGCGAAAGGCCTTCAGGATTTTTTCATGGGAAAACTTCCGTGCCGTTGAGTCCTGGTCCATGCGTAAAGGCCGGATTCCCTCGCACAGGCTGGCCACCTCCGCTTCTGCTTTTTCCGTACCTGTTCCAAAAAAGCGAATGCGCCGGCTGCCACATTTCGGACAGACAACAGGAACCGGTTCCGTATGCCCGCAATAATGGCAGACAAGCATCTGCTGTCGGGCGTGATACACCAGGGATACGGCGCAATTAGGACATTGGATTGATTCCCCGCAGTCGCGGCACATCACAAAAGTAGAAAATCCGCGGCGATTCAGCAGGATAATGGCCTGGTTGCCTTCTGCGACCGTCTTTTCAAGGGCCTTCCTGAACTGATCGGAAAAAACGGATCGGTTGCCCCGATGAAGTTCCTCCCGCATATCAACAATGGATACATCAGGAAGATGGGCGCCTTCATGGGCCCTGTGGGCCATAACGAGTTCCGTGTAACGACCCTGCCGGGCCATATAAAAGGAATCAAGATCTGGCGTCGCGCTGCCCAGGACAACGGGGATTCCAAAATGACTGGCCCGGACCTGCGCAACGAGCCGCGCATGATAGCCCGGCCGCTCCTCCTGTTTATAGGTACTTTCATGCTCCTCATCCAGGATGATCAGGCCCAAATCCCGGAAAGGACAGAATACCGCCGACCGAACCCCGATAAGGACCCGCGCCCGGCCAGAACGCATCTTCTCCCATACGTCGGCCCGTTCATTGGCAGAAAGCCTGGAATGGGCTACCGCAACGGTGTCCCCGAACCAGGCCTTAAAACGTTTGACAACCTGACCTGTCAGCGCTATTTCAGGAACAAGGATCATGACCTGTTGGCCATCCTGCAGCACCCGATCTGCAAGACGCAGGTATACCTCTGTTTTACCGCTGCCTGTCACACCGCGCAGTAAAAAGGTCCGGAACTGACGGTTTTTGCGTACCTTTTCTACCGCAGCAATGGCATCCTGCTGTTCCCGGGTCAGGGTCATGGTTTCCTTTTTCCCCTGCCAGTCATCGTAACTGTCCCGCAGGACCCGGCGCTTCGTTTCAATCAGGAATCCCTTTGTAATCAGCGTTCGGAGGACTGCCGCTGAGATTCCCTGCCGTTCCACGTCACGGCAGGACCTCTCGATGCCATCCTTCAGGAATTCCAGGGCGGCCAGCTGGCTTTTTCCACGCAGGATCCCTTCCTGCCATGCAGCCAGGCCGGTAGCCGACGCCTTAACGGCCCGTTCCCATTTTTCCTTCAGCTTATACTGGACTTCATATTCCAACGTAACAGCCTGTTTGGTGATGAGGCCTTTCAGGGCGCTTTCGCCGGAATCCAACCGGGCAATTTCCCGACGTGTCAGGGGGCCTTTCAGTGCCAGGCAGGCATAAAGTGCCTGTTCCTTTTCCGTCAAAAGGCCCTCCCGACATTCCCGGACACGATACCGTCCCACCGCAGCAATCGTCCGTTTGCCTGGAATAAACAGGCGCAGGGCTTCCGCCAGTGAACACAGGTAATAACGGGAAATCCAATGGGCCGTTGCCAGCATTTCCCGGTCAAACCAGGGCTGCGTTCCAATGACATCGGAAATGGGCCTGATATCCATGGATAAATCCGGGCTCCTGTCCTCCTCTACAATGAAGCCCTCCAGCAGCTGCTGTCCAAAGGGAACCACGACCCTCCAACCTTCACCAATAAAATCCAGTTCCCGGGGAACCCGGTAGGTAAACTGGCGAAAAAGATTTTTAACTGGCAGATTAATGGCTACCTTTGCGTATTCCATATTATTTCAGTGCCTTTTTCAGCACTTCCACCTTATTAAGCCGTTCCCAGGGCAGGTCGATATCGGTGCGTCCGAAGTGGCCATAAGCAGCGGTCTGCTTGTAAATGGGACGTCTGAGGTCGAGGCTGCGGATGATGCCAGCCGGAGTCAGGGAAAAATTCTTTTCGATCAGGGAAACGATCTCCTCCTCCGGAATACGGGCCGTCCCGTACGTATTGACGCTGATGGAAACGGGGCGGGCTACTCCGATTGCATAGGCCAGCTGGATTTCACAGCGTTTGGCAAGCCCTGCGGCAACGATATTCTTAGCCACATAACGGGCTGCATAGGCGGCGCTGCGGTCCACCTTTGTTGGATCCTTGCCGGAAAAAGCTCCGCCGCCATGGCGAGCCATCCCGCCGTAGGTATCAACAATGATCTTACGGCCAGTCAGCCCGGAGTCCCCCTGCGGACCGCCAATAACGAAGCGCCCCGTCGGATTGATATGGTATTTGGTCCTGTCATCCAGCAGGTTGGCCGGTACGACCGGTTTGATGACATATTCCATGATATCCCGGCGCAGCTGGTCCATGGCAACATCTTCACTGTGCTGAGCCGAGATGACAATCGTATCTACACGGACAGGCCGATCATCATCGTACTCTACCGTCACCTGGGTCTTTCCATCAGGGCGAAGGTATTTCAGGGTGCCGTTTTTCCTGACTTCAGCGAGCCGGCGTGCCAATTTATGGGCCAGTGAAATGGGAAGCGGCATGAATTCGGGGGTTTCGTCCGTTGCATATCCGAACATCATCCCCTGGTCCCCGGCACCGATACGGTCATCGTCCGTTTCGTTGCCCTGTCTTGCCTCATCGGACTGGTCAACGCCCTGGGCAATATCAGGCGACTGTTCATCAAGGGACAGCAGTACGCCGCAGGTATATCCATCAAAACCGTACTTGGCACGGTCATAGCCGATATCGATCACCGTCTGACGGGCAATTTTGGCAATATCCACATAACATTCCGTGGAGATTTCCCCGACAATATGGATTTGGCCGGTAGCAACCATGGTTTCACAGGCTACACGGGCATTGGGATCATTTGCCAGGATTGCATCCAATACTGCGTCAGAAATCTGGTCGGCAATCTTATCAGGATGCCCTTCTGTAACGGATTCCGATGTGAAAAATTTCTTCATAATTCCTCCTTTGGAACAAGCAGGCAATGCTTCAGCGGAAGTGAAACCGGAGCCGGTAACCAGAACACCATCCGGCTTCCATTCAAGGGTCCGCACTTCCTTTTGAACCATTCCAGCAAAAAAAAATACTCTCGCGATGAGAGCACCTATCTTTCTCTCATCTCACAATGAAACATTGCAGGATTTAGCACCGTTGGTCAACAGGCCATGGTTGCTGTGGGTTCATATGGCCATTCCCTCCCCCAC
>CADBQR010000096.1 GCA_902796945.1 uncultured Acidaminococcus sp.
ATGTCCGCAATGCCACGAGCTGATGCGTCCGCATCATGTATGCCCTGAATGCGGCTACTATGATGGCAAGGAAGTCGTCAAGACGGAAGAAGAATAAGACAAAGAACAATGAGAGGCTGTCGTTCAATCGGCGGCCTCTTTTTCTGTGCCCCTGCGCCGCGGGCGGAAGGCGGGAATCCACCGGATTTCCTGCAGTGGATTGCCGGACCTTATTTCGCCGGGCGACGGGCTTGTCCGGCTGCCACGAAAATTCCTGGTGAATCAAAAACATCCTGTATTTTTCCGGGCAGGCTGCTTTTGCAGCGAAGCCGGAGCCTTTTTGGTTTCAAACATTTCGTGAACTTATGTCCGAAAAGGCCTGTTTCATGGTATGATACGAAAGGAGCCGGGTAAAAAACCTGCTTTGTCCGAACGAATCGTAGCGCTGTAATATTTTCCACGGAATCGACAGAATGAAGAAAAAGCGCATTGGAACCTGTAAACAATTTGTTAATCCAGGCGGGTTTCTATTGCTTTTTTGTAGTCTCCTCCTTATAATGGAATCAACTGTTATGACTAGGTACTAAAAGTAGGTGATAGAATGGGTTCTGCTGCATTGAAAAAGCTGAGACAACAGCGGTTACAGGCTGTTTTGGCCAAGAATCCTTTCCTGACCGATGAAAACCTGGCCGAACAGTTTGAAGTCAGCATTCAGACCATCCGTCTTGACCGGATGGCGATGGGGATTTCTGAACTTCGGGAAAGAACCCGTTATATGGCGGAAAATGCCCAGAAAAAATTGCAGGCCATTGCCAGCGACGACATTGTAGGCGAATTGATTGACCTGGAAATCGGCGTCAGCGGAATTTCCATGATGACCGTCAATAAGGAAATGGTACTGCAGAAAACCGGTGTCTGCCGCGGGCAATACATGTTTGCCCAGGCCAATTCCCTTGCCCTGGCTGTTATCGATGCACCGGCTGCCCTTACGGGCGTTGCCAACGTAAAGTATAAAATCCCCGTTTACAGTGGGGCTGTGCTGGTTGCCCGGGCAGAGGTTGTCAGAAAGCAGGAAGACAAGTATACTATTTGGGTAAAAATAAGAAACAACCGGAAGGAAGTTTTTCGCGCAAAATTCCTTATTGTATCCTTACCTGAAGAGAGGAATCAGGAAAATGAAAATCGCGGTTGATGTCATGGGGACCGATTACGGTCCTGCTGAAATCATCAAAGGTGTTTTGGAAGCTGTTGAAGCGTATGGTTGTGACGTGGTCCTGGTGGGGGATCAGGACGTTATCAGGGAAGAACTGAAAAAAGAACATCAGGAAACGAATCCGAGGGTGACCATTCATCATGCCAGCCAGGTAATCGAGATGAAGGAACATCCCGGTATCAGCGTCAAGAAAAAGAAAGACGCCTCCATCGTAGTGGCAACGCATCTGCTTCATGAAAAGGAATGTGACGCCCTCGTTTCTTCCGGCAGTACCGGCGCGGCCGTTGCTTCTGCCTTATTCGGACTGGGACGGATCAAGGGAATTGAGCGTCCTGCCATTGCGACGGTCATTCCCAGCGTAACGGGCGCCACGGTCCTTTTGGATTCCGGTGCCAAGGTGGATGCCAAACCGGAACAGCTCCTGCAGAGTGCCATCATGGGTTCTGTCTACGCGGAGCTGCAGCTGGGAATCAGGAATCCCCGGGTGGGACTCCTGAATATCGGGGAGGAAGAGACCAAGGGCAATGAACAGTGTCTGGCCACATACCCTCTCCTGAAGCAGGATAAGCATATCCATTTCATCGGCAATGTGGAGGGCCGCGATATCAATGCCGGTACGGTCGATGTTGTTGTCTGCGACGGGTTCACGGGCAATGTGGTCCTGAAGACCATGGAAGGCCTGGGCCGCGCCGTCATTGAAATCTTCAAGCAAACCCTCATGGCCAGCGGACTTCTGGCCAAGCTGGGGACGCTGCTCATGAAACCGGCCTTATACAAGATGATGAAAAAGATGGACGCTTCCGAATATGGCGGCGCCCTGCTGCTTGGTGTGCGTGCCCCGTTTATCATCTGCCATGGCAGTTCCAAGGCAAAGGCCATCAAAAACGCGGTCCGTGTGGCCATTGAGCTGACAGAAAAAGACGTAGTCGGAAGGATCCGTTCCGAAATCCTTCATGATGAGGAAAGTGGGGAACTGTAAATATGGCAGGAATAAGTGTCGGATTTTTGGGTATGGGGTATTATGTGCCCGAAAAAGTACTCACAAATTTTGACCTGGAAAAAATGGTGGATACCAGTAACGAATGGATCGTCGAACGAACCGGTATCCGGGAACGGCATATAGCGGCTCCGGATCAGGCTACCAGCGACCTGGGACTGATTGCAGCCCAACGGGCCCTGGAAGATGCCCATTTATCGGCTGATGACATCGATCTGATCGTTGTGGCTTCCGAATCACCGGACATGAAATTCCCGTCCGTTGCCTGCATGCTGCAGGATAAACTGAATGCTTCCCATGCAGCTGCTTTTGATCTGGGAGCAGGCTGTACTGGCTTTGTCTATGCCTGCGGCATTGCGAGCCAGACCATTGCTTCCGGTCTTTATAAACATGTCCTGGTTGTCGGTGCGGAAACCTTGTCCCGCATTCTCAACTGGCAGGACCGCAATACCTGCATTATCTTCGGCGATGGCGCCGGTGCGGCTGTTCTCGGCCCCGTGGAAGACGGGTACGGGATCCTGTCCGTTGATCTGGGCGCAAAGGGTGCCGGTGGAAAATTCCTTTCCATGCCAGCCGGCGGTTCCAGGAGACCGGCTACCCACGAAACAGTGGACAATAAGGAGCATTTCATTCACATGAATGGTTCGGAGGTCTTCAAGTTTGCCGTGCGGGTCATGGGACACAGTACCCTGAACGGACTGAAGAAAGCCGGCCTGACCAAAAAAGACATCGGCCTTTTGGTTCCGCATCAGGCCAATATCCGGATCATCGCTTCGGCAGCGAAACGGCTTTCCCTGCCGGAAGATAAAATCATGGTCAATCTCGATAAATACGCCAATACTTCGGCTGCGTCCGTGCCCATTGCCTTATGCCAGGCACGGGACCAGGGCCGTCTGTATAAAGGGGAAAACGTGGTCATGGTAGGCTTTGGTGCCGGCCTGACTTATGGTTCCCTGGTAGTGAAATGGCATAAAACTGAGGAGGCAAAAGTATGAGTAAAATCGCTTTTATGTTCCCCGGACAGGGATCACAGAAAGTCGGTATGATGAAAGATCTGTATGACAATTATGCAGTGGTAAAGGACGTATTCAAGGAAGCCGATGATGCACTGGGCTTTTCCATGACGGACCTCTGCTTCAAGGGGCCGGAAGAGCAGCTGCGGCTCACCTATAACACGCAGCCAGCCATTTTGACCTGCAGCGTTGCAGCCATGAAGGTCCTGGAAGAAAACGAAATCTTTCCGTCCGTGGCAGCGGGCCACAGCCTTGGTGAATATTCCGCCCTCGTCTGCGCCGGTGCCATGAGCTTCAGTGATGCTGTCCGTACTGTCCGCAAGAGAGGGCAGTTCATGCAGGAGGCCGTTCCCGTAGGTGAAGGGGCCATGGCAGCCATCATTGCCCTGGATACTGAGAAAATTAAGGAAATCTGTGCGGATGTGGCTAAAAAAACCAATCAGTGCGTACAGGCCGTAAACTTCAACTGCCCTGGCCAGGTTGTCATTGCCGGCAGCACCGAAGCGGTTCGTCAGGCTGCGGATGCCATGAAGGAAGCTGGTGCCAAGCGTGCCATTCTGCTGCCTGTCAGCGCACCTTTCCACAGCGCCCTGATGCAGCCGGCTGCCAATCGTCTGGCGGAAGTACTGGATGCCATTGAAATCAAGGACGCCCGGATTCCGGTCATTGCCAATGTAAATGCAAAACCGGAGACCAAGGCGGATGAAATCCGTAAACAGCTTGTTAAACAGGCCGCCAGCCCGGTTCTCTGGGAAGATACGGTGCGTTATATGATGCACGATGGGGTGGACCAGTTTGTCGAAGTAGGACCGGGTAAGGTCCTTTGCGGATTCATCAAGAAAGTGGACCGTTCCTATGCTCCGCTGAACGTGGAAGACATGGACTCCTTGGAAAAATCACTTGCTAATTTAAAGGAGGTTCGATAAAATGACTTTAATCGGCAAGGTAGCGCTTGTTACGGGTGGCTCCCGCGGTATCGGCCGTGCCATTGTACTGTCCCTTGCACAGGCCGGTGCGGATGTAGCCATCAACTATGCCGGCAATACGGCAGCAGCAACCGAAACAGCCGAAGCCGTCAAGGCCATGGGGCGTAAAGCCATTCTGGTGCAGGGCGACGTGGCTGATACGGATACCTGCCAGGCCATGGTAAAGACGGTGGTCGCTGAACTGGGGCGGCTTGATATTCTCGTCAACAACGCCGGTATC
>CADBQR010000097.1 GCA_902796945.1 uncultured Acidaminococcus sp.
CGCATTGGCGGTTCGAAGAACACGGACGGCAGCTGGACGGGCGGCATCTATATTGCCAACCAGACCGTACAGAACACCAAGGACGGCGACGAAACCGGAAACTATCTCACGGGCCTTGACAACAAGACCTGGAATCCGGCAGAAAATGGCATCGTCAGCGGCCGCGGCGCTACGGAAGATCAGTTGAAGATTGTCCAGGATTCCATTACCAATGTCGACCAGGGCGGCGGCTTCGGACTCAAGGCAGAAGACAACAATACGGTCATGAAGGACCTCGGCCAGACCGTTACGGTGAAGGGCGATGGCACGAACATCGAAACGAAGGTTGACGGCGGTGCCATCGAGGTGGCCCTGAAACGGGATATCAACGTGGATTCCGTGACCATTGGCAACAATACGGGGGTCAAGCTCGATGGGAATGGGCTGAGCCTCGGCAACGGCGGTACGACCAACCATCAGATCGTCAACATGGCCAGCGGCGCCAGCAGCTATACTTCTGACGGCAAGCCGGTCTATGATGTGGATACCAACGGGGCCAACATCGGCGATGTCAAAGCCATTGCCAACAGTGCCGTTGAAGGTGTCAAAGCCAAGAGCGGTAAGAATATTACCGTTGATACGGATAACAAGGTCAACCTGAACGACCATATCGTCATGGGTGATGGCAATGGTACGCCGGGTAACGGCGATGCCTCCAAGCAGGTCGAAATCGACGGCAACGAAGCTTCCATCCGTGCCGGCAGCGGTGACAACAAGGTCGCTGTCGACGGCAAGAATGGCAAGCTGGAAGTCGGCGATAACGGCAACGGCCTCGTCGAGGTCGGCGGCGATGTCAAGCTGGGCCTCCAGGAAATCACGAACCGTGATTCCGAGGAACCGAACGCGGCAACGGGCAAATACCTGACGGGCCTGGAAAACACGGAATGGGATCGCAACCATATCGTATCGGGCCGTGCTGCAACGGAAGATCAGCTGAAAGCAGTGGACCGTAAGGTCAATGGCGGCCGTGTATTCCAGGGTGATGACGGACAGGAAGTCCGCGTGGGCCTGGATGAAACCCTGAACCTGAAGGGCGGAGCTGACGCTACGAAGCTTTCCGATAACAACATCGGTGTTGTCAAGGACGGCGAAAATGGCCTGGCCATCAAACTGTCAAAGGAGATCAGCGGAATCAACAGCATTACGATCAACAATGTCAGCAACACGAGCCAGGTAACGATCAACGGCGATAATATCGATATGGGCGGCAACAAGATTGTCAATGTCCATAAAGGCGATATCAGCCCGACTTCGACGGATGCCGTCAACGGCAGCCAGCTGTACCAGACCAATCAGACGGTCAACAATATCGGCAATGCCGTAACCCGTCTGGGCGACCGTGTCGACCACGTCGGCGCTGGTGCCGCTGCCCTGGCAGCCCTGCATCCGCTGGACTTCGATCCGGACAGCAAACTTGACTTTGCCGCCGGTTACGGTACGTACCGCGGTGCCGATGCAGTGGCAGTAGGTGCTTTCTACCGTCCTAACGAGGATGTCCTCTTCAGTATCGGCGGCAGCATGGGCGGCGGTGAGAATATGGTCAATGCCGATGTTACCTTCAAGCTGGACGGCCATAACCATGTATCGACGACAAAAGTCGCCATGGCCAAGGAAATCAAGGACCTGCGCCGTGAACTGGAAGCGCTGAAGTCCACCCTGGCTGACGCGGCCGTGCATAAGCGCATCGATACTTCCAAACTGCAGCTCTTCCCGGATGTACCCAAGAACCATTGGGCTTACCAGGAAATCTCGGTCATGGCCGGCAACGGAATCGTCAAGGGCTATCCTGATGGCAACTTTGGCGGTGATCGTCCGATGACGCGGTATGAATTTGCCACGATGCTTTATCGGGCCATGCTCAATGGCGGCGTCCTGTCCGAAAAGATGCTGGCAGAATTCAGCCCCGAACTGGAACGCTTCACGGTGGATACCATCTACCGCGACAAGAATGGCAACCCGACGGTCGAAAGAGTCCGTCTTGCCAAGCAAAAGTAAATTTCAAAAAGCGGCGAAAAGAACGCCGGGCTTACCAAAAAGGAGCAGCTGCAAATTTGTGCAGCTGCTCCTTTACGGTTCCCCGGCCTGAGGGGTTTCCTCAAGCAACAGGCAGGGCTTCTGTCCCATCCACAGGCGGCAGGAAAAAGGCTCCATAATCAAAGGTGGGGGCTTGTGGACACGTTCCTGTCCACTCCCTTCCGGACAATCCCGGAAGCTGGGCCTGCGTGCTGGGACTTGCATTGATTTGCAGCGCTTTTGGTCTCATTATGCAGCCTATGGACCAGAAATTTACGACCGCAGAGCATACGGGCCTGCTCCTCTCGCTGGAACCCGTTTTCTCCGCACTTTTTGCTTATCTTTTTGCCGGGGAAGTTTTTACACTGCAACAATTATTCGGTGCTGCACTGTAATGGGTGGCGTGATTTCGGCATCCCTTCTGACCATCAAAAAGTCCCGCCCGGTGCTCTCGAACGCTTCCGTGTGAAAGCCGCGGCGAAGTGTTGAAAAGAAAATAAATCACGTATTCCCGTTTCCTGCAAAGAAACACTGCAACTCAGGGGACTTCCCAGTCCAAATCCCTGATTTGCAGTGTTTCGCTGGTTTGTGTGTAGTTAAAAGAGGATGATCAACTTGTTTTTGAAGCAGGCAATGATTAAGCCGTTCAGTCATGCCCGCTGGCAAGCACCAGACCATAGATGCGCTTCACGCCGGCCTTTTTCAAGGTCCCTGCCGCGCTTTCGAGGGTACTTCGGGTCGTGCAGATGTCGTCGCCCAAAATGACCGTGGCAGGCGCGGGGACTCCATCTGCAACGGCAAAACATTCGGCCATGTTTTCCTGCCGCTCCTGCCGGCTCAGACCGTATTGGGGACGGGTGGCCCGGGTCCGGGTCAGAAGGGATTTTTTTGGCAGGTCAAGGGCCCGACAGAGCGGTTCAAAGATGGCTTCGGGAATATCGTAGCCCCGTTCGGCCCTGCGCGTTGGATCCGTAGGAATCAATGCGAAAACAGCGGAGGAATCCTGCAGGAAAGCGGGGAGGTCCTTCCGATGAAACAGGACTTCTTCCCCAATCCGGGACAGGTATTCCTCCCGTTTTGAATACTTCAGGCCATGAAGGGCGGCCTTGATGCCGCCTTCATAATGATAGAATCGAAAAATGCCATCCAGATGGGAACCGCTCTCCTCATCGGGTTTCCAAAACCTTGGCGCATACAATTCCCTGTCACAGGCTTCACAGAGCAGAAGACGTCCGGGAATTGCTTTTTGGCAGTGAGGACAGTAGCTGGGAAAAAAGATATCGAGCAAAAGTTGTTGCAACGAGTACTTCATCATGGGTTCCTTTCCTGTTCCGTTGATTTATGGAGATATAGCAGGCGTGGGGTGCTTAATGGCTTGGTGTCGCGGTTCGCGGACCGCGGATCGCAGAACGCGGACCGCGGACCGCAATAAACAGGTATAAGCGTTAAGTTTTGAGTTTTGAGGTTTGAGGTTAAAACTGAATAAAATAAAGCCTTGGTCCTCTGTCCCCGGGCGGACTGCCTGAGTCGGAAGCGACGGAGGGGATCGCAGATCGCAGAACGCAGAACGCGGATCGCAGACCGCAGACCGCAGACCGCAGACCGCGGATCGCAATAATCAGGGTTGAGCGTTGAGTTCTGAGGTTTGAGGTTAAAGCTAAATAGATAACGCCATTGCTAAACCTGCAATCCGTTTTTGGTTTTTCTATTAACTATTTTTTATTGATTGAAATCTCCCTTTTATATCGCCATCATGACCTTTTCTTGTCAGCCTATCGCTTTCTTCCTAGGAATCTGGTATTATGCACAGACATATACATCATCACTTTGGAGGTAAGAGACATGGCCATGATCAAGAATTTTGACGAACTCACTA
>CADBQR010000098.1 GCA_902796945.1 uncultured Acidaminococcus sp.
CTTGCCGCCCTTGGACAGGTAGGCCCCGAGCATGAAGTCAAGCTGTCCACCGGCACCACTGATGTGTCTGTGGCCAACGGATTCGGAAGATACCTGACCGGTCAGGTCCACTTCGATGCAGTTGTTGATGGACATGAAGTTGTCGATCTGGGCAATGACGCGGGCATCATTGACGTAGTCAACAGGAGCGCCCATAACGGCCGGGTTGTTGTTGACGTAGTCATACAGCTTTTGGGTGCCGGCGCCGAAGGTGAAGACCTGGCGCCCCTTATCGATGTTTTTCCTGGCACAGGTCAGCTTGCCTTCCCGGGCAATATCGACAAAGGAGTCCACATACATTTCCGTATGGACACTGAGGTCTTTCAGGTCACTCTTGGCAATCATGGCGCCTACCGCGTTCGGCATACCGCCGATGCCCAGCTGGAGGCAGGCCCCGTTCGGGATTTCCGGAACAATCAGTTTGGCAACGGCCTGATCGATTTCGTTCGGTTCACCGCTGGGCAGTTCACCCAGGGGCAGGCCCCCGTTGTCAACGATGAGGTCAACATCATCGATGTGGACACTTACGTCAGTCCCGCCGAGGACGACGGGCATGTTCTTGTTGACTTCGACAACCACCTTGTCGGACACTTCGATGACGGCGGCAATATCGGAGGCGCTGAGGCCAAAGTTGAAATAGCCGTGCTGATCCATCGGTGCTACCTGGATAAAGGCAACATCGACGTGGCGGATGTTGTCGCGGTAGTTTCTCGGCAGTTCGGAGAAACGCAGCGGGGCATAATAACCGATGCCCTGATCCGTCAGTTTTCTTTCATATCCGGAGCTGTGCCAGGAATTCCAGCTCATCCGTTCCTTTGCATTCGGAATCTTGGCAACTTCCGGCATCCAAAGTGCAACACCGCCGCGGAAATTGATGTCGTTCAGGTCAGGCTCCTTGATCATGCGGTCAGCCAGTGCCTTATCCAGTGCTTTCGGATGGTTGGCACACCAGCCATAATCAACCCAGTCCCCGCTCTTGACAATCTTGACGGCTTCTTCCGGAGTCGTTAATTTTTTTGCATATTCCGCTTCGTAATTCATGTTGTACATTACCTCCCCGAATTGTTATCAACTCATTTGATCGTCGTTCCCGGCCATCGAAACAGACCAGGGGATAAACGCGTCTTACTCTTCTATTATAGGTGTTTTTCACGGATTTTTGTGAAAAAATTTACGAAATAAACCAAAAAATTAAGAAATGCGGGCGGTTTCCAGTTTTCTTCCTGGCATTACCGGTTATTTGAAAAGATGGAATTCTTCCCTGGTCAGACCGCTATCCAGGGCTTCATACAGGTATCTTGCAGCGATGGAGGAATAGGGTTTCCATTTCCGGCATTTCTTCTCGATGGATGCCCTGGAAAGATCGTCCGTTTTGTACAGCCACTGGTAGGACTGGCGGAAAGCCCCGTCCTCATAAGGCAGGACATCCGGTTTATCCAATGTAAAGATCAGGTACATCTTTGCCGTCCACATGCCGATTCCCTTGATTTTTGTCAGCTCTTTCACGATGGCCTCTTCTTCCAATTGGGAAAGCCGTTCCCAGTCGATTTCCTTTGTCCGCACCGACTCGGAAAATCGTTTGATGCAGGCTGCCTTGGTGGCGGAAGTCCCGATGGAGCGGATTTCTTCAAGGGACAAACCGGCAATCGCATCCGGTGTTACCCGGCCGCCGCAAAGTGTTTCCAGACGTCCGTAGATCCGGACACTGGCCTTTGTGGACAGCATCTGTTCTATGATTTCATGAATGAAGTAGGGAAACGGGTTATCCCGATGTGGCCTATAAGATAATGGGCCGATCTGCCGAATGACTTTTGCCAGCCGTTTGTCTTTCTGGCACAGGTACTGAATGGCAGGACTTTCCATCGTCAGCTGTACGAGGGTCGCCATGATGAATCACTCCTCAGCGCACGCTTTTGCTTTTGGTCAGGGTAGAGATTGGATTTTCGTCGGTAGCAGCCGTTTCCGGCCGAAGAGACCGGTCCCACGGTGGACAATTGCAGGCAAAGGTGCTTTTCCAGGATTATACCATAAGGGCAGGGATGGGAGGCAAGCGTTCTTTTTCATGGAATGCTTTATACAACTGATTACGGTACAAGTTAGTCAACCATTCGATTTGATAAAAATTCTTACATCGACTAAAGAAAAACGATAAAGATGCGACTAATGGGATGAAAGTCGTAGTGTGCCTGGAGAAAATCATACAGAATGGAAACAGAACCTGTATAAACGGAGATTCTGGGAGGGGTAACAGACAATCGAATAAGGATAAAAAACTGATTAAAATTTTCAAAAACAGCTTGAGAAGCTGAAAGCGGCGGTGTATATTTATCCTATGACTACAGGATGCTGCGGGAATCATGCAAATATGAGTTAGTTATAACTATTTAAATCTATATAATTAAAGGTGACAAATCATGGAAAAAGAAGACTGGATGCATGTAGGTATGGTGGCAGGGGGCGCTGTTTTAGGCCTGGCAGCCCGGGTGTTCCTGAAGTCCGATGTAATGAAAAAGGCAATGGTTTCCACGACGGCCGCGGCTATGCGGGCTCATCGCTGCGTAGAAGAGAGCACGGCTAGCCTGCAGGCACAGGCGGATGATATTGCCGCGGCGGCCCGCGAAAAAACGCAAAGCGGGAAGCTGAAAAAGTAGCGGAAGAGGCCGCTAAGGTAAAATAAATGATGCGTTTATAAGGAGGAATTGATATGCAGATCCGTAATCAACTGCTGAAAAATACCGTTGCCGTGGGAATCCTTCTCTTTCTGGGAACCGGTCTTGCCCTTGCCCGTCCCATAACCATCGAGGAACAGGGTTCCTTCACTGTCGGCGGTACCTATAAGCAACATCCGGGAACTTTTTCACAGGAAAAATTTACCTCAGAAGAAGGACAGAGAGCCTATGGTGACTTCGCCTATGTAGAATACCAGAAACCGGTCCATGCCAAAAAGCTGCCTCTGATCTTTCAGCACGGCGGAGCCCAGTCAAAGCGGTCCTGGGAATCAGGACCGGACGGGCGGGAAGGGTTCAACACCCTCTTTCTGCGTGCCGGCTATTCGGTTTACCTGATTGACCAGCCGCGCAGCGGTGAAGCCAACCTTTCCACGGAAGCCATCACTCCGGATACCCCCTGGGCAGGCAATCCCATGTACGGGGACAAGACGCTTTACCTGTTGTCCCGCATCGGTCACTATGATGAGAAGGGCAATCCCGTGCCCAATGAGCAATTCCCTGCAGGAGAGCAGTATTATCAGGCCTTTCAGCAGAGCTGGACAATCGGATCTGGTCCCCTGGATAACGACCTGAATGCCCGGGTCCTGGCACAACTTGTAAACCAGCAGAAAGACGGGGCCATCCTCGTTACCCATTCGATGGGCGGGACCATTGGCTGGAGAACGGCTATCCTGACTGGCAAGGTGAAAGGCATCGTTGCCTATGAACCCGGTGGCACGCCCTTCATTTTCCCGGAAACGGAAATGCCAAAACCTGTGGAAGCCCGTTTCAAACCTCTGTCCGCCACAGCCAAAGGCGTCCCCATGGAGGATTTCCTGAAACTGA
>CADBQR010000099.1 GCA_902796945.1 uncultured Acidaminococcus sp.
GGAAACCGCAGGCAAACCCTTCCCTGGCCAGTTTGATGGCAGGGGCTGAAACCTCTTGCCAGCTCATGGTCCCATATTTGCTGAGAAGTTCATCCATTGCCCGGTAAAGTGCCGGGACGGCAACGGAGCGTCCGGAAAATTCCGTAAGGTTCAGGTCCACGTTCCCATTTTCATCAAGAAACATGTCCTGCGTCGCATGAATAGGAGCAACGCCTCTTGCATCGCAGCAATAAAACTGGTTTGTTTCCTTATGATAGAAAATGTAGAAACAGCCGCCTCCAATGCCGGAATGGTAAGGGCCAACCAGGCCGAGGGTCAGAGAAACGGCACAGGCTGCGTCAAAAACGTTGCCGCCCTTTTTCAGGATTTCAAGGCCCGCCCGGGTTGCGTACGGACTATTGGATGATACGGCGCCCTGGCTGCCATATGGATAGGGGCGATAGTAAAAGATGTCATTCAATTGATAGCCCAGGTAAGGATGATTCGGCATAAGTAAAACCTCCTTCAGTTAACTGTTTTATAAGGTTGATTTTTCAGCGGACCATGCTTTCGTTGCTATATATCCGACTAAATAACTGATTACGATCGTCGGATAGACCACGTTCAGTTTACTGTTCAGTCCGGCGAAAATCCAGAAAAGGGCAACGGCAATGCCCGATAGAATGCTGGCAATGGATGCCCGGGCATTGACCCGGTTCCAGAACATGCCGGCAATGACGGTAAAGCTGAATGGTGCGTAAACAAGGTAGTTCAACGTCAGGAACATGTTGACCATCTGCGCCGATGGAATGATATAGCCGACTGCCATGGAAATGTAGGCGACGACAATCGTTCCCACCCGGGAGACCCGAAGCACCTGTGCATCATTGGCTTCCGGATTGATCTGTTTGGCGTACACGTTGGAAATGACCGTCCCCGTTGCCATCATCATCGTTGCCATGGTAGCGGCCACAATCATGGTAATGACGGCAAAGATGATCCCGGCCATCAGTGGTGAAGACAGATGGGCAATGCTCCAGGCAAAGGCGCCGGCACCATCGCCAAGTGCATTTGTATTGGCTTTGGCCATCATGCCGATAATGGCGGTCAGGATACAGATCGGTCCGGCGATGACGTAACCGAGAATGCAGCCTAATGTGGTATCCTTATCGCTTTTGGCGGCAAACATGGGTTGTAAGGCTGCCTGGCTGACAATCGTTGTCAGTGCACCACCCACGGCCCAGGCTATAATCTGTTGGACCGGCATGGCAGTCAGGTTTTGATAGCCATCCGGCAGTTTCTGCAGAAGGCCGGAATAACCGCCCATTTTACCGAGGTTGGTCATAACAAAACCAATCAAAAGGATATAGGTTGCGATGCAAACAATACGGCCAATCACATCGGATCCCTTCATGCCGGCAAAACCTGTATAGGCAGCTGCAATGGTGACCCCTATAAACATCGTCATATTGAGCCCAATGCCGGGAAGTACGATTTGAATGATTGAGGCCACCGTCTTTAACTGAATGGGGATGTACAGGATCCCGAAAATAATCCAGATGTAGGCCTGGATACGGGAAACGGAGGTCCCATAACGATTTTCAAGAAAGACCGGCAGGGAGCTGGCTTTCATGTACTTCCGCATCGGTTTGGCCAGGGCAGCCATCAACAGGAAATAGACACCACCGGCAATGGAGTACCAGCATCCGGCAATACCAAGGGTGTAGCCATTTTGGGCGGCACCGACAATGCTCATGCCGCCAATCTGCCAGGCACCAAGCATGGCGCCGACGGAAAAGATGCCCATGGAGCGATCACTGCCATTCCATTGATTTGATTTTGTGATCTGCGTGCCGGCATAAATGCCAAATCCGATAATGAGAAGAAATGAGATGATCCAACTTGCCAATAACATGATTGACCCTCCTTTACTGTTTGAAAAATCAGAAAATATAACAGAAAGAACCGTGGACTGCTACTACCTGTTCCAGGAAATCCGGAAACCATCCGAGGCCGCTGTGTTGCTGCCGTACGCCCAGGGTTCCGGCATTTCCCTCAATCCAATCTTTCCTGGCTGGCTGCCCCGAAACGTGGAAAAAGGGCATCCAATCCAGTACCATCATGATAAAAGGAACGTTCCATTTTACGTATCTTCCTTGCAATGATATGATAAAATAAATGATATTGAGGTTTATAGGATATTTCAGAATCAGAATTGGTAGAAATCGGAACTTTCAGGCTGCGGGGGAATTTTTATGACAGAACCGAAGGCATATGAAAAAGTACTGTCTGTCCAACCCTTTTGGGAGGCAGAAAAAATGAACCGCTTCATTCTGACTGATCCGGATCTTGGCGGCCCTGTGGCTGTTGCATATGAACTTATGGCTGATAAGGGAGCTACAGGCCTTAAGAGCCTTCCGGGTATCGGGCTGATTGGAATCATGTTTTCCCTTGAAAAGGAAAAGCCTCAGGCCATGATCTGCGGGGTATTGAACCATAGCAAGGAAGTCCCGCTATATGGCGTCAAGCATACGCTCTGCTGTCAGTTTTATCCGGGACAGTTTACCCGAATTTTTGGCATTCCCGGTAAAGAAGTAGCCGATGCGGAAGCTCCTCTTGATGATTTCATTCGTGTTGGTTCCGTGTTGGAAGAAATTTCCCAGGCAGCGGCTTTTCCCGATCAGATTGCCATTGTCCAGCGCTTTATCCAGGATTGGAAGAAGCGGAGCCTTCGCTGCAGCTCCCAGGATGAACTGGTACGCTATCTGATGACTGATGCCCTGCGCAGGCATGGCAGCATCCAAATCGGGGAAATGGAGGCGGAAACCGGTTACAGTGCCCGCTATCTCCAAAAGGTCATGCTGGAGCATGTAGGCCTTGCCCCTAAGGTCGCTTTCAACAATATCAAGTTCCAGAATGTCATGCGCTCCCTGTTGGAAGATCCTTACCGTTCCTTGGCGCAAATTGCGCAGGAATGCGGGTATTATGACCAGAGTTATTTTACGAAGATCTTCCGGGAGTACACCGGTGAAACACCGGCTGTTTTTGTAAAGAAAATCCAGGCCATGCTTCGCCACGGGGAAAAAGTTCGGAAGTAAATAAAAACGGTCGGGTGAGGAAATAAAAGAAGAAGGAAGTACATGTACGATGGTAACAAACGTTAAAGGGCGCCGACAGCCTTCCCATATTGAAGTGCGCGGTGCCCGCGTCCATAATCTAAAGAATATCGATGTGGATATTCCCCTGCACCGGATTACCGCTATTGCCGGTGTTTCCGGTTCGGGAAAATCCTCCCTTGCACTGGGCGTCCTGTATTCAGAAGGGTCCAGGCGGTATCTGGAAGCGCTTTCAACCTATACGCGGCGGCGTATGACACAGGCGGAAAAGGCCCTGGTCGAGGATGTGCGCTATGTGCCCGCAGCGTTGGCCCTGCACCAGCGTCCGGGCGTTCCCGGTGTGCGCAGTACCTTTGGAACGTCAACGGAGCTGTTGAACAGCCTGCGTCTCATGTTTTCGCGCCTGGGCAGTCACCGCTGCCCCAATGGCCATTACCTGCCGCCTTCCCTGAATGTGGCGGCCATGAAGGAACTGACCTGTCCTGTCTGCGGTGCCCACTTTTACGGGCCCGGTGCTGAAGACCTGGCTTTCAACAGCGGCGGTGCCTGCAAGACCTGCGGAGGCACGGGGGTCGTCCGTATTGTTGATGAATCGACCCTGGTACCGGATGAATCCCTGTCCATTGACGAAGGGGCCGTGCTGCCCTGGCAGACCCTGATGTGGTCCCTTATGAAAGATATTGCCCGGGATCTGGGTGTGCGGACGGATGTGCCTTTTAAGGACCTGACACCCAGGGAGCGGGATCTTGTTTTTCATGGACCGGCCATCAAAAAGCATATGGTCTATCAGAACAAAACGAGCGGTGCCGCGGGGGAGATGGATTTTACCTATTTCAACGCCAAATATACCGTGGAAAATGCCCTTTCCCATGTGAAGGACGAAAAGGGCATGAAGCGCGTTGAAAAGTTCCTGAAGGTGGAAATCTGTCCGGACTGCCATGGTACCCGTCTATCCGAAGCAGCCAGGGCGCCCCGGCTGCGGGGGATTTCTCTTGATAAGGCCTGTGAAATGACGCTGAGCGAGCTGTTGGAATGGGTAAAGGGCGTTCCTGCGTCCCTTCCCCCGGAAATGAATGACATGGCGGAAAGCATCTGTGACTCCTTCCGCAGTACGGCCCGACGCCTGATGGACCTGGGACTGGGCTATCTGGCCCTGGACCGGGCTGCTTCGACCCTGTCCAATGGGGAGCGGCAGCGCATGCAGCTGGCCCGGGCGGTCCGTAATCGTACAACCGGCGTCCTCTATGTGCTGGATGAACCTTCCATCGGGCTCCATCCGGCGAATCTGGAAGGCCTTTCCGGAGTCATGGGTGACCTCGTCGCCGATGGCAATACGGTGGTCCTCGTCGATCATGATGTACAGCTCCTGAAGCAGGCGGACTGGATGGTTGAAATGGGACCTCAGGCCGGGGCCAAGGGAGGTATGGTCATTGCGGAAGGGACCATTCCGGAAATTGAAGAAAATCCAGCCTCCGTCATCGGCCCTTTCCTGAAAGGGAATGGAAAGAGCAGCTCCGGAAAACCTGTTTTCAGGGATGCACTTTTTGCAAACGGCGAAATTCACCTGCTCACCGCTGCCATTCATACGGTAAAACCGCTGGATGTCCGCTTTCCCAAAGGGCGGCTCAGCGTTGTGACCGGTGTTTCCGGTTCCGGTAAGACCACCCTTGTCCTGGAAAGTCTGGTGCCGGCACTCAGGGCCCGCCTGGAAGGGACTGGGCTGCCTCTTCATGTGAGGAACCTGGAAGCGGACGGCATCCAGCAGGTCAAACTGATTGATGCGACACCCATTGGAATCAACGTACGTTCCACTGTGGCAACCTATGCCAATGTCCATGATGAGCTGCGCAAGGTCTTTGCCCGTACGGAAGACGCAAAAAGTAAAGGATATAAGGCAGGCGCTTTTTCCTATAACACGGGAAAGCTCCGCTGTCCGACCTGCGATGGTACCGGGACAATCAACCTGGATGTCCAGTTCCTGCCAGATGTGCAGATTCCCTGTCCGGATTGTCACGGCTCCCGTTACGCGCCGGAGGCCCAAACGATTCATTGGCAGAATCCGGAAGGCCGGGCCTATTCCTTGCCGGATCTCATGGCCATGAGTGTGGATGAAGCCCTGGAAGCCTGTAAGGGGCTTCCTGTCATTGTACGTCGGCTCAAGGTCCTGCAGGACCTGGGGCTTGGCTATCTGACGCTGGGTGAGGAAACACCGGGCCTTTCAGGTGGTGAGGCACAGCGGCTTAAACTGGCCAGTGAAATGGGGAAGACCCAGTCGGATTCGCTTTTTGTCTTTGATGAACCGACCATTGGCCTGCATCCACTCGACGTCATTACCTTGCTTTCTGTGTTCCGGACCCTGATCGAAGCGGGGGCGACGGTCATTGTCATCGAACATGACCTGGACGTGATCCGTCAGGCGGATTACCTGGTCGATATGGGACCGGGTGGTGGAAAAGAAGGCGGAACCGTCTGTGCCTGTGGTACCGTGGCAGAAGTAAAGGCAGCGAAGCAGGGGGTTACCTGGAAATACCTCTGAGGCTCTTAAATGGATTTTATTCAAGCCCGGCAGGCTGCAAAGCGGTAAAGCAGGCCGGCAACGAAAATCAATGCGCGGAACGCGGCCGTTTAGCGATGAATGGCTGCACTGCAGGAAAGGAAAGAATCATGGAAATCAAGAAAATCGCTCTGATTGGTGCAGGTGCCATAGGAAGCTACCTGATCTGGGGGATGGCGCCCTTTGCTGGAAAGGGATTTACGGTTATTGCCGATGGTGCAAGAGGAGAGAAACTGAAACGGGAAGGCATCCGGATCAATGGGGAGCTTTATCGTCCCCCTGTCATGGCCGCCGGGCAGGCCGGTACGATGGATCTTATTTTTGTAACCATCAAATACGGCAGTTTGCCTGCCGTAATTCCCACCATCCAGAAACTGACCGGTCCCGATACGCTTGTCATCAGCCTCATGAACGGGGTGGACAGTGAGGAACTCATTGCGGAAGCCATTGGAAAGGAACACCTGGTAGGGTCCCTGCTGCGGATTGCTTCGACCCGGGTGGGCCATCCCGATGGTCCTGATGAGGTGACCTTCAAGATTCCCCAGGGAATCCGCGGTCTTTATTACGGCAAACCGGAACCACTGGATGTCCTGTCGGTTTCCCAGATGGAAGCCCTGGCGGCCTTTTTTGCCGGTACTCGGCTGCTTTGCCATGTAAGTCATACCATTGAAAGCGATATTTGGACCAAGTTCCTGTTCAACATTGGACAGAATATCCCTCAGGCCATCATTGGCTGCGGGTCCGGCGCCTATGCCGATTCGGAGCATGTCCTGTGGCTGAAGGAGCGCCTGGAGGAAGAAGTGCTGGCCATTGCCAGGGCCAAAGGGGTCCGTCTCAACACGTCCATTCTGGAACCGGGAAAAGGCGGGATTGGAGCTGGCTATACAAAAGTGGAAAGTCCGGCAGTCCGTCATTCCACATTGCAGGACCTGGATAACTACCGCCATACGGAAATCGAGATGCTCTGCGGTAAAATGGTCAGCATGGGAAAGGCCCTTGGTGTTCCAACACCGTACAACGCTTTTGCCTATCATGTCATCAAGGCCCTGGAAGAAAAGAACGACGGCCTTTTTGATTATCCGGAAAAGGGATGATGGTTGCCTTCTCCAGTGTTTCCGAATCACTGGCTTCCGTAAAGGGTGAGCTGCAGCGTGAATTTTTTTTCATATAATCATACCCCCCTTACTTATTGTGCGTAAGGGGGGTATATCCATTTTTAGCTGGTTTTTTTCGAATTTTTTATGCAATCCTGTGCCTGTCAAAATTTCAGGCAACAAGGGAACTGTAAGGGTACTTCCTCTGATCAGAAAATCTGGCTTTCCCCGTCGCCGGGCATTACGTAATGGTTGATGCCCCGGCCGGCCAGGAGTCCTTTCATACGGTGACGGGTGATGGTTGCATGGGCTACATTGTCCAGATGGGTCAGGTAGAGCAGGGCTTCCGGCGAAAGGGTGGAGACCGCTGCCACATCTTCGTCGTTCATGATAAGACGCCCATTCTCCACAGTCTCCGCGGCACAGCAGTTCAGCATAATTATCTCCGGTTTTTCGGTTTCCAGGGTCTCGATGACGCCGGAATAAAAGATGGTATCACCGGCTGAATATAAGGTCTTTTCCTTTTCGGACCTGAAAACCACGCCCATGGCTTTTCCACAGGGCCGAATGACACCATGGCGGGCCGGGGCCTTTTTCAGGGTTACCGTGCCCAGGGAATGGCCTTGTTCTGGCAGGACAATCACTGTTTCAAATCCGGATGCCGCCAGGACGGCAGCA
>CADBQR010000100.1 GCA_902796945.1 uncultured Acidaminococcus sp.
GGGGCTCTTTGTGACCATGCGTCAGCTGCAGCCAGGGGACCTTGTGTTTTTCACCACCTATGAACCGGGAGCTTCCCATGTAGGCATCTATGCCGGGAACGGCCTTTTCTGGAATGCCACTTCGTCCCGCGGGGTACGGCTGTGCAGCCTGTCGGATGATTATTGGCGGTCCAGGTACTATGGGGCAAAACGTGTGTTGGTTTCCAACGGCACGAAATCTTACCGCTGAATTTCAGGGAGGAAGTAAATGATTAGGGAACGACGCAACAAAGAGAAGTTGACCAGTTACTACAATAAATTCATTGAGGAAGGCATCATTGACCCCAATGTGCATCCATGGGTAGCCGAATCCTGGCGCCGCTGCGATGCCAGAAAGCAAAACCATGAGACCATGCCGGTAGACGGCATTCGGCTTTCTTCAGCGGAACTGGCCAGACAGCTGGAACTCAATAAGGATGTCCTGCAATATGTGGACGGCCTGTTTGAACAGAACAAACAGTATTTCAATTCCCATAACCTGAGCATGATCATTGTGGACGAAAAGGGGTATGTCCTCAAGAATTATGCACTGCCGTTTTTCCAGCGCAGTATTGAGGATATCCAGGGGATGCGGGTACTGGAAGAGGACTGTGGGACCTCCAGCCTGTCGGTGGCCCGCAGCCATAATGTGCCTTTCCTGATGTTTGGCCCGGAAATGTGGATCCGGGAATGTCATTCCGGAGATGCCTGCTCGGCGCCAATCAATGTAGACGGTCACAGTCGTTACTTCCTGTCCATGTTTTCCCTGGATCAGAACGACCTGCCCTATGATATCCTGCTGAGCCTGCTCATGACCATGAAGTATTCCGTGGAAAACTACCTGAAGATGCTGGAATACTGGAAGGTCTGCAGTATCGTGTCGGAAGATATCCCGGCAGCGATATTTTGGATCAATAAGGATGGGTCGATCCGGTATACCAATGATCGGGCCCACCGCCGTATGGAAGGAAAGGAAAGACTGGAGGATGTTTTCCTGAACCATGAACATATTCCTGTCCAGAAAGGGCTGGAAGGAAAGAAAACCATCCGAAAGGAAATTACCTGGATTACCCAGGATCGTACCTATGAGGATGTAACAAGCGTCCTGCCCGTTGTCATCAGCGGAAAAGTGGATAGCGTCGTAGTCATTACGATGGCCATTGAGGACCTGAAAACGACCATTGCCCATGCGACGGGATACAGTTCCCGCTACAGTCTGTACAGCATGGTTGGTAATTCCAGTGAATTCCTGGCCCTGCAGCATAAGGCTGCCCGTGTGGCCCGGGGTGACAATAACCTGCTGCTCCAGGGTGAACCGGGTACGGGCAAACAGCGCCTGGCCCACGGCATCCATCAGGCCAGCCCGAGAGCGGCGGCACCGCTTATTACGGTGCGGGGCCATGAAGGTCCGGAAGAGGAACTGGAAGAAGAATTCTTTGGCAAGGACGACGGCGCCGGCCATAGTACGGCAGGGGACCTGGAACTTGCTAATGGAGGCACCTTGTTCCTTGATGAAATTGAAAAGTTCCCGACCCGCCTGGGTGATGTCCTGGCAGACGCCTTGAAGAACGGGGTGCTCAATAAGGAAACGGGCGTACGGAGAAAATTCAACGTCCGCGTAATCGCGGCCTGTGACTCCAACCTGAAACGCCTGACCGACAAAGGGCTGTTTTCCAAAGCACTCTATGAACTGGTTATCGGAACGGTCATTCGGGTTCCGCCCCTGCGGGAACGGGTGGAAGATGTGGAAGTCATTGCCAACCATATCCTGACAGAAATGGCGGCCCGCCATAATATGCCAACCAAGACCTTATCCAAGGAAGCCCTGCAGATGCTCAATTCCTGCCACTGGCCCGGCAATATCAAGCAATTGCAGGGGGTCATTGAGCAGGCTTTCTTCCATACTTCCGGAAGCGTCATCGAGGCCAATCACATCAAATTGCCCGGTGAACACCGGATTGAAAAATCCTGGAAGCATGATAAGGATGCTTTTGTGGCTTCCTGGAAACAGGCGGGCGGCAATATCAGCAAATTAGCGCTTATGCTTGGCGTGAGCCGCGTTACGTTATACCGCTACCTGAAAAAATATGACCTGGGGCCAAAAAAATAAAACATGACAGACAGAATGAAAGATGCGCTTTGTCGCGACAAAACGCATCTTTTTCTGCTTATGGAACAATGGAAAGGAAAACAGGAAAAGGAACCTGTTTAGGAAAGAACGATGCGTTTACGAAAGAAACCCTGGATTGCAAAAGCCCTGGAAGATTTTAAGGGGCAGGAACTTCTGGAAGAGGGCCTGGAAACCTGTCGGGGCCACTGGGCTGAAATAATGGGCGGCCGCCCTGTCTTTCTTGAAATCGGCTGCGGCAAAGGACAGTTTCTTGCCGAAATGAGCCGGCTGCATCCCGATAAGGCATTTTTGGGAGTCGAAACCCAGCGGGAAGTCTGTTATTACGCCGTGAAGAAACTGCGTGAACAGGAATTGACAAATGCCCGTGTCCTGCGGGCCGATGCAGCCAATATCCTGGAATGGTTCGCGCCTGGGGAGGTGGCAGGGATTTACCTGAATTTCAGCGATCCCTGGCCGAAAGCCCGTCATGCCAAACGGCGTCTTACGTACCATACTTTTTTGGAACGGTACCGCACGATCCTGAAACCCCATGGTCATCTGCGGTTCAAGACGGATAATGACGGTCTTTTTGAATTTTCCCTGGAAGAGTTCCGGGAATTCGGTCTTGACCTGATTGCGCTGACCCGGGACCTTCATCATACACCGGATATCGTCAATGAGGCCCAGACGGAGTATGAAAGGAAATTCAGTGCCCTGGGTAAAAACATCAATTTCTGCGAGGTTGTCTTTTAAAGGAAGCAGGAGTCGGACATGCAGAAACGATTTTTGATATTTAACAACGCCAAAATTGCAATTGTTTTTCTGGTCCTTGCCTTGATGCTTTTTGGCTGTCTCAATGTATATAGTGCCAGTTTTGTCCTGACAGAGGCCTCACCGGGCCTTTGGTCACCTTATGTATTGCGGTATCTGGTGTTTGGCGCGGCGGGGCTGGTCCTTATGTATTATCTGGGCTGGAAGGTCGACTACCACCGCCTGTTCAATCATACGACAAAGCTTTTCTTTCTTTTTTTTGGCCTGCTGCTGGCTGTCGATCTCGTCGGTCGCGCTGCCAAAGGGGCACAGCGGTGGCTTGTATTCGGGCCGTTTTCCTTTCAGCCGTCCGAATTTGCCAAACTGGCAGTGATCATCATGGCCTCGGCTTACCTGGGAAAACTGATGAACCGGGGGAAAAGGGCCGATTTGCTGCGCCTTGACTCCTGTGCCGTTTTTATTCAGACCCTGGTCCTTGCCCTGTTGGTCCTGAAACAGCCGGATATGGGTACCAGTGCAATCATCGTGGCCCTGGTCCTTGTATTGTATATCATTGCCGGTCTGCCCTGGAGCCAGCTGGGAATCCTGGGGTTCCTGCTTGTCGTGGGGACCGTGGTCAGTGTCATTATTGCCCCTTACCGGCTGAATCGTGTGCGGATCTGGCTGGATCCTTTCAGTGATGCCCAGGGCTTTGGCTACCAGGCCGTGCAGTCCCAGGTCGCTATTGGCAGCGGCGGGCTCATTGGACTTGGTTCCGGGCGGGGCCTCGGTAAATTTTTCTATCTGCCGGAAGCCCATACGGATTTTGCTTTTGCCATTTTCTGTCAGGAATATGGGTATATAGGAGCCCTGCTGCTGATCCTGGCCTTTGTCGTACTGGGGTTTGCCATTTATGCCATTGCCCAGAGAACCCAGGACCGCGGAGGATTCCTTTTGGTCAATGGCATCAATTTTCTTGTAGTCGGACAGGCAATTGCCAACATGATGATGGTATGCGGACTATTACCCGTTATCGGTGTCCCTCTTTCCTTTATCAGCTATGGAGGAACGAGTCTGGTCACCTCCCTGATGGGCATCGGCCTGGTGATTTCCGTCTACCACGACGAAGTGCGCCGGGAAGAACGGGAAGAACCCATGAAGCCTCCCATGCCCATCATGCATGATTCCTATTCCTACCGCACCGCCCGCCGGCCGAAAGACAGGTGGAAAAAATGAAATTTAGCTTTCCGAAATTGTTTGGCAGGAAAAAGAAAACAAAGCAAAGCGAAACGGCACCGTTGCCCCGCTGGAATCGAAAGAGCACCGGCACCCGGTCTTTCCACCAAAAACCTCGTCCCGTGACGGAACCGGCGCGGCCGGACAGTCGCTCCAACCGGTCCAATCGGATCCTCAAACTGGAACCGGACCGGGGACGCCTGAAAGAAGGAAAACAAAGGGCTTCCGGTATCGGGGCGCTGGTGGGCCTTTGTATCCTTGTTGTCATCGGACGGTTATTCCAGCTGCAGATCATTGAGGGCAGTTCCCTGGAACGGCGCGCCCTGAATCAGATCAGCGGGGAAAATATTGAAATTGCCCCCCGTGGAAGCATTGTGGACCGGAATGGAGAAGAACTGGCCGTCAGCGTCATCAGTAAATCCTTGTATGTAAACCCCCAGGAATTGCCGGATGATCCTGGCAAATGGCCCCCGGGCAAGGCCCCGGTGCGGGATCCCAAGCAGGTTGCAGCCGAAAAACTGGCTCCCATCCTGGACATGACGGAAGGCGACCTGCGTGAACTCTTCGATTTATCCGATCGTCAGTTTGTCTGGGTCAAACGGACACTGGATCCCCATGTTGCCAACCAGGTGGAAGCCGTTATTAAGGAAGAAAAGCTGGGTGGTTTCCATTTTCAGGAAGAAAGCAAGCGCTATTATCCTAAGAACAAACTGGCTGCCCAGGTCTTGGGCTTCGTTGGTATTGATGACAACGGGCTGGAAGGGGTTGAGGCTTCCATGGACGAGCAGCTTAAGGGCAGCAAGGAAACCCAGACAAGTTATCTTGATGCAAAAGGAAACCTCATCGGGAAGTCCGGGTTCAACGAAGTGCAGCTGCGTCGCAAAAACACCGTGGAACTGACCATCGATGCACAGATGCAGTTCATTTTGGAACGCAGCCTTGATGATGCCATCAAGAAAACGCAGGCTGCCAGCGCGGCTGCCATTCTTATGGATCCCAATACGGGAGAAATCCTTGGCATGGCCAGCCGCCCGACCTTCGACCCGAATCATTTCAGTAAAGCTTCAGCGGCTGCCTTCATGAACCGTGGCGTTGGCATTATTTATGAACCGGGGTCCGTTTTTAAACCGATCATGGGCTGTGCCGGGCTGATGGAAGGACTTGTCACACCGGATACTCCTTTTTATGATGCCGGTTCCATCGACGTGGGCGGGCGGCGCATCCGCAACTGGGATGGCCGCGGATTGGGTAATATTAAATTTGAAGACATCATCAAGTACTCCGTCAATACGGGGATGGCAGCCCTGGGACAGAAACTGGGCGGTGAGAAGGAAACGGAATATGCCAAACGCTTTGGCTTTGGCGCACCAACCGGAACGGACGTGCCTGGTGAAGAAGTTGGCATTCTTTATGATCCCAAGGATATGGTGCCTTCCGATGTGGCGACCATGGGAATCGGACAGGGCATTGCCGTAACACCCCTGCAAATGCTGAGGGCCATCTGTGCCATTGCCAATGGGGGCAGCCTGGTGCGCCCTTACGTTGTGAAACGGGTCATTTCTCCGGAAGGAAAGGTCCTTCAGGAAAATCATACCGTCGTAGAACGGCAGGTCATCACGCCTGAAGTGGCGGAGCAGATGCGGACCATGATGGAAAAAGTGGTCTCCGAAGGCGGTGGCAAAAGTGCCCAGATCAAAGGGTATAAAATTGCCGGAAAAACCGGAACCGCTGAAAAACTGTCCCCGAAAGGGGGCTATATTCCCGGTGTCTATATTGCTTCCTTTGTCGGTTTTGTTCCCAGTGACGCGCCGAAATACGCGATGATCATAATGATTGACTCACCGAAAGGAGCTTATTATGGAGCCCAGGTTTCGGCACCTATTTTCCGGGATACCCTGCAGCAGATCCTGGTGGCCAAGGGAATCCAGCCGAACGATTCCAGCGGGCTTCCTACGGTGGAATCCCTGACGGTAAAGGAGTCTGAGGAGCCGGTCAGGTTGCCGGAACTGAAACCCGACAAGGATGGAGCCGTGCGGCTGCCCAATCTGGCCGGGTATTCCATGCGGCAGGTTGCGAGGATCCTTGAAGGAGGCGGACTCCTTCTGATTCCCCAGGGGAGCGGCATAAGCTGGCAGCAAAAACCGCCTCCCGGGAGCATTTTGCACGCAGGCGACGAAGTGACGGTATGGTTCCGTTCACCCTGATTTCCGCAGATGACACTGCTTTGCTGCCGGAGGCCTGCTATGGAAAAAAGTCCCATATTGCGGGAAACTGTGATTCACCGTTGTCACGACTAATCATAATGTAGTAGAATAAATACTATAGAAGACATCAAAGGACTGTAGCAGTCTGCTCGAAGCATTCTGTTACAGTCCTCTTCATCAGGGGTTGTACCCCTGTTGCACGAAATGTCCCCGGAGAGGGAAACGGCGTGCAGAAAGGAAGAAAAAGTGAAAAGACAATTGATTTTGGCAGGACGCCCCGTAGCCGATAAAATTAAAGAAAATCTCCGCAGCGTGTTTTCAGAAACCAATGCGACGCTGGCCACCTTCCTCATTGGCGATGATGCGCCGGCCCATGTATATAAGCGGAGCCTGCTGAAATGTGCAGCCGGGCTGGGAGTCCATACCAGGGACGTGGAACTCCCCGCCCATACGACACAGGCAGAAGCTGAAGCCGCTTTGCAGGCTCTCAGTGATGATCCGGCCATAACGGGAATCCTTCCCCTTATGCCGGTTCCCCGGCATATCAACCAAATGCAGCTGATGAGCCGGCTGGACCCGCAAAAGGATATGGACTGCCTGCATCCGTTAAATAGCGGTGAGTTCTATCTGGGCATCAGCCCCTGGGGACCCTGTACCCCCCGGGCCTGTATGACGTTGCTTGATTATTACCACATTCCTCTTGTTGGACGGCGTGTGGTCATGGTTGGCTACGGCGATGTTGTCGGCCGTCCGCTGACGCTGATGCTGGTGGACCGCCATGCAACGGTGACCGTGTGCCGATCCAAAACGAAGAACCTGTCCAATATCCTGAGCCAGGCGGATATCATCCTCAGTGCGGTAGGGAAACCAAACCTTATAACGGAAGATATGGTCCGCGAAAACTGTGTCCTTGTTGATATCGGATTGTCTTCATTGGACGGCAAGATGGTGGGGGATATCTCCGATGGCGCCAAACTGAAAAAGGCGGCTGCCTATACGCCGGTCCCCGGTGGGGTAGGTGTCCTCAGCAACCTGATGGTCATGATGACCCTGACGCGGAATCTCTGAGAAAATAAAAACGCTGCACAGCAGTTATGTGCAGCGTCCCTTCCGGGTCTTGATTCAGTTGTTATATTTGGCGGCCAGCTTGCTCATGAATTTTTCTTTTTTGACCAGGAACCGTTCATGTGTCCCCTGACCGATGATGCCATGTTCATCGGAGGCTGTCAGCTTGAACGTGAGCTTACGGCCGTCCACTCCGACCAGGACCGCTTTGGCTGTAACGGTTTTACCAACTGCCGTGGCCGCATCGTGGGACATATTCATGCTGATGCCGACACTGGTTGTTTCTTCATCAAGGCAAGGGTCTACCAGCGTGCAGGCGGCTTTTTCCATCAGGGCAATCAGGGCCGGGGTTGCATATACATCAAGGGAGCCGCTTCCCATTGCCTTGGCTGTGTTCGTATGGAGAACCATTTCCGTAGCTTCCGCTGCCGCACCAATACGAAATTCTTTCATGAAGATTCACTTCTTTCTCTATATTATTTTTACGCTAGTATGTCTTTCCGGATTCATTGTATTCGTTTTTTCATTTGAAAGCAAGGGAGATGACGGTCATAAATTTCGCTCTGCTGCCGCCGCGGGATCATCTGCCGTGGAACGAGCACGGAGTCAGGACTGACGCTTTCCAAGCTACGCATGACAGGAGGGAACCTATGTTATTCAATGATATTTTTGCCCAGCATCCCGCGGAACGGGAAGCCATCATCGACCAGGACCGTGTCGTTACGTATGGTGAGCTGAGGCAGATGGTAGACCGTTGGGCGGCCGCTTTTCAGCAATCAGGCGTGAAGCCGGGCGACCGGGTTGGTTTATTCAGCAAGAACTGCCTTGAATTTATCCTGACCTATTTTGCTGTGATTCGTGCCGGCGGTGTCGTTGTGCCCATCAATTTCCAGCTGGTTCCCCACGAGGTCGCTTATATTGTCCGTGATGCGGATATTCACCTTCTTGTGGCCAGGGAACCGCTCCCTATGGATGAAGCCCTGGAGGCAATCGGCTATAGCGGGCTGCGGCAGGTTACCTTTGATGAAATGCATGCGATGCCTGAAACGCCTCTTGTGCCGGTGAACATGGAGCCCGGGACAAATTGCAGCATTATTTATACTTCCGGCACGACAGGACGTCCCAAAGGCGCGATGCTGAGCCATAAGAACCTGTGTTCCAACGCAATGGATTTTTCCCGCATTGTGCCCTACAACGAAAAGGATACGGTCCTGTGCCTGCTCCCCATGTATCATTGCTATGCATGGACGGTTTGTGTTGTCAGCACACTTCTTCGCGGCGGGCGGATTGTCATTCAGTCCGTGTATAATTTCAAGACCGCCATGCGTCTTGTAAAAAAGCATAAAGTGACTGTGTTTACCGGTGTCCCGGCCGTATTCCGCCTGCTGTGTGAAAGCCGGGACCTGGATTCGGTGGAATCGGTCCGTTTCTTTATCAGCGGCGGGGCTCCTTTAGGCCTTGATCTGGGACGTACCTTTGCCCTGAAATATGGCCGCCCTGTCCTGGAGGGATATGGTCTTTCCGAAGCATCTCCTGTAGTTTCCTTCAATTACCCTGGTAAGATCCGGATCGGGTCAATCGGCGTGGCCATCCCGGAAGTGGACGTGAAGATTGTCGACCCCGACGGGAAGGTATTGGAACGCTGTGAACGCGGGGAATTGCTGGCTAAGGGACCCAATGTCATGATGGGCTACCTGAACCACCCGGATGACACGAAAAAAACGATTGTAGATGGCTGGCTCCATACGGGTGACGTAGGTTATATCGATGAGGATGGATTTATTTTCCTGGTTGACCGCCTCAAGGACCTGATCATTTCCAGCGGTGAAAATGTCTATCCCCGCGAAATCGAAGAGGCTGCCTGTCAGTATGAAGGTGTTGCGGAAGCTGCTGTAATCGGTGTGCCTGATAAACTGCGTGGTGAGGCGATCTGTATCTATGTGGTTCCCAGGGAAGGGGCCCAGATCAATCTTAAGGCCCTGCGGCAATCCCTGATCGGGAAGATTGCCCCCTACAAAGTTCCCCGAGAATATTTTATCGTTGATGAAATGCCCAAGACCAATTTGGGGAAAATCCGGAAAAACATCCTGCGGGAGCGGACGATTGCCATCCTTTCAGAGGATAAGCTTGCCGGGAGGCCATTATGAAAAAACTTTTTGCTGCGCTTTGTGTGGTCCTGACCTGCCTTGTCAGTGGCTGCGCCAAAGGTGAAATTACCCTTGAAGTGACCCGTCTGGGTGCGGCAGACTTGAGCTGCCGGCTGACGACGCTGCCCGTATTACAGCCGACGGCGACTGCGTTTGAGGACGATTTCCGGAATGATGGTTATTCGGTCCAGAAAGTGGATGACGGGGATTACAAGGGCTTTATCGCCCGGAAACACTACAATCAGCTGAAAGATATCAAGGATTCCAAGGTACTCCGCACTTTTGATTTCCATACCTGGGAAAAGTCTGCCCAGGGGGCCGTCGGAGAATCCGGAGGCTCAGCAGGCCCTTCCGGTGGGGTATCCCTGCCTGAGGAACGGCATCAGCCGATTGTTACAATGCACAGCGGTTTGCTCTTTGATACCATCAATGTCAATACGACAGTTCCTTTGACTCCGAAGGAGCCCATCAAGAATAAACAGGTTGAAGCCATCATGAAAGATATCATGGGCCGCATTGACCTGCGTTTTGTCCTGAAACTGCCAACTTCTGTTGATTCGACGAATGCCCATCATGTCAGTGACGATGGAACGATCCTGATGTGGAAACTTCCTTTGGGAGAAGCCACTCCCCTGGAGGCGACCGTCACTTACCTGAACCCCATGAAAGCAGCAGGCTGGGCCGTATTCTTTATTGTCATTGGCGGTGTCGGATGTGCGTATGTCCGGAAATTGCGCCGCCAGAAGGCACTGGCCCAGTGGGAAAGGGAACAGGCCGAAAGTGACCATATCCTGCCGCTGCCAGAAGAATCCGTTCAGACTTCCGAGTCAAGTAATGAAAAATCAAAGAAAGATCACTCGAATGTTCCTTCCGAAACATCGGATAATCACGAATGTTCAGGCGATAATAAGAAGAAATAGAGGCGTTTTGCAGACTCGGTAAAATCATGTTAAAATAGAGTGAAGGGAAAAAAGGACGGAGGGATCAACATGGCCACTGAATTTTTGGAACTTAAAAAGCTCACTATCTACGTCGGGGAAGATTTCTTCTGTGGTGACAGGCCTTTTTACAAGGTCATGCTGGATGTTGCGGCCAAGTATAAATTGGCGGGCTGTACTGTATTTCGCGGCCTGCAGGGATACGGCAGCCGGGTCCGCGGCCGGGAAAGGCGAATGCTCATCAGCGTGTCCGATGCCATTAATCTTCCGGTCATTATTACTGCTATCGATACGGCCGATCAGATTGAACGGGTGATGCCTTTCCTTGAAAAAAACCTGACCCATGGTGTTGCTACCGTTGATGATGTCAAGATGTTGGCAACGGAGTTCGTGAAAAACCGTTTCAACAAGGCCGTGGAGGAAAGAGAAAATCCTGCCTTACGGGAGTAATCGGCAGGGAAACAGAAGCTGGTGCGGGGTGCCCGGCTTCTTTTTTTTGTCTTTTATCTGGCACAGGAATGCATTCTGTAATTTCATTCGGACCGGATTGGCCAGCTGGTTGATGATTTCCCTACAGGGAAAGCGGCATCAGGAAAACAATCCGGAAAGCGCCAGGGAATGACCGCCTCCCTGAGGCGAGGCCATGTCGCGGAACCTGTAATTTTGCGTTGTCAAGTTTTTTTTTCAGAAGCAGGGAATTCAGTACTAAAAAGAGAACATGGTATCTGTTTTCATTAAAATAACGAACATATTTTCGCAAAAACTATTGATAAGTTGATTTTGTCGTGATATGATACAGGCAATCGAACAAAAGTTCGGAAAAAGGAGTGAATAAAAATGAAACGGATGCTAGGTCTTTTGCTGATTGCCTTACTGGGAATTTCCTGCTATGGGGTTCTTTCCATGGAAGCAGTGCCGGCTTATTTTCATAAACAAACAGTTACGGTTTATACGGGAGACAGTCTTTGGAGCATTGCCAGCCGCTTTACCGGGGAAGACGAAGATGTCCGCGCTGTAATTGATCGGATTTCCAGGGAAAACCATCTGGGACCCAATGATGTCCTGCAGCCGGGTCAGAAACTTTTGGTTCCCGTGAAAACGACGGAAGCCCGCCTTGCTTCACGGTGAGCCAGATCGTCCGGAAAAGTGCGCGGAATGCCCTTTGTTGGATTCGGTCGGTTTTTTACTTTGATCATGCGCTGCCACCGCCTGTGACAGCGCTTTTTTATGTCCTGCTTTCTGCCTGATCCTGTACTGTTGCCGATTTGTCACAATTTTTAAAATGGTATGTGATATAATGACAAAAAGACAATTTTTTCCATGGAACCAGGAAAGAAACAATAGGAGGGATTCCAACGATGGAAGATACTCATGATGAAAAAGAAAGGGAAGTAAAACAAGAAGCCGAGGAAACCGCAGCAGCCGAGGCCCGTCCGATGGATGATGCGGATCAGGAGGCCGTTGGAAAAGAAGTTGCCGAAGTGACTGATTCCGTCGATATTGAAAAAGAAGCCGAGTATATCTGCCGCTGGGGCGCTGCCAGAGCCAGCGTCATTGTCATGACTCCGTTTTTGGGGTCCCTGGCCCTGATGGCCAATGAAGTCTATATGATTACCCGTCTCAGTGATTTACGGGGGATTGAACTGCAAACCGGTGCCATTGCCGGATTGATTGGATCCCTGGGAGCTTCCTTTGTAGGCCAGACCATCTTTACCATTATTCCTTTCCCGCCCCTGCAGGTCCCGATGGGTGTTGCGATTACCTATGCGGTCGGCAAGGCTGCTGATGCATGGCTGAAGGCCGGACAGCCAAAGGATATGGCTCATATCAGGGAAATCTTTGAGGCAGCCAGGAAGGAGGGAATGGCACGCTTCAAGGAATTCAGGGATGATCCGACCCGGAATATTCCTTTGGGAGATGAAACAAAGGAAAGGATGCGTGCCAAGGCAGAACCTATTTTCAATAAGCTGAAGACTTCTGCTGATGAAGCGGCCAATAAGATGACGGCCGCCATGGAAGATTTGAAAAACAGCAAGGAAGGCCCAAAGGGGAAAGTGGCTTCTGTCATGACCAATGTCAGTGAAATGGCGGATAATGTGAATGTCTTCCTCCAGCCTTATAAGGAAATGGCAACCCGCTGGATTTCCCTTCAGACCTGGGACCAGCTGCGCAGCGGTTCCCTTGTTGTTCCGTACGTTGATTTGTCAAAAGGCATCGGAGAAGCCCTGAAGGACAGTGATTTTACGCTGACTGGCTGTCACAGCGCGGGTGAAAATCTCCTGGAGCTGACGGTGGAGCATGAAAAATATGGTTCCATTACGGCCGATATTGGCATCGAGGCCTTTGCGTTGAACAATACAGCTTCCTACGGACGTTTCCGGATCCATGATTTTGCCATTGCAGACAATAAGCTTGGCGAATTGGTGGTCAAGGTGCTGGGAACCCGGATCATTATGTCCCTTGTCAACGCGGTCTTCAATATGAAGACGGTCAGTCGGGATGACCTGGTCTGCACGTACAGTGAAAATACATTGACTGTGGACTTTACGGAAGTTATTAAGAAGAGCAAGGTATCACAATACAAAATTAAGGACAGAAATCTTTTCGATATTGTTCATCTTACGGCACTTGTTCCTGAATCGAATGGACTTAAAGTATGCAGTAAGTGGACATTACCGAAATGATGAAAATGTAAAAAACGCGGGAAATCATTTGATTTCCCGCGTTTTTTCAACTTTTTAAAGGTATTTTTTCATCTCTGTAATGTATTGTTCCAATGAGACGGTTTTTCAGAAAGTTGTAAAATCATTATAGATTTTATGAAACAAAGATACTATAATAAAACTGTAAAAAATTTGCGAAAATGTTCGCAGAAGGGGGTTTAAGTAATGATTAGCTTTTTTGTGTGTCTTGCAATCTTAATCCTTGGCTATTTCATTTACGGCGGTTATGTCGAAAGTTGTTTCCGTCCTCCTATCGATGACAGAAAAACTCCGGCATACAGACTGGAAGATGGCGTTGACTATGTCCCGATGGACACGCCGCGCGTTTTCCTGATTCAGCTGCTGAATATCGCAGGCCTGGGTCCTATTTTTGGTGCCCTGCAGGGTGCTTTGTGGGGACCTGCGGTATTCCTGTGGATTACCTTCGGTACGGTTTTTGCCGGCGGTGTCCATGATTTTATTTCCGGTTTGCTGAGCGAACGGAATGATGGTGCTTCCATTTCCGAAATCGTAGGCAAATACCTTGGCCCGATGATGAAGAGCGTCATGCGTGGCTTCTCCGTTGTCCTGCTGATTCTCGTCGGTGTTGCCTTTACGACGGGCCCTGCCGGTCTGCTGACGAAGATCACCACCCAGAGCTACCAGTTCTGGCTGGTTGTCCTGCTGATCTATTATTTCGTCGCTACGTTCCTGCCGATTGATAAACTCATTGGCAGACTGTACCCGTTCTTTGGCTTCTGCCTGATTTTTATGGCCGTTGGCGTTGCTGCCATGCTTTTTGCCCATGGCTACAATATTCCTGAAATTTCCTTCACCAATATGCATCCGAAAGGAACCCCGATCTGGCCGATTATGTTCATCACGGTTGCCTGCGGTGCTATTTCCGGCTTCCATTCCACCCAGTCCCCTCTGATGGCTCGCTGCATCAAGAGTGAACGGGAATGCCACAAGATTTTCTATGGTGCCATGGTCTGCGAAGGCATTATTGCCCTGATCTGGGCTGCAGCCGGCTGCACTGTTTTCGATGGAACGGCTGGACTGCAAGGTGCCCTGGCTGAATACAAAGGCGCTGGCGGCGTCGTTTATGAGATCTGCAAACGCCTGATGGGTACGGTTGGTACGATCATCGCCATGATTGGTGTTATTGCCTGCCCGGTATCTTCTGCTGATACGGCATTCCGGAGTGCCCGTTACACGATTTGCGACTGGTTCAAGATTGACCAGCATACCATTGCCAGCCGCCTGAAACTCTCCATTCCTATCATTCTGATCGGCGGTGCACTGACGCAGGTCGATGTAGGAATCCTGTGGAGATATTTCTCCTGGACCAACCAGACCCTGGCCATGTTCGTGCTTTGGACCGGTGCCATGTACCTGCTGGCCAACAAGGGTAACTATTGGATTGCCCTGATCCCGGGTACCTTTATGAGTGCTGTTTCCTGCACTTATATCCTGATGGCGAAAAAGGAAGGCCTTGGCCTTGATCCTTCTATTGCTTATCCTGCTGGTATCGCTGTTGCTATCGTTGCCAACATTCTTTTCTGGAAACGTGCAAAGAAAGTTGAAAAGGGCGAACTGGACCTGGCGGATAAACCGGTTGAAGGCTAATTGAAAAGATACAAAAAGAAGCTGTTGCGGTAAAATGCGGCAGCTTCTTTTTTTGTCCTTCTAGAGGGTTCGTGGGACAGGAAGGATCTTAGGTTCCAGCTGATTTTTTGTGTGAAAACAGGGCAGAGAGACCGTTTGAGCAGGGCTTGCCGGTCAATTTGAGCATAAAAGAAAATGCATATAGTTTAAAAACAGGACAATTTTTGTAAAAGTGTTTACAACAATATGAAAGTTTTTAGAAAAACAAAAAATATGTAAAAAATCTCTTTACAAATCGAAAAAAAGTGGTATAGTAGTGGACATCTTGAACGCTGTATCCTGTATACAACATCAAGCCAACTTTACAACCAATTTTTAAGAGAGAGGGAGATTGGAAATGGCAGTACATTTCAACCCGGTAACCCCGGAATTTGTGGAAGAATTGAAAAAAGTCGTAGGCGAAAAATACGTTCGCTGTGACGCGGAAACCTTGGAAAAATATCAAACCGATGAAGAGGGAAATCCTCATTTCTTTAAAAAACCGGAAGTGGTCGTATTTCCCGGTTCAACGGAAGAAGTTGCTGCCCTTGTAAAGTTGGCTAACCAATATTTGATTCCGATTACACCGAGAGCGGCAGGCTCGAACGTGGCCTGCGGCGCGATACCGATTTATCATGGCATGGTCGTGGAACTGGAGCGGATGAACCAGATCCTGGAATTGAATGAGGAAGCCATGTATGCCCGGGTTCAAACCGGTGTCTACTGTGGACAGCTGCAGGATGAAGCCAAAAAGCACGGCCTTCTTTACGCCGCGGATCCTTCTTCGGCGGCTTCCAGTCAGATTGGCGGCAATATTGCCAATAATGCCGGCGGAAATAAGGCGGTAAAATATGGTACGACCCGCAACCAGATTTTTGCCCTGAAAGTGGTTACGCCTACCGGGGATATCGTTGACGTCGGTGCCCGTCTGCAAAAATGTTCCACCGGTCTTGCCCTGGAACAGCTTTTTGCCGGATCGGAAGGGACTTTGGGCATCATTACGGAGGCAACCGTAAAGCTCCGCCCGCTGCCTCCGTACAGCTTCAATATGGTTTGCGTCTTCAAGAATGACGATGAAGCGTTTGCCCTGCCGAACAAGATCCTGAAAGCCGGTATCGACCCGACCAGTCTGGAATATATGGATAATGAAGCCATCCTGATGACCCAGCGCTACCTCGACATGTCCTTCCCCTATGCTGACGAGGGTGCCTGCTATGTCATTGTCACGGTCGAGACCTTCACGGAAAACGAAATGGACCGTAAAATGGAATTGCTCTGCGACCTGGCTGAAAAGAACGGGTCCCTCGATGAGTTTGAGGCTGATGACCGTATCTGGAAGCTGCGGAAGGAATTTGCCGAAGCAGCCCGCGCCATCGATAAGATGTTCCAGACGGAGGATTTTGTCGTTCCCCTGGATAAAATTGCGGATATTACGAAACAGATTCCGGAACTGCGTGAAAAATACAACCTGTATTGCGTTACGGTAGCCCACATCGGGGATGGCAATATTCATGTCCTGCCGCTCAATAAATATGGACTGACCCCGGATGAGTGGTTTGAAAAAATAAAAGCCTTCCATGCGGACCTGTTCCCCCGTGTTTATGCACTGGGTGGCAAGATGAGTGGTGAGCATGGCGTAGGGTATAAGAAATTGGAAGAATTTGCCCGCAATACACCGGAAGGGGAAGTCAAGCTGATCAAGGCAATCAAAAAGGCCCTGGATCCAAACAATATCATGAACCCGGGGAAACTCGTTGACATGAACGGTGATTTCATCGGCTGATAAAGGAACGGAAAGAAGGAGGCTGCCAACTGGCTGCCTCCTTCTTGCTTTTGACCATGAACGGGCTGGCTGCAAGGGATGGACTGGAAGTGCGTCCATCGGGCACCGGCTGAAAGTCGCGAAAGCCGGTCAACGCTGCATTCTGGATCTTTGTCGGTGACTGATTCCTGAAAAACGCTCTCCTTGGCAATGTTTTGCCGTATAATAGGGTAAGAGAAAGGAGCGGATCTTTTATGGAAGAAAAGGAAATTCAAAAAAATATAGAAACCCTGGCTCAATGGGTCAAAGACAGTGACAATATCGTCTTTTTCGGAGGCGCCGGTGTTTCGACGGAAAGCGGAATTCCTGACTTTCGCAGTGTTGACGGCCTGTATAACCAAAAATATGCCTACCCTCCGGAAACCATCCTGAGCCATACGTTTTTCTGTGACCATACCGATGAATTCTACCGCTTTTACCGGGATAAGATGCTTTGCCTGGACGCAAAGCCCAACGCAGCCCATTTAAAGCTGGCACAATGGGAAAAGGAAGGCAGGCTGAAGGCGGTCATAACCCAGAATATCGATGGCCTGCACCAGGCAGCCGGCAGCCGGAACGTGTTGGAACTTCACGGCAGTGTGCACCGCAATTACTGCATGAATTGCGGAAAGGCATTCGACGCGGCTTATATGAAGCAGACCACGGGCCTGCCTAAATGTGATGACTGCGGCGGACTGATCAAACCCGATGTGGTTCTCTATGAGGAAGGGCTCGATATGGATACCCTGGAGTCCGCGGTCCGCTATATCAGCCAGGCCGATGTCCTCATCGTTGGAGGGACCTCACTGGTAGTTTATCCCGCGGCCGGCCTGATCCGTTATTATCGGGGACATAAACTGGTCCTTATCAATAAGGGCAGTACGACCTATGACAGTGATGCCAGCCTGATGATTCCCGACGCAATTGGAAAAGTCATGGCCCAATTGCCGTAAAGGGTGATTTTTGCCGGCGGACTGTGATATAATGTCTTCATATGACGTTTCAATTTGGGGGTATCAAGTATGTTAGATTTGAAATTTGTTCGGGAAAACACCGATAAAGTCATTGAAGCCTTGAAAAATCGCCATGCCGAAGTGGATATGGATGCTTTCAAGAAACTGGACCAGGAACGCCGCGACCTTCTTCAGGAAGTAGAGGCTGATAAAAGCCAGCGCAACAGTGTCAGTGCCGAAATCAGCCGGATGAAGAAAAATGGGGAAGACGCAGCTGAAAAGATTGCAGCCATGCGGGAACTGGGTGATAAAATCGCCGAAGGGGATAAGAAGCTGAAAGCAGTAGAGGAACAGCTGCGTGCCATTATGCTGACGATCCCGAATATTCCGGCTCCTGATGTTCCTGTTGGCAAGGATGATTCTGAAAATCCGGAAGTCCGTAAGTGGGGCGAACCGACCCATTTTGATTTTGAACCGAAGAATCACTGGGAAATCGGTGAAAACCTGGGAATCCTGGACTCCGAGAGAGCTGCCAAGGTTTCCGGCGGCCGTTTCTACTATTACCTTGGACTGGGAGCCAAACTGGAACGCGCGGTCTATAATTTCATGCTGGACCAGCATACGCAAAAAGATGGTTATACGGAAGTGATTCCCCCTTATATCGTGAGCGGTGATTCCATGACGGGGACTGGCCAGCTGCCGAAATTCCATGAGGATATGTATCGCCTGGAAGGTATGGAAATGTACCTGATCCCAACGGCAGAAGTTCCCCTGACAAACTATTACCGCAATGAAATCATTGACGGTTCCAGGCTTCCGATTTACCTGACTGCAATGACACCCTGCTTCCGTGCAGAAGCAGGAAGTGCCGGCCGCGATACGCGTGGCCTGATCCGTCAACACCAATTCCATAAGGTTGAAATGGTCAAATTCACTAAACCGGAAGATTCCTATGATGAATTGGAAAAACTGACCCATAATGCCGAAGATATCCTGAAGGCCCTGAAACTGCCCTACCATGTAGTATGCCTCTGTACCGGCGATTTGGGCTTCTCCGCTGCCAAGTGCTACGATCTGGAAGTCTGGTTCCCGGCGCAGCATAAATACCGTGAAATTTCTTCGTGCTCCAACACGGAAGATTTCCAGGCCCGGCGCGCCAATATCCGGTTCCGCCGCGACAGTAAGTCCAAACCGGAATACGTACATACCTTGAACGGATCCGGGCTGGCGGTTGGACGTACGGTCGCTGCCATTCTGGAAAATTACCAACAGGCCGATGGCAGTGTGGTTGTTCCGGAAGTGTTACGTCCGTATATGGGCTGCGACATCATCAAATGATTCCCTTGAGATTTTCAGGAGCTGTTGCTTTTGCAGCAGCTCCTTTTTTTGATATTCCTGCCATGAAAAATAGTGTGCATAAATATTCATTGTAAACTTTTTTTAACATCCTGGGTTTTCCCATATATAGGTTAGAATTCTATTATTTACGGGCCTGTTCACTATATACCCGCAGTTACTTCTTTTTTTGTATGGAAATCGCAATTTTAGAATATTCATTTTTTCATAGAAAAAAATAAGCCGCTACCTTCGTATGAATGAGAATGAGCTCGTTTGAGGGCGTAAGGAGGAGTAAATGAGGCTATTGCCATTTAAACAGCATAATGTGCTTTAATTCATGGTTTTTAATATTTTTCCTCCTTTCTCCTCCTAACTCCTTCATTTTCCTCTATTTTCCTATTGTGTTTTCTGAACTTAGTAGTATAATTAACTACGAATTAAAAAGGCGCTTCAAGGTTTCTGACCTGTGACAGGAAAACACTTGCCAGCCCTGGCCGGAGAACAGGCCATGGCAACCACCAACTGGTTTTGTATTTTCACGGCGTCGTGACACAAAGGGGGATGGATAATGAACGAACAAGGTTTTTTCCAATTATCTCAAGATGCAGTAAGCCGTTTAGCCGAAAAATATGGTACTCCCTTACTGGTGCTGTCTTTAGAACAAATTGAGAAAAACTATGATTTACTGCGGACCCATATTCCGCAAATGAAAATCCATTATGCAATGAAAGCGAATCCGGATCTGAGGATCCTGGAAACGATGATGAATAAAGGCGCTAACTTTGATGTTGCCAGTGACGGGGAGATCCGCACCCTTTCAAACCTGGGTGTTTCCGGCGACCGTATGATCTATGCCAATCCCATCAAGACGGAAGCGGGACTGCGGGCCTGCGTCGATGCCGGCGTTTACCGCATGACCTTTGACAGTGAATCTGAAATCAATAAGATTGCCAGATGGATTCCCAATGCGACGGTGCTGCTGCGTCTTCGCATCGATAATCCCTCCGCCCATGTGGACCTGAACAAGAAATTCGGGTGCCCCCGTGACAGAGCCATTGGATTGATGCTTAAAGCGAAGGCGGCGGGCCTTCATATGGCCGGTATTGCGTTCCATGTGGGGAGCCAGGTTACAACGGCTGACCCGTATCTCCATGCCATGGATATCGTCAGGGAGCTGGAAGAAGAAGCCAAGGCGGTCGGGCTGGAACTGCCGGTCCTGGATATTGGCGGCGGCTTCCCGATTCCGGAAACGGGCGTCCATTATAACCTGACTGCCCTGCTTGACCAGATTGAAGCCCGTCTGTCCGAAGATTTTTCCGATAAGGAAATCTGGAGTGAACCGGGCCGGTATATGGCCGGTACGGCTCAAAACCTGATTACCAAGGTCATTGGCGTCAACGAACGCAACGGTCAGACCTGGTATTTCCTGGATGACGGTATTTATGGAACTTTTTCCGGAGTGATCTTTGATCAATGGGATTTCAAGCTCATCAGCTTCAAGGAAGGAAAGAAAATACCGGCCACCTTTGCCGGACCGAGCTGTGATTCCCTGGATATCATGTTCCGCGGTAAGATGACAGAACCGCTCGATGTGGATGACCTGCTTCTTGTTCCGGTTTGCGGCGCCTATACATCGGCTTCGGCAACAACCTTCAATGGTTTCAGGAAAGCCCGTATGGTCATTTGGGAGGAAGTGCGGGAAGAGCTGGGACTGGAACCGGAGCAGCTGTCCCTGGCCGTATAAAGCCCCTTTCACAAAATACAACAAATGTTATAATTAATGAGGTGTCGCTGCAGCGGCACCTCATTCCATTATTTTGAAGCAATCGGGAAAGGTCCATCAAGATGAAGAAAACGACATGGCTTTGTTTATTATTGATCGTGGCAGCATGGCTCATTGGCGGCTGCGGGAACACTCCAAAGGTTGATAAAATCCAGCCTGCCCATTATCCCGGGTGGGTTCAGGTAAAGGCCGGAGAAGAGGCCGAATTTGCTGTCCCGCCCCAAATTGCCGCTGAAAAGGAAGAATTTCGCACGGCTCTCCTTCAAAAACCTGATACGGATCCTTTGGTAAGGGTTCTCATGAAGAAGGATGATGCCCTTGCCCGGCATAAGGGAAGCGTGGTTCTTGTAAGTACGGATTTTAAGACCGTGCCATGGGAATCAGGAATCCACTTTGCCCGCGTTACCTTTCAAACCCTGACCAGCCCGGTCAAAATGCCTCGTTATGGGCAAAATCTAGGCATGGATGAAAAGGCACTGAAGGAATTTGACGATGCTACCCGAAAGGGTGTCCAGCTTGCGGTAAGCCGGGATCTTCCGGAAGGGTACCGGATTGAATGCAAGAACTGGAAACCGATGAAAACCCGGATCATCAACGGTGTGGAGCATCTTTATGTGACCTATGATGAAGAAATCTCACAAAATGGTCAGGTCCTGATGACCCTGCGGGTCCGGCGCTGGACGTTCCTGAACAATGACCGGATCCACGTCCTGATTGCAGCCGTGAATCAAGCGGATGCAGCCTATTGGCGGGATGAGAGCCGAAGGATTTCCAGAATCGTTAATACCCTGGTTATCAGGCCCTCCCTGGCCGACAGCAAGGATGAAGGCATATGGGGGAAGATCCAGTCCCTGTTTTAAGGAAACGCTGGATCATTCCATCGTAAAGACATATGGGAAAAGATCCCTCTTGGTAAGGTCTTGAAACTGATATGGCCGTGAACGGACCGCAGGCATGGTGTGGATCCGGCTGTCCCCTGGAAAGAGGTGTGACGGGCCGTGCGCCGGGGAACCAGCTTGCTCCGTTCCATGAAAATTTATATAATAAAGTTGTAGTCCACTTGAAATAAGAAGGGGGATTATAAAAATGACAAATATTGGATTTATTGGAACCGGGATCATGGGAAAATCCATGCTCCGGAATTTGAAAAAAGCCGGTTATTCAATGCATTGTTATGCCCGTCATCCGGAGAAGGTGGCCGACCTGAAACAGGAGGGCGTCCTTGTTCATCCGACCATTGCCGATTATGTCAAGGCCTGTCAGGTCATGATCACGATTGTCGGGTTCCCGAAAGACGTGGAAGAGGTTTACTTCGGAAAGGATGCCCTTTTTGACAGCGCGGAAAGAGGGACTTATGTAATCGATATGACGACGACCAGTCCGACGCTGGCAAAACGCCTTTATACGGAAGGAACCAGACGGGGCCTGCATGTCATGGATGCCCCTGTCACAGGTGGGGATACCGGTGCAAGAAATGGCACGCTGTCCATTCTGGTTGGCGGGGACAAAGAGGATTACGAACGCCTGATGCCTGTTTTCAAGGGCATGGGAACCAATATCAATTATATGGGAAAGGCCGGGAATGGCCAGCATGCCAAGATGGCGAACCAGATCATGATCGCCGGAGCTTTGTCAGGTGTCTGTGAAGCGCTTAATTATGCCAGGGCTGAAGGGTTGGACCTGGATACCCTGCTTAAGGCCGTTTCGACCGGTGCAGCTGGCAGTGCCCAACTCAATGCATTTGGTGCCAAGATGGTCCATGGCGATTTTGCGCCTGGATTTTTCATGAAGCATTTTATCAAGGATATGCGCCTTGCTGATGAGGAAGCGGATGCCATAGGGTTGAAACTGAATGTCCTGAAGCAGGTCCTGTCCCAGTATCAGGAACTGGAAAAGGAAGGCCTGGGAAATGAGGGCACCCAGGCTCTTTACAAATATTATCAAAAACAGTGATTGGCCTGTTGTCGCCAATCAGGGAAGTAGAAGGAGGAATTTTACGTGAAAAAGGAAATCGCAACCCAAAATGCACCCGCGGCCATTGGTCCATACTCCCAGGGTATAGAGGCTGTCGGAACGACCGTCTATGTTTCCGGACAGATTCCTATCGATCCGAAAACCGGTGAATTTGCCGGTCCCGATATCGTCAGTCAGACAAAACAATCCCTGACCAATGTGAAAAACATCCTGGCCGAAGCCGGGTGTACGCTTGATGATGTAGTCAAGACGACGGTCCTTCTGGCAGACATCAGGGATTTTGCAGCCATGAATGAAGTGTATGCTGCGTTCTTTTCCGGTGTATGCCCGGCCCGCGCCTGTTTTCAGGTGGCAGCCCTGCCGAAGGGCGCTTTGGTGGAAATCGAGGCGTTTGCGGTTAAATAACAGAACCAATCAGGATTAAAAAAGAGCTGGAACGGCGCCACGTAAGGCATCCGTTCCAGCTCTTTTTCAGTTTCCATCAGCTTTACAAGGATTCCAAAATATCGGGGGGCTGGCCTCCCTGCCGTGTTCAATCCCCCCTGCTGTCAGGATCCTGCTGCCGGTCCTTAAATTCCGTGTTTCGACAGGGCTGGCAGCAATAAGGAAAGGATCAGGAACTTTATGATGATCCCTGCAGCACATTGGAACAGCCTTGGCCCAAATAGGACCGCAAAAGGCGTGTGGAAAAGCAGGGAAAGCCAGAACGTGTTCAATAGCAGACTGATTCCCAGTTGGACAAACAGGACCGCCCTAAGGATGGTGCCGCGGGAAATATCTTTCCGGAAAAAAAGACCGTAACAGGCACCATCCAGGAAGGAAGAAAGCGTAAATCCAGGGAAATAAGGCCCCACAGGAAAGAGGATGGCTCCGATGAAATCGCCCAGCGCTCCTGTTAATCCTCCGGCCAATGGTCCGCCATAAATGGATGCCACAACAACGGGAATAAAACTCAGTCCGATCTTCAGGTTCCAGGTGTGAAAGGACAGGAAACGGGCCAGGATGATTTCCATGGCTACACAGAAACCAATCATGGTTACCCAGCGTCCGGGATGACCTTTCCAATTCTCACGTCTTGTCATCAACAGCCTCCTGTTCCTATGAGGAAATCATCATCACTGTGTTTTCCACAGCGTGGCAATTCCCTGTAAACCAGCACAGCTGCAATTGTTTGCACAGCCTTGTACCTGCCGGTCATGGCGGACCTGTGTCCGTGATCTGACCGGCTGCCCTTGCATCCCTATCAAAGCACACAACAACGTGTTTGTCCAGATGGAAATCATGGCTGTATTTTCTGGCGTCAGCTTTCTTTCCATGGAAGACTGTTCGCGGGGAATCAATTCAAAATAGGGGATGAAGATGCGATAAAAAGGCTGATGCCGTGGCATCAGCCTTTTGAATCATATCATCGTATCTTTGAAACGGACGGACGTTTTTATCAGTCGTCCCGCAGATTGTCAAACGGTTCGCCCTTTTCAATAACGTCTTTCGTCTTGGCATAGCTTTCAAGGAGAAGTCCGTAGTTCGTGAAGACGAGCGGCCAGATGTACATCCATTTCTCCCAGTCTTCCCGTTTCCAGGTCTTCTGGAAGGAAGCAATTACGCCGACCGTATCAATGGGAACGACACCGGCCTGCACCATACGTGCTACTGTGATTTCTTCAGCCATCTTCGAATAGGTGCCCGATGCATCAGGAACGGCAAATACCTTGTAACCATCCTGAACGGCGCTGATTGCCGGGAAGGCAAGGCATACGCTTGTAACCGTACCGGCAATGACAAGGGTTTTCTTTCCCGTCTTTTTGACCGCTTCAACAAAGGCCGGGCAGTCCCAGGAATCGATTTCACCGCGGCGTGGCACATAAACCGCATGGGGAGCTGCTTCCTGGATTTCGGGAATCAGCGGGCCGTTCGGGCCCTGCGGGACGGAGGCCGTCGTGATAACAGGAATACCGGCGAGGGTCGCCGCTTTTGCCAGGGCAATCGCGTGGTTGCGGACTTTTTGGAAATCCATATCATTGATGCACTGGAAGAGTCCGCTCTGATGGTCAATCAGCAGAAGCGCAGTGTCCTTTACATCAATTTTCGGCGCCGCATCACCAAAGTTCTTATACATGGTCAATTCCTCCCTTTATAATAATCTTTTGTATCTAATTCTATTTAACAATATCATAATGGAATTAAAAAATTCAATTTACAGATTTTCAAATCTGTCTACTATATAAAAATTTGTATATGATACAATAACAATATCATTTCACGGGGGGAATTCCATGATGCGAACCATGAACAGACCGCGCCCGGCAACGCGCAGCCGCATTAAGGCAGCTTTTCTCTCCATGCTGCGCACGATCCCGCTCCAGAAGGTCCACATAACGAAGCTTTGCCAGAAGGCGAAAATATCCCGTGCCACCTTTTATGCGAATTATACCGATGTATGCGAGGTCCTTGCCGAAACGATTGATGATGCGCTTTCCCTCATGCATGATAAGGACGCCCTTCAATATGCTGAAATGCTTCAGAAAATATGGGATATTGTCGCCCAGAATGACCTGGCGGCTTTCAAGGCATTTGACCGCGAGGGGCTCCCGCCGCCCAATCGGATCATCGACTTTCCCAGGTATCATCCGCTCTTTCTCGATGACGAGACATTTTTTATTGTTTCAGAACGTATCTTTGCCTGGGAAAAAAAGCCCTTTGCCGATCTTCTCATGGGGCGTACGGATATGTCCCGGGAGGAAGCCGAAAACATTCTCCGGTTCCTTATCAGCGGCACACTCGCTGTGAACCGGCGGCTCGGCTGGAAAAAGACAGATGAGTGGTACCGCATGCAGCTGCAGGTCCTGCGCTTTGTTATGAATGGATACCTGGGTCTGACCGGTGGCAGCGAACCCGGAAGCCGGTGAGCCTTCGTCCTGTCGTTTTCTGGCAGGTCTCGGCCGGTGTCACGCATCAGCCTTCCCATGATCAAACGGCAGGACGCGGAAACGGGACCCCTGCAAACAGGGCAATGATGAACAGAAAAGGATGATAGAAAATCAAACAGGAGCCATTGAAGCGGATTGCTTCAATGGCTCCTCTGTTATAACAGGTACTGCAAGATTCCATATACGACACCACCGCAGACAATGGCTGCTCCCAGGGACCTTGTCTTAATGATGATGGGGGCAATGAGCAGGGTTGTGAGGAGTGGGATATTGTCCAGGGCGATATATAATTCATTGTTTTTCAGGAAAATATCGGGGAAAACCAGGGCGCCAAAGATGGCCGGCGGTACATAATGAAGCCAGACTTCAAACCAATGGGGCAGGGTCTTTTTTTTCAGAAGGGCCATGGGAAGGTAGCGTGGCAGGAATGTCGTTATGGCCATGGCCAGGATGCAGAGAATAATATAGGAATTGCTGTAACTGTCAGTCAAACGAATTTTCTCCAGGATTTCAGTCATGACGCCCCCCTTTGATCGAAAGGGCAGCCATAGCACCGGATATCAGAAGTGTGGCAAGGACGATATGGAGCTTATAAGGTACGATGGTTGCCAGGAAAACAGACAGGATGCCAGCACCGATTCCCGAAATAACGAGACTGCGGCTGCTCATATAATTGGACCAGATCCCCAGGAACATGGCGGTCAGGATATAGGATACAAGGGCCAGATTCAGGTGAATGAAAGAGGCAAGGTAGCAGCCGATGGCATTGCTGAGGGCCCACGTACCCATGCTGAGGAGATTGATTGCCATGGCTTCTCCCGGAAGCCAATCCTTATCATGCTGATAGGAGGCCAGATTGACCGCAAAACATTCATCTGTCAGGCCATAGGCAAAAAGGGTCGTAAAGGAATCCCTGTATTGGCGCACATAAGGTGCCAGGGCAGAGGTAAACAGGGCATTGCGTAAACTGACCACAAAAACGGTCAGACCGATGGAAAAAAAGCTGGCGCCCTGCATCATCATGGCAATCCCGATGAATTGGGAGCTACCCCCGTAGACCAATATGCTCATTGCCAGCATGATGCCGGGTGTGAGGCCGGCTTTTTCCCCCAGCATCCCACAGGCCATGCCAAGGACCAGATAGCCGACCACAATGGGGGATACCCGCTTAAGTACCCGTTGGGTAATGGTTATCATCACTGTCACCTTCTTAAATGGAAGACCGTATTTTTTAATTATATCCTACTTGTACCTGGAACGAAAGATAAGTTCCTGATCAATGGACCGATGGTTTAAAAAAGCAAAAAATGGACAGCATATATTGAAAATTTTAATTAAATTAATTAAAATAATTCATAAGAATATGCTTTTCCACTCTCTTTTCCCAACTATGGTATAATAGGCAAAGTAAATGATGTTGGAAAGGATGAACCGCTTCATGCGGATCCTGAAACGATGCCCCCCTGCAGCGTTTTTCCTTTGCTGTCAGCATCGGGATGGACCTGTTGGAATATATCACGTACCTGGCAGGAACGGACGCGTTTCATTGCATCATTCTTTTCCGATCTGTTTTGATTCTATATTCAGGAGTGATTTGATATGGCAACGATTAAACCTTTCCGTGCCCTTCGCCCGATTGCAGAGCTGGCCGGACAAATTGCAGAACTACCGTATGATGTCATGAGTACGACGGAAGCCCGGGAAATGTTGAAAAAAAATCCCCTGAGTTTCATTCAGGTTACCAGGGCTGAGGTCTGCCTGCCTCCTTCCGTTCCTGAAGATGATCCGAAAGTCTATGAAAAAGCCCGCGAAAACCTGGACCTGTATATCAGAAAAGGGCAGCTCAAGCAGGATCCGACTCCCTGTTATTATATTTACCGGCAGCAAATAGGAGCCTTTATCCAGATTGGGCTGGTTGCAGTGGCGTCCCTGAAGGATTATGCTTCCCAGATCATCAAGAAACATGAACTGACCCGTGCCAAAAAGGAAAAAGACCGGATTGACCATATTCTTGCCACCAGGGCGCAGACCGGTCCTGTTTTTCTTGCTTATAAAAGCAAGGGCCTGCTTTCGGCATTTTTGTTGGATTATATGGCCAACCATGCACCGGTCTATAATTTTGCCGGGGATGATGGTGTTCGCCATACTCTTTATGTCATCAGTGAGCCGCTGAAGGTGCAGAAAGTGACGGAACTTTTTGCGCAGGTCCCGGAACTGTACATTGCTGATGGCCATCACCGCTGTGAAGCTGCGTACAAGGTGGCGCAACAGCTGGCGGCCCGCCCTGGACAGACCGGTGAGGAGGAATATAATTATGTCCTGTCCGTGATTTTCCCCTCCTCCATGCTTCATATCCTTCCGTACAACCGGTTGATTCGTGACCTGAATGGCATGGACAATGAGACCTTCCTGAAAAAGCTGGAAGTTTCCTTTGATGTTACAAAGGCGGAGATGGCGATTGAACCGAAGGAAGCCCACACGTTTGGCCTTTATATGAATGGTTCCTGGTATCTCCTGAAAGCCCGGAAGGGCAGCTATCCTGAGACGGATCCCATCGGCAGCCTGGATGTAAGCATTCTCCAGGAAAACCTGCTGAAACCGATCCTGGGAATTGAAGATCCCCGCAAGGATGCCCGCCTTGATTTTATGGGAGGGGTCCGTGGCATTCGCGGTTTGCGGGAAGCCGTAGACAGCCAGGATTATACGGCTGCCATTTCCATGTTCCCCACATCGATCGACCAGCTCATCAATGTTGCTGACGCCGGTCTGATCATGCCTCCCAAATCAACCTGGTTTGAACCGAAACTCCGGGATGCCATGACGATACACTTAATTGGAGATGAACAAGATGGGAAGAATCTATAATTTTGGTGCCGGCCCTTCCATGCTGCCTTTGCCCGTACTGGAACAGGCCCAGGCCGAATTGGTGGATTACCGCGGCTGTGGAATGTCCGTTATGGAAATCAGCCACCGGTCGGCTATCTTTGAAGAAATCAACAATGCGGCCCAGGCGGATATCAAGCAGCTGCTCGGGTTGGACGATAACTGGTCCGTGATGTTCATGGGCGGCGGCGGGACGCTGCAATTTGCCATGATACCCATGAATTTCCTTACGCCGGGTAAGGTAGGTGCCTATGCGGATACAGGGAATTTTGCTCATAAGGCTATGGGCGAAGCGGCCAAGGTCGGGGAAGTGGCGGTCGCCTACAGCAGCCGTTCCACCAATTATGATCGGGTGCCTTCGCCGGAGAATCTCCGGATGCCGCATCAGGCAGCTTATCTCTATATTTGCTCCAATAATACCGTTTACGGAACGGAGTATCATGAATATCCTGATATGGGGCATATTCCTTTGATTGCTGATTTCTCTTCGGATTTTCTGAGTCGTCCGGTTCCGATGGATAAATTTTCCCTTGTCTACGGGGGTGCCCAGAAAAACATAGGACCGGCCGGGGTTACGGTGGTCATTGCTAAAAAGAATTTTGTCCGCGGGCGGGATGAGAATCTTCCCCTGATGCTGAATTATGAAACGTTCATGAACCATAATTCCACCTATAATACACCTCCTGTATTCGGTGTCTATATTGTCGGGCTCGTTGCCAAATGGCTTCTTGCCCAGGGCGGACTGGAAGCCATGGAAATCCGCAACCGGCGCAAAATCCAGAAAGTGTATGATGTCATTGATGCCTATCCGGACTTTTACGCCGGCCGTGCGCAAAAAGACAGCCGTTCCCTTATGAACGCTACCTTTAACCTGCCGACGACGGATCTGGAAAACCGTTTCATTGAAGAGGCTTCCCAAGTCGGTATGGTTGGGCTGAAGGGGCACCGGGTAGCCGGTGGCATCCGGGCCTCCCTGTATAATGCCATGCCGGAAGAGGGTGCTGAATGCCTTGCTGCGTTCATGGAGGATTTTTATAAAAGAAACCGATAAGGCATGGCCGGGCTGTTTCGTGCGTTGAGGACCGGAAGGGGATTCTCCCTTTCCGGCCCTTTCATTTTTATGGGGAATAAACTTTTTTACAATTTTGTCACAACTAAAAACAAACCGATTCTATCGGTATACTCGGCCTTTTATCCTCTTTGAACCCATGAGGAAAAAAGAATAACAGTCTGTTTTTTTACAGTCAATTTCCGTTGACTTCCCGTGCTGAATATGTGAAAATATATTTATAGAGGGGTTGTCTGGTGATAAGGGGAAAACCCGTGTGATTTCCTTATTTTATTAAAACATTATATAGGAGGTGCTTTATGAAAGGGTATGCAATGCTGAAAATCGGTGAGTCCGGCTGGATTGAAAAGGAACGTCCTGCCTGTGGTCATATGGATGCGATTTGTAAACCGATTGCCGTTGCGATTTGTTCGTCCGATGTCCATACATTATGGGCTGGTGCATTAGGTGACCGGCACAATATGATTTTGGGTCATGAATGCTGCGCCGAAGTGGTGGAAGTGGGCGATATGGTCAGGGACTTCAAGCCTGGTGACAAGGTCCTTGTCCCCGCCATTACGCCTGACTGGAGTTCCGCAGCGGCTCAGGCCGGCTGGCAGCAACATTCCGGAGAAATGCTGGGAGGCTGGAAGTTTTCCAATTATAAGGATGGTGTATTCGCCGATTTCTTCCACGTCAATGATGCTGATGGCAACCTGGCTCATCTGCCGGAAGGAATCGACCCCATTGATGCCTGCATTTTGTCCGATATGGTACCGACTGGGTTCCATGCCGTTGAACTTGCGGATGTACAGTTCGGCGATACGGTTCTTGTCATCGGGATCGGCCCTGTTGGCCTGATGTCGGTCCGGGCCTGTGCCCTGCGTGGCGCCAGCCGTATCATTGCCGTCGGAACCCGTCAGGTCTGTCGCGATGTGGCCAAGGCGTACGGTGCCGACGAGTTTATCAGCTATAAGGATGGCTCGATTTCCGAACAGGTCCTGGCCCGTACCGATGGAAAAGGCGTGGATCGGGTCTGCATTGCCGGAGGCACCGTGGATACCTTCAGTGAAGCCATTAAGTGCCTGAAGGCGGGCGGCCGGATTGGCAATGTCAATTACCTTGGCTCCGGTGATTATGTCAAGATTCCTCGCGTGGAATGGGGCTGTGGCATGGCAAACAAGACCATTGCCGGCGGTCTGATGCCAGGCGGCCGTCTGCGCATGGAAAAACTTTCCAGCCTTGTAACAAGCGGACGGGTTGACTTGCATAAGGAAGTTACCCATGTGTTCAAAGGGAAGGAACATATTGAAGAGGCGCTCTTCATGATGCGGGATAAGCCTGCTGACTTGATTAAGCCAGTTGTTGTCTGGGAAGGCTGATAAGCAGAAATGCAGAAAAGCGGGTCCGATGGATCCGCTTTTCTTTTCAATGCTTCCAGAAAGGAGTAGATTGTGAAGGTTCTTATTATATCCGGCTTTCTGGGAGCCGGCAAAACGACCTTTATCCGTCATTTGACAGACCGCCTCCGCGATATCGATTTTGCCATTTTTGAAAATGAATTCGGTGAGACCGACATCGATGCAAAGCTCCTGCGCGGTGAGGACCACCAGCTGAAAGTATATGAAATGACGGAAAACTGTGTCTGCTGTACCGGAAAAGCTGACTTCCTGACCAATCTGGTAACCATTTCATCCGCCCTTGACCCGGATGTCCTTATTGTGGAACCAACTGGTGCGGCGCGTCTGGGAGCCATTCGGAAAAACATCGAAGCCCTGCATTATGACCATATCCGACTGCTGCCTTCCCTTACCCTTGTCGATGCCCATACCTTTTTCCGGGAAAAGGATCGTTATGACGAAATCCGGTTGGATCAGATCAGGAACGCTTCCCTGCTGGTCCTTTCAAAGTCGGAAAACCTGCCGGAACGCGAACTGGAATGGTACGCGAAAGCGCTGCGGGAACTGAATCCCCATGCCTGTATCCTGACTGGAGATTATACCCGGCAGGAAGAAGGCTGGTGGCGCCGGCTGGTGACCGGGTGGACTCCTGGAAGCGGCGTTCCAGATGGTGGGCAGGAACCTGATCAGTCCCATCATCACGTCCATCTTGATACGGTGACCGTTGAAGCGGCTGCTTTGCCCAATCCTGTCAGCCTGATGAATTTTTTGATATTAGTGACTGCCGGGGTTTTCGGGCAAATCCCGAGAGCCAAAGGCTATTTGCCCTGCGGGCTTGATGGTCAGTGGTTGCGTTTTGATCTGGTGGAAACGGAATGGATGCTTTCCGGTTTTCCACCCCAGGAACACGCGGCAGTCACGCTCATCGGAACAGGTATTGACCGGGATGGGGTCCATCGATACCTGATGAGGTCGTAAGTCGTTCTTTTATACCCGGTCTGTTTAGGCCGGAAATACCGATTCCTGAAAGCGGCAGCCTGCTTGACAGGAAGGGCCAGGCTGGATACAATTTCCATGTACCCATAAAGGGTATCATATCATGACAATGAAAGAGTGGTTATAATGAAAAAAGTTTTGCTTGTAATCCTTGCCGTTGTGCTGATTATTGGCGGTTCCTTAACAGGTATTTATAACGGGTTGGTCAGTGCCAACGAAAATATCAATGGAAAATGGAGCCAGGTGGAGAACCAGCTGCAGCGCCGCAGCGACTTGATTCCCAATCTGGTGAATACCGTTAAGGGTTATGCTTCCCATGAGTCCAAGGTGTTCACGGATATTGCCAATGCCAGGGCCAAACTGGCCGGTGCCAGGACAGTAGCGGATGCGGCTGCTGCAAATAATGAACTTGATGGAGCCTTGTCCAGATTGCTGGCCATTGCCGAAAGTTACCCCCAGTTAAAGGCCAACACGAATTTCCAGCAGCTTCAGGATGAACTGGCTGGTACGGAAAACCGGATTGCCGTAGCCCGCCGCGACTATAATGAATCGGTGCAGGCCTTCAATACAAAAATCAAATCGTTCCCGACCAATCTGATTGCCGGTATGTTTGGCTTTTCTGCCCATGATTATTTCAAGGCTGATGAAAAGGCCAAAGCCGTACCGCAGGTGAAGTTCTAAATGCCGGTTTGCGGGAAAGGGGAGTTGCCATGAGGAATCTATTGCTTCTGGGGCTCCTGGTTTTCCAGTTTCTCTTTTCCTTTCAGATGCCTGTTGGCGCGGCGCCAACCATACCTCCCAAACCGACAGCCAATATTTATGTGCAGGACCGGGCCGGTGTCCTGACCAGCAGGACCAGGCAAACCATTACTGCTTACAGTGAGGCCCTGGCGAATAAAACGAAGGCACAGATTGTTGTCCTTACAGTGCCTTCCCTGGAAGGCAGTACACCGGAAGATTACGGGCTGGCAGTGTTGCGAGGCTGGGAAATTGGCGATGCCAGGGAAAATAATGGTGTATTGCTTCTGGTCGCCGTCCGGGACCGTAAATCCCGCATTGAAGTGGGATATGGCCTGGAAGGCAGCTTACCGGATGGGCTGACAGGGCGCATCCAGGATGAATACATGCTGCCTTATTTTCGGCAAGGAAATTATGATCAGGGAATCCTTAACGGGTATGGAGTCGTTTTACAGACCGTCCTGAAAGGATATGGCCTGACTGTTTCAGATCTGGGCGTCAGAAGGGAAGCTGGCGGGCAGCCGGAACCTCGGCAGGAATCAGGACTTCCCTTTGTGACAAAGGTCCTGATTGCCCTTGGGATCCTCGCCTTTCTTATTTTGGACCGCATCCTTTTTGGAGGCGCTATTTTCCGCGCGCTGCTCTATATGTTCTTCTTCCGCGGTGGTGGAGGAAGAGGGGGCGGCTTTGGCGGCGGCAGATACGGCGGCGGTTCCGGGGGAGGCGGTGGTTCCAGTCGGGACTGGTAACCTCCAGGAGAACTGGCTTTATCCAGGAAACCATAAAAGGTCGTTTTGACAGTACCTTCTTATCATTCAGCCGGAGGGCTGCCGGGAAACCGGTGGCCCTCCGGCTTTTGATCAATGACCGGAAGCAATATGAAAATACCCTCCTTACCGGATGCCCAGTAAAGAGGGTATACCTCAACGGGTTCCAGCAAGGAGGGTATTTTTCAAAATAAGGCTGTTTTTAAGGAAATCTTATTTGTAAGTGAGGTTCTGATAGCCGATGTAGCAGGTCGCCGGGTTCAACAGGGCTTCGCCCGTGAAGGCATCGGTTTCAAAAGTGGCTTTATAAACAACGAACGGAGTGCCATCCTTATCGTCCTTCTCCGTAGTTACAACAATGTTGCGTGCTCCGGCGTAACGATTGGCAATGGTGGCTTTTACGTCTTCCGGGGTCTTGTTGACGGTAACACTGCCAGGATAATTGGAACTTTTAACTTCCACGTTTGTTACTTTTTGGGTAGCACGGGCAGCGGTAACGAAATAGTGTTCCAGCGTTTCCGGATCCAGATAATCAAATTCAAACGTGGAATCCATTGTCTTGGCACCAACCAGTTTGGCTGTAGCAGGAACCACCTTTTGTGCATTGGCGGTAGCCGTCTGTTTTGCCGAAATGGTATTGCTGACGCCTGCAGCAAATACAGGTACAGCGCTGGCGGCAGAACCGGCCAATACAGCAGCAACTGCTGCAACTGCAGCATATTTCCTCATTTTCATAGCTAACACTCCTCTCATTGAATCACCTATATATCTATTATACTATGAAATAAATGAAAAATTCATGAAAATGGATTAAATGTCATTTATTTTTCAAAATAAAAAAACAGGGTAAAATCAGTCCGCCATTTTAATGAACCTGATCCCAGCGTCTTTTCAAACGCTGATGCCGGTTCGGATTGCTTCCTGCCGGAATCGAACCCTGTAGTATGTATGATTGAAAAACAATGGTTTCAGCCGATCAATGGTCTCCCAGGGCTGCCATGACCTTTTTTGCCAGATTGCGGGCATGCGCTGCCTTTTCAGGATCCATAAAAGGTTCCCCATATGTACGCTGCCGTTCTGTAAGGGCGCCGAGAAAACGCAGGCGGGAGTGGCGGCAGTAGCGTTTCATCCCCTCTTCCCACAAATCAGCACCTTTTTCCGGAGGATACCCGCAGGTGGTCAGGAGCACAAGTCCCTTTCCAGCCCAGAGTGAGGGTCCAATGCCTTTTTCTCCATAATATTTATTCATCATATAGACTAAACGGTCCAGGAGTGCCTTTAACGGTGGCGTACAATACCAGGAGTAAACAGGAGATGCCAGGACGAGAAGGTCGCTCTCCAGGATTTCCCGGGCCAGGCGGGGAACGTCATCCTTTTGAATGCAGTAAACGCGGTTCCAGTCCCTTTGGCAGGAACGGCAGGCAAGACAGGGTTTTATGGAACAGTCATAAAGCCGTTCCCCGCGGCAGGTATGGCCTGCCTTTTTCCATTCTTCAATAAATGGTCCCGCCAGGGTTTCCGTATTACCCTGTTGGCGGGGACTGCCCCACAGAATCAGCATCTGCATCGGATTCCACTTCCTTCCGTTTTCCTTCAGTATAGCAGATGGAAAGGGAAAACGGCAGGATCCTGTAAAAGAGAATCCGGGAATCCTGAAATTCCGGGCATTGGAGGCCCCTCAGCCGATGGCTGAAAATTTTTATATCCCAGTTGCAATCGACGCCCCGATAGGATAGAATAAGCAAAGCTCCCTGCGTACGAGGACCTCCAAGTACTAAGGCCGCGAATGGATCCGTTCTTTTCGCATGCCTTTATGGGCATGTTTTTTTGTGCCTTGAGGCCTGTGCTGACAGGAAATCCAAATAAAAAGGAGATTCCACTATGTCCACTGTGTATGACCCCCATTCTCCCCATGCGGACGCGTTCATTCATCATGAAGAAATCCTTGATACCCTGGCCTATGCCGATCGCTGCAGCAAGGATAAAAACTTTTGCCTGGATCTTGTCAGGAAAGCCCGGGAAATGAAGGGCCTGACCCATCGGGAGGCTTCTGTTCTGCTGGCAGCGGAAGACGTCGATGTCATTGAGGCCATTTATGGGCTGGCCCGTGAAATCAAGGACCGGATCTATGGGCAGCGCATTGTCCTGTTTGCACCGCTCTACCTGTCCAACTACTGTATCAATGGCTGTGTATATTGCCCGTACCATGCGAAAAACCATCACATTCCCCGTAAGAAACTGACGCAGGAAGAAATCGTCAGGGAAGTGACGGCCCTGCAGGACATGGGCCATAAACGGCTTGCCCTGGAAACCGGGGAAGATCCGGTCAACAATCCCATAGACTATGTGTTGGAAAGCATTCATACCATTTATAGCATAAAGCATAAGAATGGGGCTATCCGCCGGGTCAATGTCAATATTGCTGCAACCACTGTTGAGAACTACCGCAAACTGAAGGAAGCTGGCATCGGTACCTACATCCTGTTCCAGGAAACGTATCACCGGAAAAATTATGAAGCCCTTCATCCGACGGGCCCTAAACATGATTATGCCTACCATACGGAAGCAATGGACCGTGCCATGACCGGCGGTATCGATGATGTCGGCATCGGAGTGCTTTTCGGACTGAACCAATACCGGTATGATTTTGCTGGTTTGCTCATGCACAAGGAACATCTGGAGGCCGTCTTCGGTGTCGGTCCCCATACAATCAGTGTTCCTCGTATCCGTCCGGCCGATGACATTTCCGTGTCTTCCTTTCCCAATGCCATTTCCGATGACCTGTTCAAGAAGATTGTTGCCATCCTGCGCATCACGGTTCCGTATACCGGGATTATCATCTCTACCCGTGAATCGGCCAGGACCCGGAAAGCGGTCCTTGAGGTGGGCGTTTCCCAGATCAGCGGGGCATCCCGGACCAGTGTCGGAGGGTATGCGGAAGAAGAAGCGGAAGACTCGTCCCAATTTGAAGTCAATGACAACCGGACCCTGGATCAGGTCATAAACTGGCTCCTGACCGATGGGTATATTCCCAGTTTCTGTACGGCCTGCTATCGCGCCGGGCGGACCGGCGACCGCTTTATGTCGCTCGCGAAAACCGGGGCCATTTCCAATTGCTGTCAGCCGAACGCGTTATTGACCCTGAAAGAGTATCTTATGGATTATGCATCGGAAGCGACAAGGAAGAAGGGACTGGAAGTCATTGAGCGGGAGCTGCTCCATATTCCCAGTTTGAAGGCCCGCGGCCTCTGTGAACAGTATCTGAAAAAAATTGAACAGGGAGAACGGGATTTCCGGTTTTAGGGTTCCCTTCATGAAAAGCATGCAGGTCCCTGCCATTTTGGCAGGGACCTGCATATTTCAGGGGTTGTTGGGAAAGACGGCGCCATGCAGGAACCGGCAGACGCCTTTTTGCGGCGCTGGTGCCATCAGCGATTTAATTCGCGGACCCAGCTGCTGACCTGGAAGGGAATGCCTGGTGTGGTGGAACCATGATGGTGGCCGGTCATGGGGCGATCCAAATCGGCCAGTTGGATCAGATGAATAAAGTGAGCCTTCTTCTTCCTGTTGGTCATTTCATACATTACGACTGTCATCACGCACCTCCATGTCCATGAAAGGAGTTCAGATGCCCAAGAAAAATCGTTTTTTCTTTCGCATCTTTTCCTTATCGCCTGTTTACTTTCTTCTATGCTTTGAGTATACGTGACAAACGAAAATAATACAAACAGTTACTTAATGATGAATTAACAGTTTAAAGTTGTTATAGTTCACAATTTAAGGTAAAATAAAAACAACCGCCAAAGCGATTGTTGAGAAATCAGCTGATTTTGCAGGTGGGAGCAAAGGAATGCAGGGCCATACAGCTTAGAAAGACGCCGAAAGGGTGAACGGGTTCCAACAGGAGGGGAGTCGGATGGAGATAAAAAATCAAATGTTTCTTCTGGCTGCAGAAGAAATGAATTTCAGTAAGGCCGCAGAACGGGCTTTTGTTACCCAGCAAAGCCTCAGCGCCAATATTCGGAAACTTGAAGCGGAATATGGAGTCAGGCTTTTCGAGCGGCGCCCCCATCTGCGTCTTACCGAAGAAGGCCGTTACCTTTACGGTGCTCTCCGAAAGCAGGAAATCTTTGAAAATGGGGTCCATAACCGGCTTCGTGAGCTTCATGAAGGAATGAGGGGCCATTTTACCCTGGGTATCAATGCTACACGGGCACAGGTTTATCTTCCCCTCATATACGAAACGTATCATAAGCAGTTTCCCCATGTGGAAATTACCGTTCTTGCTGATGATATGCCTGGTATGACGACCCTGCTCCGGAACGGTAAAATTGATTTGCTGGTAGGTATTGATTGTCCTGCCAGCCGGGAATTTGAATATGTTCGGGTGGGGCAGGATCCCTTCTATTTCCTCGCCAGGGAAAGCCTGCTGCATCGCTATGCCTGTACTCCCGGCAGTGTTGACCAGAGTCTGGCAACAGGGGAAATCGATTTTGGCAGGTACCGTGCCCTGCCGATTGTAGGGCACCGGACGCAAAGCACGACGACCGCCCTGATCCAGCGATTTTTGGATCGGAATGGTATTGTGCAGGAAAAAATGTTTTTGTCAGTGAAGTTTCCGTGCAGCTCAGCTTCTGTGGATTGGGTCTGGCAGGAATCTATCTCCAGCGTTCCCTGCTGCCGCTGGTCCATGATTATAATGCTGCCCATGGAGAACAGGATCCCATCCGGATTTTCCGCGTTTCAGGGCTAACGGAAGGACAGCACATTGACCTGGTGACGAATCGCCTGGCCCATCAGCCCTGCTACCTGAAAGCCTTTATGGAGCTGTTCAGGGACCGGTTGAAGGAATATTTGAATCAGGGAGCGGACGGATCTTCATCCTAAGGCCACATCAAGCAGCATCATGACGGTGAAACCGAATGAAAAGGTCAGGACGCCGATATCGGAATGAGTGCCTCCGGACATTTCCGGGATGAGTTCTTCCACCACGACATACATCATGGCGCCGGCTGCAAAGCTCAACAGATAGGGGAGCAGGGGAAGAATGATTCCGGCGCCCCATAAGGTGAGCACGGCGCCAACCGGCTCGACGATGCCGGAAAGGACCCCGCAAAGGAATGCGGAGGTTTTGGGCGTGCCGCTTTCCCGCAGCGGCATGGAAATGATGGCTCCTTCCGGAAAATTCTGGATGGCGATTCCCAGGGAAAGCGCCATGGCTCCGGCGGCAGTAATCAGCGTGTTGTCAGCCAGGTACCCGGCATATACAACCCCGATGGCCATGCCTTCCGGGATATTATGGATCGTGACGGCAAGCAGCAGCAGGATTTTTCCGCTTAAATGAGTCACAGGCCCTTCCGGAGTCGTACTGCGCTGGTGCAGGTGGGGAATGGCCCTGTCTAAAAACAGCAGGAAAAAAATGCCGACCCAAAATCCAATGAAAGCTGGCAGGAAAGCAAAATGCCCATAGGATCCGGACTGTTCGATGGCCGGCTGCAGCAGGCTCCAGAAAGAAGCCGCGGTCATGACCCCGGCAGCAAAACCGATCAGCCCCCGTTGCAGCTTTTCATTCAGTGTTTCTTTCATAAAGAAAACGCAGAATGAACCCAGCGCAGTCCCGATAAAAGGAATGGCAATCCCCCAAAACAGGTTCGTATCCATCTGAATCAACCCAAGAGACGGGAAATGAAGCCCTTCTTTTGTTTACAAGGCTCAGAAGTGACTTCCAGGCATGTATAGCCGGTCTGGTTGATGGCATTGCGAAGTTTATCCGCGTCGATGGGCTGTTCCGAGTTAAATGTTACCTGCTTCCTGGAGCGGGATGCCGAAACACGGGAAGCGTTTGGGAATGCTTTGCGTACCGTATCATTGATGTGGGCTTCACACATGCCGCAGACCATTCCTTCGACATGGGCTTTATAAGTAAACATGAGCGGTTCCTCCTTATAGTTAGTTATATCTAACCGGCATTACGGACATAGTGTATCGCTTTCCCTGTTTTTTGTCAAAATCAGCTTCTGAAGGATTTACCCATCCTGGCGGGTGTTCGCACAGGCTGCCTGGAAACCCAACTCCTTTGGCGGGGACCTGGTGCAACCTGTTTCAGTGACTTCGCGCCAGCAGGCCTCCTCGTTTCCACTCCTGCGAATTGATAAAAGGAAAACGGAACAATTTTAGCTTACAGCGCAGGATATTGATGGTTCGGTTGAGACGATTCCGCGAAGACCGTATTTACCAGGTTTTCCCACTCACTCCAGATATGTTCAGGGTTATAGGTGTCCCTGACCTTACAGGCATTGCTGCCCAGTTTCTTGCGCAATTCCGGATGGCTCATCAGCCGGCGAAGGGCGGCTGCAAATGATTCCAACCCATCTTCGCAGAGAAGCCCGTTTACCCCATCCTGGATAATACTGCTGACGGAAGGACAGCTTTTGAAACCGACCGGCGGCAGGCCGATTTCCATAGCCTCCAGAAGGGCCTGGCTCATGCCTTCCGTGGAACTGGGAAAAGCAAAGACAGAGGCCTTCTCCATCTTTTCAGCCATTTGATCGGTTACTCCGCAGAAGCGGATCTTTTTTTCCAGATGATATTGGTTTACCAGGTCATGACAGTGCTTTACATAGGGATCGGATTCGTTTCCTTCGCCCCATAATTGTACCTGCCAATCGGGAAATTCCTGCTGCAGTTCCTGGAAAGCCTCGATCAGCAAATGCTGCCGCTTCTGGTGTTCACTGAAACGGCCGGCGTGGATGATGATCGGATTGTCCAGGGTGCTTTTCCTTCCGGAAGGAAAAGCACCATTGGGAATATAGATGACCCGGCTTTTCGGGGCTTTTGCCTGGACTTTATTGACTTCTTCAGGACGAAGGACATGGACACAGGCCGCATTTTCCAGGGTTTCCCTGTCCTTTGGCCCTAAAGGTGTAAGAAGGACATCTGCTGACTGACGGAGGGTAAGTATGATGGGGCAGGCTGTTTTGATGGTAAAGAGGAGGATGCGGACAAGGTCCGGAGAAAAGGCAATGATGAGATCTGGTTTTTCCCTGTCAAGGACCGGCCGGATCCTTTGAGCCCATAAAGGGTCCTCCACTTCCTGGTCATAGCGGTGCCGTTTTTCTTTTGTAACCCGGAACAGGCGCAGGAATTTGTGGAGGTTTCTTTTCTGCAGGTCATAGCAGCCATTCAGGGTTAGCAAGTGCACGCGTGGAGACACCTCAAAAAACGGATTCCCGCCGGTCTGCGTCAGGGACAGGGCCGTTACTTTATGGTGCCGGGCCAGGGCGCTGGCCAGGGCATAAAAGGCCTTATTGGCGCCGGTAATTTCTGCTGCGTGTTTCCACTTTGTAATCAACAGGATCTTCATGATGGGGTTCACTTCTTTCCTAAAAAATCACTGTTTTTCCAAAAAAAAATACTGCACCCCTTCAGGCGCAGTACCTTTATTTATCCCTTTTCCCCATCATAAACCCTCCTGGGCAGGTCCGACTCCCTGGAGGGGCTGATCCATCAAGGAAAAATACGTAAAAAAGGATCTTTCCTTTTGGGATCAAAACGTGAATGTTGAAATTCCACGTTTCTGTGAAATGGCGATTCTACCACCCTATCCCCTGGAATCCATGCCATAAACTGAAAAATGCACCGATTCCATTTTTATCTTAACATATCCTTCATTTTATTGTAAATGGTTTTTGGCATTTGCCGGATCGCTGAAATCAGCGGCAGACCGGGCGGCATGGATACCTCCTGTGTCAGCGGCAGTTACGGCTCCCATGATTTCATTGCCGCTCTGCTCCCGATGGCTTTTTCCTTGTTTCTCAAAAGAGGTCAGGCCGTTTTGTACAGGAAACAGGGTTCCTTATTCCTAAGTTTCCGGAAATAAAAAATAACGGATCCCGCCTGAGCGGAATCCGCAATCTTTTTATGGTGGCCCCGGAGTGATTCGAACACTCGACCTTTTGGTTCGTAGCCAAACGCTCTATCCAGCTGAGCTACGGAGTCATAACTGAA
>CADBQR010000101.1 GCA_902796945.1 uncultured Acidaminococcus sp.
TACCGTTACTGCCGCTTCGCGGTGTAATTGTATTCCCAGGTATGATCATAAATCTGGATGTCGGACGCGACCGTTCCATCAAAGCCGTGGAGACGGCTATGGCTACGACAAAACGCATTCTGCTGGTAACGCAGCGGTCTGCGGAAGAAGCCGATCCGACAGCAAAGGAACTTTTCCCCTTTGGCGTCATTGCAGAAATCAAGCAGATGCTGAAGATGCCGAACGGGGCCATGCGGATCCTGGTTGAGGGACTGGAACGGGTGGAAATCATTTCCATCATCGATCAGGTCGGAATGAACCTGGAAGCCCATGTGGAAATCAAGGAAGACCTGAACAGCAGCGGCAGCGAGGTAGAAGCCCTGAAGCGCATGCTGGTGGAAACCTTTGAACAATGGGTTCTGGCCAGCAAAAAGGTTACCAGTGAGGTCATGCTGACCTTTAAGGATCAGCCGGACCCGGGCCGGATTGCCGATATGATTGCCGGCTACCTGACCATCGATATTCCTGAAAAGGAAAAACTCCTGGAAGCCGTCGATGTCAAGGAACGGCTGCATCTGCTCTACAGCTATCTGGTCAAGGAACTGGAAATCGTCAACCTGGAAAAGAATATTTCCCAGCAGGTCCGCAAACAGATTGAGCAAAATCAGCGCGAATACTACCTGCGGGAACAAATGAAAGCCATCAGCGAGGAACTGCATGAAGGGGACGAAAAACAGTCCGAGGTTGACGAATACAAAGCCAAAATGGATAAAATGAAGTTTCCGGAAGAAGTCCGGAAACTTCTGGATAAGGAGCTGGACCGGTTGCTCAAGATGCCGCCCATGATGGCGGAGAGTGCCGTTATCCGCAACTATCTGGATACGGTCCTGAGCCTTCCCTGGGGAAAAATGACCCAGGATAACTATGATATCAAGAAGGCGGCCGCCATCCTGGATAAGGATCATTATGGCCTGAAAAAGGTCAAGGAACGGATCCTTGATTACTTGGCCGTCCGGGCGCTTACCAGGAGCAACCGCGGCCCGATTATCTGTCTTGTCGGACCTCCCGGTGTAGGCAAGACCAGTCTGGCCCGCAGCATTGCCCGGGCCGTAAACCGGAAGTTTACCCGTGTGTCCCTGGGCGGGATCCGGGATGAAGCGGAAATCCGCGGACATCGTCGTACCTATGTCGGCGCCCTGCCGGGCCGTTTGATCCATGGCATGATTGAATGCGGCACGGATAATCCGGTCTTCCTGCTCGATGAAGTCGACAAGATGGGAGCCGATTTCCGCGGCGACCCAGCTTCCGCTCTTCTGGAAGTGCTGGATCCGGAGCAGAATAATCACTTCAGTGATCACTACATTGAATTCCCCTATGATATGTCCAATGTGTTCTGGATTGTGACGGCCAATACGGTGGAAACGATTCCGCCGGCCCTTCTGGACCGTCTGGAAGTGATCCAATTGGACAGCTATACCGATGAGGAAAAAATCAAGATTGCCCAACTTCACCTGCTTCCCAAGGAACGGAAGAACAATGGCCTGATGGCCAAGAACCTGACCCTGAGCCCTACGACCATCGAGCATATCATTCGCGATTATACCCGCGAATCCGGTGTCCGTAATCTGGAACGCAAGATTGCGACCATTTGCCGTAAGGCTGCCCGTCAGATCGTGGAAAAACATGTGGAGAAGGTTCCCGTAACCGCAGCCCGGCTCAAGGACTTTCTGGGACCTGCCATCTATCTGGAAAGCGATATGAAGGCCAAGGCAGCGGTCGGTGTCTGCACGGGGCTTGCCTGGACGAGTGTGGGCGGCGAGCTTCTGAAAATTGAGGTCGTCGTCTGTGAAGGAAAAGGGAAATTAGCCCTGACGGGCCAGTTGGGCGATGTCATGAAGGAATCTGCCCAGGCCGCCTTTACCTACATTCGGTCCCGTGCCAAGGAACTGGGGCTGAAACCGGACTTCAACGAAAAAGTGGATATCCATATTCACGTACCGGAAGGCGCAATTCCCAAGGATGGTCCGTCCGCCGGCATTACCATGGCTACGGCCATGGAGTCCGCACTGACCAAACGGAAGGTCAAGGCTGACCTGGCCATGACCGGTGAAATTACCCTGACGGGTCAGGTATTGCCCATCGGAGGCCTCAAGGAAAAGGTCCTGGCAGCGGCCAGGTACCATATCAAGACCATTATTTTACCCAAACAAAATGTCCAGGACCTGGAAGAACTGCCTGAACATGTTAAGAAATCCATGAAATTCATTCCTGTAGATCATATGGACCAAGTGACGAAGCTGGCTTTGGAGGCATAAAATATGGCAACGACGCAGTGGGATATTGTTGGGGGAGAATATATCGCTTCGGCAGTGAAGGCAACGCAATACCCGGAAGATACGATTGAGGAGGTTGCCTTTATTGGCAGGAGCAATGTGGGGAAGTCATCGCTTTTGAATTCCCTGGCCAGGAGAAAAGGCCTGGCCCGAGTGAGCAGTTCCCCCGGCAAGACACAGACCATTAATTTCTATGCATTCCAGGCAAAGCGGAACGAGGAAAATCAGCCTCTCCGCCATACCTTCTATGCCGTCGATCTCCCTGGCTACGGCTTTGCCCGTACATCCAAAGGAAATAAAAATGAGTGGTCTGCCTTTATCTGCAAGTACATGGAAAATTCCCGGGACCTGAAACTGGTATGCCTGCTGATGGATATTCGCCATGCGCCCATGGATAGTGATATTGACTGCTACCAGTGGCTCCTTGCCCTGGGGCTGCCCATCCTGGTCATTCTGACGAAATCCGATAAGCTGAATAAAAGTGCCGTCATCAGCCAGCTGGCTTTGTACAAAAAGACGTTTGGGCTTGATGATGACCATATCCTGACCTATACGTCCACGGCACATACCAATCGGCGGGATCTTATCAATCGCATCATGACCTATCTGGAGCCAGGAAAGGGATCCGCTCAGGCAAGGGAATAAGGGAATAGAAAAGGATCGTGAAGAGCATTTCTGCTTCCTCACGATCCTTTTATTTTTTCGGGATAAGGAGTGATATCACGGGCCTTACGATTCCAGGGAACCGGAGGCCAGGCTGCACGGTTCAGCCTTTTCAAGGAACCTGTCAATGGATGACCGGTTCAGGGTTCGTCAATGATTTTAGTTGAACCGATGGGGCAGGATATGGTGGTCCGGGTATTTTCCTTTGCTGGAATGGACGGGTCCGGCGATACATGGACCATGCAATGCTTGACTTCGGGAAAATGCTGTTCGATGGTGTCATGGACCTCATCTGCTATACGATGGGCCTGGAACAATGTCAGGTTTCCATCGGCAATGATATCGATGTCAACATACATCTTGGCACCGAACATGCGGGTGCGGAGGGAATCAATCCCGTTGACGCCGCATTGTTCAAGAACATGGTTCTGCATGTCCTCAATGGTTTCTTCTCCTACTGCGTGATCGACCAGTTTATCGGAGGCATCGTGGAAGATCCCGATGGACGCGTGAATGATCATCAGACAGATGATGACAGAAGCCAGGGGATCCATGATGGCATAACCCTGACGGGCACCCAGGATGCCGATAAAAGAACCAATTGAAGACAGGGCATCGGAACGATGATGCCAGGCATCTGCGGTCAAGGCACCGGAGTTGATCTTACGGGCTGCCCGAATGGTGTACCAGAACATTCCTTCCTTGGTCAGGATGGAGATGAGGGCTGCCGCCATGGCAAGCAGGGATGGTGTTGCCTGTGTCAGGTAGGTTTTATGGATGATCGAGTTTACCCCTTCATAACCAATGCCCAATCCGGTGAACATCAGGACAAAAGCGAGGAACAAGGTTGCAATGTATTCCTGCTTTTCATGGCCATATTGATGGTCCTCGTCGGAGGAACGACTGGAAAGGAGTACGCCGAAAATGACGATGATGGTGCTGAAGACATCGGAGGCGGAATGGATGGCGTCAGAAACCATGGCGCTGGAATGTCCCAGGATACCGGCGGCAAACTTGCCGACGCTGAGAATCAGGTTGATCAGGATGCTGACGTAAGAAACATGCATGGCAATATCACTGCTGGAGTGATGGTTTGTTATGTGTTTCATGGGAATTCCCCTTTCTCAGCCCACAGTAAAAAATAACACCTGCGGAACAAGGGTCCCACAGGTGTACGTTCCTGTTGCCACATGATGGCCCGGCCGAAGGTTCGGCCTGCTCATATCATAATTGATTATTACTCGTTATAGTAGTCTATTCGGGCAAAGTTGTCAAGCCTGTAACCGGCCCTGATTTGGTGGCTGGTCGTACCGGTACCCTTCTGCCCGTTTTTATTGGGAATGCCTGCCTCTTTTCTACCGCCGGCATTGACTACTCCTGCCTGCGCGGGAGATGCCGGGAAGGTGTGGAAAAGAAAATCATTTACGCCATAGGCCAGATACGTTAAACTAAGAGGGTAACGGCAAAAAAAGCTGGCGTGGAATGATTCCCGTTGATGGCTCCTGACGTGCCGGTTTCAGGGGCTGTCAGCATCGGGTGCCAGTAAAAATGCTTTCCCGGATAAGGAGAACCTTTTGTTGTAAGGAATCCTGTCTGGCCCGGGAAATAAAAATCACGAGAAGGAGCTTTTTATGGAGAACAGGGATTTTAAGCAGTGGGAAAGCCTTTGGCCCAGTCAGGATGTCCGCGTTGACCGCAGTCTGCATATCTGGGAATCGGCAGTCCTGCTTCCTTTGAGGAAAGGTTCCCGGGGTTGGGAAATTCTTTTTGAAGTACGTTCCGGTAAATTGAACTGGCAGCCCGGTGATATTTGTTTTCCCGGCGGTCATCGGGAAGAGCAGGATGCTACGCTCCTGGAAACAGCCCTGCGGGAGACCCATGAAGAACTGGGGGTACCCCGGGAAGCCATACAGGTGCTGGGGCCGCTTGAATATTTCTATGGGGTCATGGGACCTTTGATTTTTCCATATGCGGGCGTCATCGATGAGAAGGTGCCGCTAAGCATCCAGACCGACGAAGTGGAAGAATTGTTTGCAGCCCCGGTGCAGGACCTGCTTTCCATTACTCCCCAAACGGGAAAAGTATCCATTGGGACCAAACGGGAAGAAGGATTTCCCGACGTATTGTCAAACCAGGAATTGAAAAAATGGCAGGTCCGCAATACGTACGATTTATTCTTTTATCCATACGGCAAGTATATGATCTGGGGCATCACGGCACGGATCCTGCATAATTTCCTGAACCGTGTCCGAAAGTCCGGGTTATCCTTTTAGAAAAACGCAGCCGCTTACTTTTGTGTCCAGCTGCGATCCTCAGGGGGAGTCTCTTTCATGAAGGGACTCCTTGTTTTTTTAGGTGGCGAGGGAGCGGCTGTTTTTTCAGCTGCTGTTTCCTCTCCGGGAATGGCTCCGTAGATGGCCGGAGAATGGCCGGGGTTACTGATATAGGGCGTCAGGAGCATAAAGACCTCCGTTGTGTTTTTCTTACGGGAACGGAACTTGAAGAGTTCGCCCAGAAGGGGCAGCTTGGAAAGCAGGGGAACCGCCTCCAGTCTCTTCTGTTCTTCCTCACTGATGAGCCCTCCGATTACCAGGGTTTCCTTTTCCTTCATCCTGACATGGGTGTCCGCGGTACGGCTTGTAATCCGGTAATTCTTCAATTCGGAAATGAGCGTCGGGGTACTGACCTCAGTATGGACTTCTGCCGTAATCAGTCCATCCTTACTGAGAACCGGTGTATAGGAAAGCCGGATGCCAGCGTCGACGTATTCTGTGGAGGAAGTAGTGGTTCCATTGGAAACTTTTTCCGTGACTACGGGAATGTGGTCACCTATAAAAATACTTCCTTCTTTTCCGGGCAGTGTAATGATGCGCGGTGTAGCCAGGACTTTTGCTTTGCCTGATTGGCAGAGCGCGCTGAGTACGGCCTGAAAACGTCCGCTGTACCCGTGTCCCAGATGCAGGGTGCCGCCCCAGGAATCACCATCGGAATCCCCTTCGGGAAGGGCACTCCAGTTCCATTGCAGCCCCAATTCCCGGGCCGCCTCTTCCTGCAGCGAAAGGATTTTGGCTTCCAGGGTAATCTGGCGTCCCGGGGCATCCATGACTTTTAAGGCTTCGCTTATCCGGGCCTGCTCGCCAGGACCTCCAAGGGTCAGGAGGGAATTGCTGACGGCATCCCACGACAGGGGTGAGGTAACAAGGGGTTTCAGGGTTTCTGCCGCTTCCCTGGCGGAAAGGTAATTCAGGCGGTATACCTGTAGGGTTCCAAAGGCGTTGTTCATTGCTTCCGGTGTTGCTACAAAGATCACGTTTCCCTGTTGTTTCAGACATAATCCCTGGCTCCTTGCTACCAGCTGGAGGGCTTCTTCAAAGGGAACTCCCTCCAGGTTCAGCGTCAGGGTACCACCCAGGTTGGGCGGCATGATGATGCTGCGCCCGCTCATGATGGATAACGAGTGAAGAATGTCACGGACCGGTGCGTTTTCGACAGAAAGGCTGACCGGGGAGGCCGCGCAGGCAAGCTGGCTAAAGGCGAGGAGAAGGCACGTAATCCAGCATCGTATCATTGCCTGCGTCCTCCCAGGGAAATCCGTTTTTCTCCGCAGGTGATTTCCCTTGCCTTGATGGCGGTGATTTGCCCTACCCCCTCAAGCGGATCCCCCTCCTGATAAAGGTGTGTTCCCTTCGATGTTCGCAGCAGGGCCCGACGGGTTCCACCTGCCGTGAAGATGCCGAGCAGCCGGACGGGTTCCTGCGGTCTGGCACTGGCATTGCCGTAGGCTGTAACCGCTGATTTTTCTGATACCGTCGGAGCAGGGGACAGGTTCTTTTGAAGGACCGAATAAAAAGGGTCCCGCCGCGGTGCCGGGAGTGCGGGAGGAACCTTGCGTTCCGGCGGGTCTGCCTGTATGGGCGGAGGCGCCGCCGGCAAGGCGGATGGGGCCTTTTCCTGGGCGCTGCTGAAGGGCTGGCAGTAGAGAAACAGGCCCAGGAGAATTCCCCCGGCGGCAATTCCCAAGGTTTTAGCAGAATGGAGTGGAAAAATAAAAAAAGATAAATGGCGCGTCATAAATCAACCCTCCTTGGGATAAGATGATTCCCTTTTATTATAGGGGAAACCCCGATTGTTTCATACCCCATTGAAACAATCGGGTACTTTATGGTAATAATTGGGTAATAACGAAAGGAGAACTGTACCATGAATTTTACCCACAACCCTTTTTCTGCTGCTTTGCCGGAAAAACATCGAAGCAATGAACGTCCCCAGGAAGAAAATTCCGTTATTGTCCTGGCCCGAAGGATCCTTGAAGAAGCACTTACTGTGAATGCCAGCGATATTCACCTGGAACCGGGACAGGAAGGCCTGAGGGTCCGCTGCCGCATTGACGGCGTCCTTCACATCCTGCGCCAGGTCCCGGTGGCTCAACAGGATGCCCTGATATCCCGATTCAAGATCCTGGCCCGGATGGATATCGGGGAAAAACGCCTTCCCCAGGATGGGCGTATCCAGACGCGCTGGCAGGAGCGCCCCATCGATCTTCGTCTTTCGTCCATGCCGACTTTGTTCGGGGAAAAGCTGGTTATCCGGGTCCTGGACCGGGAGAAATCCTGCTTTACCCTGGACCGGCTGGGGCTGCGTCAGGAAAACCGGGAGGCACTGAAACGGCTGATGCAGGAACCCTATGGGCTGATCCTTGTTACCGGTCCGACGGGATCCGGAAAGTCTTCCACGCTTTATGCCATGCTTTCTGCCTTGAATGACAGCGGGAAGAACCTGATTACCGTGGAAGACCCGATTGAATATCAGCTGGATGGTGTTTCCCAGGTCGCTGTCATTCCTAAAATTGGCCTCACTTTTGCCCGCTGCCTGCGAAGTATTCTGCGGCAGGATCCTGATATCATTGCCGTTGGGGAGATCCGGGACCGGGAAACCGCGGAAATGAGTATCCATGCTGCCCTGACGGGGCATCTTGTGTTCAGTACCTTGCACACGAATACAGCAGCAGGTGCTGCAGGGCGGCTCCTTGACCTGGGCGTCGACCCCTGTCTGGCGGCATCTGCCCTGAAGGGCATCATTGCCCAGCGGCTGGTCCGCCGGCTTTGTCCGCATTGCAGGCAGGCCTATCAGGTGGATCCGGGGTCCTGGGAACCATCGTATTTTTTATTGCCGTCGGATCCCCTGCCGGTCCTGTACCGGGAAAGAGGCTGTCCTGCCTGTCATCATACCGGATTTCACGGGCGCCTCGCGGTACAGGAAGTGTTCCCCTTTACGGCCCGCTGCCGGCAGGTCCTCGTGGAGGGAGGCGGAGAGGAACGACTTATGGACGTCGGCAGGGAGGAAGGCGTCCGCAGCCTTTTTGCTGATGGGCGGGAGAAAGTCCTGTTAGGATTGACTTCCCCTCGGGAAATGCTTCGTGTTTATGGGCCGGCCGGAAGCGGTGAAGATGGCGATTGGGCTGCAGAAAGGAATCTCGTACATCCCAATGAAATGGCGTAGCGTTCTGGAAATGGCAAAATATGGTTGTTTTGTTTTTTCTTTTTCGTTATGATAGTACATAAGTGTCTATGCTGCGCAGATTTTATCCAATCCAATTCTTTCCAGAAATGGCCTCCTTTTATCCAGTCCGAACCCTTTCCCAATCCAAGGAGATTTGAATGATGTGGCTTTTATGGAACTTGTTTGACCTTGCAGGGACGCTGTCCTTTGCCGTTTCCGGCGCGATTGTCGGGACCGTCAAGCATATGGATATCTTTGGGATATCCGTCTTGGCCGTGCTTACCGCTGTGGGCGGTGGAATGATTCGTGATGTCCTGGCTGGCCGGATTCCCCCTGCTGCCCTGCGGGATCCGACAGCGCTGATCCTGGCCGTGGTAACAGCGGTCATGCTGGCCTTTTATGTGTCTTCCTACCGAATGCGGGGAATGCGCAAACGGGTGATGTCCATTTTATATGTGGTGGCTGACACAATTGGCCTGGCTTCTTTTACTGTAACGGGGACCATGGTGGGATTATCCCGGGGCGAACCGGAATCGTACCTGTATCCCGTTGTGCTGGGCCTGCTTACGGCAGTAGGCGGCGGCATCCTGAGGGACCTCATGGCGCAGCGCATCCCGGTGGTCCTGGTGGCTGATGTATATGCGACGGCTTCCATTTTCGGAAGTATTGTTATCTGCCTTGTCTGGAAAAGCGGGGCCATGGATCTGGCGCCGTTTACAGGGGCTCTGGCGGTCATTATCCTGCGCGTACTGGCCATCCGGAACAAATGGCAGCTGTACCGCCCTCTTTCCGGCGAAAACCGGCGGCATCACATGAACCGGAAATAAAAACCTTTTCTCAATGGCCGGGACAATCCTTTTTGTCCGGCTGATGCAAACTTGATGGCGGCCGGTCTGGCTGCTCCGTTATGTACACACATCCTGCAGGCAGATCCATGAAGGATGAAAAAAGACCTGAAGCAGTTGTCTGGCTGCTTCAGGTTCTTTTGTTTTTCATGAGGGATGCCTGTTTTTACAGGGCCCGCGATTCTCAGGAACGCCATTCCACGGCATCTGCCATTTTTTTACGGGGACGGGCCTGCGGCGTCTCCATTGCATAGCCAAGGGCCATGGCCGCCACCAGTTCCCCCGGGCTGTCAAGATACTGGCAAAGTTCCGGATAGGCAAAATAGGTGTTGCAGATCCAGAGGCTTCCCAAACCGGCATCCGTGGCCGCCAACGCCATGTTTTCCAAGGCGGCACCAATGGACTGGGCATTGCAGATTTCGGATACGTGTTCATCCCTTGTCAGCTCTTTTTCCAGGCTGTAACCCAATTCGTTCATGACAAAGATAACGACCGGGGCCTGTTCCATGATCCGTACCGTGAAAAGGGCATCCCGGATATACGGTGCACTTTCAGGCAGGAACGGTTTTTCCCTTTCCCTGGAAAGGCCTTCCTTCATGGCGCGGAGGGCATCTTTTTTAGCTTCTCCGGTTGTAACAATGAATTTCCAGGGCTGACGGTTCTTGGAAGAAGGGGCCAGGAGGCCGGCCTCCAATACTTTTTCAACCAGGGACCGTTCAATGGGATCCCGTTTATACTTGCGAATGCTTCGGCGTTGGTAGATGGCATCAATCAATACAAGGACTCCTTTCTGTCAGGAAGCGGCAAAACCGGTCCGCTGCTTTCCAGGGTGGGGAAAGATTCCATTCTTTCCGACAGTCAAAAACGGTACTTCGAAAAGGGGAGCCCTTTCCCAAAAGTACCGTTTCTTATTTTATAAATGAGCAGCCGCTGCAGATCATTTCCGTCAGCGCATATTGATGAACTGCACGTCGATCCCGAAGTCCTGTGCGCGGACAAGCTGAATGACAGCCTGCAGGTCATCTTTTTTCGGCCCGGAGACGCGAATCTGATTATCCATCTGCTGGGTCGTGACCTTGATTTTCGAGGCCTTGATGGCCGCTGTGATTTTCTTTGCCGTTTCCCTGTCGATGCCCTGTTTCAAGGCTACGGACTGACGGACCGTTCCTTTGGCCGCCGGTTCGATCCGGCCGGGATCCAGGCAGCGCAGGGAGAGCCCGCGCTTTGCCATGCGCTGACGAAGAATGTCAAGAATGGCGCCCAGTTTATACTCATCTTCTGCTGTCATCTTCAGGGCGTCGTCCACTAACTCAATGGATGCCGAAGAACCGCGGAAATCATATCGCTGGGAAATTTCCTTCCGGGTCTGGTTCAGGGCATTATCCAGTTCCTGCATATCAATCTGGGAGACAATGTCGAACGAGCTGTTTTTGGCCATGGTATTTCCTCCTTATAAGACCTGGACATCTACTTCAAACATGCGGTTCCAGGGAAATTCAATTGTATAGTGGGTGCCCCTTACATCCGGTTCATCGCTGACATATTCCTTAAAGAGGCGGTTCGTGCGTCCCAGGATCCGGTTATAATGGCGTCCCAGGTCATATTTTAATTTTACATTATATTGATCCATTTCCAGGGAGACCCGATAACGGACATTGGATTGGTAGATCCAGTCGTCCAACAGGCGAACCTTGAGAAGCCGTGCCCGGTCCTTTTCACTCATATGCTTTGCCAGGATTCCCTGGGACAGGGCAAATCCGATGCTGTTGTCCGATGTGTTCCAGCCGGAATAGGCAGTAAGGCCCAACAGGGCTTTTTGTTTGGTCAGGGCCTGGATAAAACCATTGTCAGCACCATTGGCATAGGCGATATCGGCCAGGGCAACAGGCTTTGCTTTTTCGTAAGCGGCAATCGTTTTGGCAAACTGTTTGTTGGCCCGGTTGCTGTACGGTGCATTCTCGTTGGCCGTGGAATCCCGGCAGACTCCGTCATCCGGGGTGTTGACCGCAAGGATCAGGTCTGCCTTTTCGGGGGTTGGAGCAATTTTGCCGCCAATGGCGATGATTTGGTTCCGGACCGACTGTTCAGCCGTCTCATCCGTGTAAAGCGGAATCGTGCTGCCGCCGACGCCGGGCGCAAAAACAGGATAGATTTCCGGTTTATCACCGCGGATTTCATTGATGGCCCGGGTTACCAGGGTCAGACCCAACTGGTCGACACCCGGAATGATCTGGAACTGTTTTTTACTCATACCCCGTCCCAGGGCTTCCAGCTGCCTTGCTTCCATATGGGTTTGGGAAAGCGGTGCATCATCATCTTTTCCCAGGGCAAGGAAATGGAAGCTGTCATGCTGGCAAAGGCGGATCAACCGCTTGTTGGCCTGCATATTGACGAAACGGCGATTTTTCCAGTCTTTCAGGTCCTCTGTCGGAATGGACAGGATAAGCCGGTTCTTTTCCATCATTTCATCTGCCGTGAGCCCTTCCTGGTCTTCCTTATCAGCCAGCTGGGACAAACGGAAAATCTTGGGACCATACGTTTCATAATAGGCCGGCTCTACGGTTGCCACGCTTTGGCGGGGGGTGCGCATAATGGTGCTGAAAGCATAGATCTTCAGGCCCGGGTTATTTTTCTGCACCTGGTCGAGCCGCATGATCTTGGACCGGAGATATTTTTCCAGATGGTGATGTTTCCGCGATGCAACCAGCCCGCCATAGTTGAGACTGTCGGTTGCAATGACAGCGGCTTCTGCATGGGGGGCTTCCTTTTCAAACCATTGCCATAATTTTTCGTTGTTGCCAACACTTCTATGGTTGGACAGGTATTCCTTCGGGGGAACCGTCAGCGGGTAGCCTGCTGCTTTGGCCGTATCAACCGTGTATTCCAGGTTGACCGGACGGTTGTCCAAAGGAACGTAGATGATTTTTGGAGAAGCCCAAACAGGACCCGCTGTAAGCGAAAGAACCGCAAGGCTTTCCAGCAGAAAACGTCGAAAAAGCAAGTTTCTCCATCGTCCTTTCAAAATAGAATGGTCAGTCATTTTTTGATTATATCGCATTTATTGTAAAATGTGAACAGCCCCGCCCGGGTTTGATTCTCCGGGCGGGGCTGTTTATGCGATTGCAGGGGAAAGTCGTTTTTTCAGCTCCGGTCATTCCGGCTGGAAAGCAATGGCCTTATCCGGTGGCAGGGGTCTGCTGAAATAGTAGCCCTGGATCAGGTCCGCACCCATTTCACGCAGCTTTTCGTATTGCTCCTTTGTCTCCACTCCTTCGCAAATCATCTGTACCTTCATGTCATGACCGAGGGTGATGATATCCTGCATGACCACCATTCTTTTCGGATCCGTAAGAAAACTGCTGACCACGGATTTGTCGACCTTGATGATATCAAAAGGCAGGTAGGAGAGGCAGGAAAGGGAGGAATAGCCACTTCCGAAGTCATCCATCTCCAACAGGATCCCTGCTTCATGGAATTTCTGCAGCTGTTCCAATGCCTGCTGGGTTTGTTTAATAACAACCCGTTCCGTAATCTCAATATGCAGGGCAGAAGGCGGTACCTGGTACTTGGCAAGGGTATCCATGAGGAAACGGAAATAATCCTTGTCCTGGAGCTGAATGCCGGAATAGTTGATGGAAACGGGAAGTATACGGTGCCCTTCGGCTTTCCATTTTGCCTGCTGGCGAATGACCAATTCCGTCGTGATGCGTCCGATTCGACGCAGCCACCCATTCTGCTCGGCAATGGCAATGAAACGTTCCGGTGAAAACTGGTGCCCCCTGATCCGGACCAATGCCTCAAAACCGGCCGTTTTTCGGTCTTTGACGGAAATCTTGGGTTGATAGACCATATAAAAACCATCCGATTCAATGGCCTTTTGCAGGACCGTCTTGATAATGACCTTTTCATCCGCCTCTTTTTTCATTTCTTCGGTGAAAATCGCCGACACGTTGCTTTCACCATGCTGTTTGGCGTTATGGACGGCAATTTCAGCCTGCAGCGTCAGGAGGGCCGGATTGGAAATGCCATCATAATTGGCAACGCCAATACTGACCGGCAGGGAAATGAATCCGCTGCCGAAGGGATGGGGCTCCCGGCAGAGGCGTTCGATTTCAACCACTTCCGGGTCGGATAATGTCAGTTCAGCCTTGGGAATGAAGACCAAAAATTCATCTTCACTGTTGCGGGCCGTCAGGAAATGGTTCTTTCCTGCATAGGTTTCCAGTTTTCCCGCAATGGAACAAAGCAGGTTGTTTCCAAATTCATGGCCGTAGAAGTCATTCCATTCCTTTAATTCGTCGACTGTCACAAGGATGACGGAATAGGGTTTGCCTTTCGGGTATTTTTTCCTTATTTCAGCCAGGGCAGTATGCCGATTGTACAAATGGGTCAGATGGTCATGTTCAGAAGCATATTTACGGGAAACGGAGAGCCGGCGGCTTACGGATAAAAGGCCAATGAGGCCCAGAATGACAAAGAGGGCCGGCGAAACCAGTTTCAGTTCCCACAGGATCTCAGCCCTCCGGTCATTAAGTAAATGGGTTCCGGCGGGCAACTTGCCGCGGTCCAGGTGGTAACGGTCCAGGACGGAGACATCGGCAAAATATTCCGGCCGGGTTTCCAGCAGGTTGTCTGTTTCCTGGATTGCCACATTCCCCTTCAATACATCAAGAAGCAGCTTTGACGCCTCGGCACTCCGTTTTTCGGCACCAATGACGCTGCCTCCGAGAAAACCGGTTCCCAGTACCTGTTCACTGACGCAGAAAATGGGCACATGGGCGTGGCGGGTTATGTACTGAACGGTTTCGGCCATGCTGTATTCATTGCCATTCTCATCCGTACGGCCATCCACAAAGAGCAGGATGGTATCCGAATCAATGTGCCGGATCTTTTCCCCAAGGGCATCCCGGCTGTATTTGACGGTGTTCAGTTCAGAGAGGGCCAGTTGCGGAAACTCCTGCATCAGGGCCAGGTATTTTTTGTGCTGCTGGAGGCTTGTTACGGACCGGTCATTGATCATGACAACCTTGTCAGCTTTTGGCATCAGGGCATGTGCCAGGGAAATGGTCCCTTTCAAGTCGGTATCCTCGATGTAACCGGCAATCCAGGGATCCCTGGAGGCCCTGGCCGCCAGTTCCCGGTTGCTGACGCCATAATAGACCATCGGGATTTCGTTGAAAAATTCTTTCTGGTAGCGCAGGGCAAACTGGAGGGCCGGGTCATCGGCGACCAGAATGGCATCGTATTTTTTCTGGCGCCGCATGCGGTAAAGCAGTTCGTCATGGAGGTGGCGGAAGTGGGCCTCCGATGTGTCGGTTCTTGCGTCCAGGAAGATGTAATCCGTATGGACATTGTTTTTTTCCAGAAAATCATGGATCCCGCGCTTCTGGGAGTCGAAGGAAAAATAGCCTACGTCATAGGACCCAAGGACGAGCACATCCTTTTCCCCAATATGAAAAGCCGGCTGGAACGTTTCCTTTTGTTTGAAATAATCCGTTTCCTGCAGGTAAAAAGTGAGTCCAATCAGGACTGCCGCCAGGAAGCAAAGCAGACTGGCGCAGGTAACCAGCCTGGAAAACCGGTCATGGGCTGACTTTATGTTCGTATTCACGTCATTTTCTCCTGTTCCGTGCCGTACGGCGCGGCGGTCTTCCCATTCACCAATCGAATGAAAAGGCTTTGTCTGTTTCTATAAGTTCCTGTTCAAATAATAAGCCCTTGACAGAACAGCGTCAAGACGGGAGATTGTAAGGAACAAGGGAATTTTACTGTACTTATTTTACTTTTTTACAGAAAACACTGCGCTTTTTCAGGTGGATTGTTTTCCTCAAACGGAAGAATAGGACCGTAAAACCGGCTCAATTCCTTCGGAACTGAAAGAACCCTACAAAGGTATGATATAATAATGAGGCAAATAGCAGCAAAGGAGGCGGCACCATGGAATTTCAACTGGAGGCACCTTTTCAGCCTTCGGGGGATCAGCCGGAAGCCATTGACGCACTGGCTGACGGAATCAAAAAGGGAATGTCAGCTCAGGTCCTTTTAGGGGCTACGGGTACTGGAAAAACCTTTACCATTGCCCAGGTCATCCAGAAGGTACAGAAGCCGACCCTGGTCATTGCCCATAACAAGACGCTGGCCGCCCAGCTCTGCAGTGAATTCAAGGCTTTCTTCCCTCATAACGCGGTAGAATATTTTGTTTCCTATTATGATTACTATCAGCCGGAAGCCTATATCCCGGCTACCGATACCTATATCGAAAAGGATTCATCCATCAATGATGAAATCGATAAATTGCGGCACTCGGCAACCAGTGCCCTTTTTGAGCGGCGCGATGTCATTATCGTGTCCTCTGTTTCCTGCATTTATGGATTGGGTGCACCAAAGGATTACTATGACAGCGTCCTTTCCCTCCGCGTAGGACAGCAGGTTGACCGTGATGCCATCCTGGAAAAACTGGTCAAGATCCGTTACAGCCGGAACGATCTTGTGCTGCAGCGCGGTAATTTCCGTGCCCGCGGTGATGTCATTGAAGTCATTCCTTCCAGTTACAACGAAAAGGGAATCCGGATCGAACTTTTCGGGGATGAAGTGGACAGCATCATGGAAATCGACGTGCTGACGGGAGAAATCCTTGATAAGCGCAGCCACGTCGCGATTTTCCCGGCAAGCCATTACGTCACCAGTGATGAAAATATGGAACGGGCCCGCCGGGATATTCGCACAGAGCTCACGGAGCGGCTGAAGCTGCTGCGGTCAGAAGGAAAACTCCTGGAAGCGGAGCGGCTGGAGCAGCGAACCAACTATGACCTGGAAATGATGGAGGAAATGGGCTATTGCAGTGGCATTGAAAACTATTCCCGCCATTTGACGGGACGCAAGGCCGGTGAGCCGCCTTTTACCCTGGTCAACTATTTTCCGCCCGATTTCCTGACGGTCATCGATGAGAGCCATGTGACCTTGCCGCAGCTGCGGGCCATGTATGCCGGAGACCGTTCCAGGAAGGAACAGCTCGTCAAATACGGGTTCCGCCTGCCGTCGGCACTGGACAACCGGCCCCTGACTTTTGATGAATTTCAGCATGAACGGGGCCAGATCATTTATGTGTCGGCAACGCCGGCCCCCTATGAACTGGACCAGGCCACCCAGGTGGTGGAACAGATTATTCGCCCTACAGGCCTGCTTGATCCAAAGATTGAAGTGCGGCCCATTCGCGGACAGATCGATGATCTCATGGGTGAGATCCATAAGGTGACAGAAGCCGGCGAACGGGTCCTGGTAACGACCCTGACGAAAAAAATGGCCGAGGACCTGACAGAATACCTGGCTTCATCGGGAATCCGGGTGCGGTATCTCCATTCCGACATCGCGACCATTGACCGGGCTGAAATCATCCGGGACCTCCGGGCCGGCGAATTTGATGTCCTGGTGGGCATCAACCTGCTGCGGGAAGGGCTGGATATGCCGGAAGTATCCCTGGTTGCCATTCTTGATGCCGATAAGGAAGGCTTCCTGCGCAGTGATACGGCCATGATCCAGACCATCGGCCGGGCGGCCCGAAATGCCCATGGCCGCGTGATTATGTATGCGGATGTCATGACAGGGTCCATGCAGCGTGCCATCGAGGAAACCCAGCGGCGCCGCGCGAAACAGGAAGCCTATAACAAGGTCCACGGAATCATCCCGCAGACCATCAGGAAGAAAGTCGTTGAGCTGATCAAATTGACGAAGGTCGCCGAAGAGGATACGTCCGGTGAGGACTATACACAGGCGGCTTTGAAGAAGCTGTCTGAAAAGGCACTGCAGAAACGAGTGAAGCTCCTGGAAAAGAATATGAAAGCCGCAGCCAGGGAACTCGACTTTGAACTGGCTGCTGAATACCGTGACCAGATGATTCTGGTTAAAGGAGAAATCAGTAAACGTCATGAGCGAAAGTGAAATTGTCATTCAGGGAGCGCGCCAGCACAACCTGAAAAATATCTCTTTGAAGATTCCCAGAAATAAATTGGTCGTCATTACCGGACTTTCCGGGAGCGGCAAATCATCCCTGGCTTTTGATACCATCTATGCCGAAGGACAGCGGCGCTATGTGGAATCCCTGTCCGCCTATGCCCGCCAGTTCCTGGGACAGATGGACAAACCGGATGTGGACTATATTGGGGGGCTGAGTCCCGCCATTTCGATTGACCAGAAGACAACCAGCCGGAATCCGCGGTCCACAGTCGGTACCGTGACTGAAATCTACGATTATCTGCGGCTTCTTTTTGCCCGGATTGGCATACCCCATTGCCCGCAATGCGGAAAAGTGATCCAGCGGCAGAGCCCCCAGCAGATTGCCGATAAAGTCATGGAACTGCCGGAAGGAACCAAATTCATGGTCATGGCGCCTCTCATCTGGGGCCGAAAGGGCGAGCATAAGGCTGTATTCAATCAGATCCGGCGCGACGGATATGTCCGTGTCAAGGTGGATGGTGAAATCCGGACCTTGGATGAAGAAATCGAACTGGATAAAAAGAAGAAACATTATATTTCCGTTGTTGTAGACCGGCTGATCAATCGCCCCACGATTTCCGGACGTTTGTCGGAATCTTTGGAAACGGCCCTGAAATTGGGGGATGGTCGGGTCGAAATCGAACAGATGGGCGGTCCAACCCAGGTCTATAGTGAAAAGTTTGCCTGCCCGGACTGCGGAATTTCCCTTCCGGAAATCGAACCGCGCCTTTTCTCGTTCAACGCGCCATACGGAGCCTGTCCCGACTGTATGGGACTGGGCATGCATATGGAGTTTGATCCCGACCTGATTATTCCCGATAAGACGAAACCTTTTGATGAAGGGGCCATTGCGGCAGTCAGTTCCAATGTGAAATCCTATTTTCTCTGCCAGTTTTCTTCCGTGCTGAAGTCACGGGGGTTTTCCCTGAAAAATTGCTGGAATGACGTGCCAAAGAAGGTGCAGAAGGAACTGCTGGAAGGAATTCCTGACGAAACCTTTACCTTTCGCTACGAGAACCTGATGGGGGAAATCCATAGCCATACGACTGCCTTTGAAGGAATCATTCCCATCCTGAAGCACCGCCTCAAGGATGCCATGAGTGAAAGCCAACGTCTGGATTACGAATCCTTCATGACAGCCATTGAATGCCATTCCTGTCACGGAGCCCGCCTGCGTCCGGAAGTACTGGGGATAACGGTGGGGGAACGCAATATCAAGGAAGTCTGTGATATGCCTGTACGGGAATGCCTTGCCTTCTTTGAGAACCTGGCCTTAAGCGACCGGGACGCGTTCATTGCCCGGCAGATTTTGAAAGAGATCCGGGCCCGCCTGACCTTCCTCAACAATGTAGGACTGGATTATCTGACCCTGAGCCGGGCGGCCGCTACGCTTTCCGGCGGGGAAGCCCAGCGTATCCGGCTGGCTACCCAGATCGGGTCGGGGCTGGTGGGTGTCCTGTATATTCTTGACGAGCCCAGTATCGGCCTTCACCAGCGTGATAATGACAAGCTTCTGGCCACGCTGAAGCATCTGCGTGATCTGGGGAATACGCTCCTTGTTGTGGAACATGATGAAGATACCATGTACGCGGCGGATCAGATCATTGACATCGGTCCCGGAGCCGGTGAGAACGGAGGCCAGGTGGTCGCCCAGGGGACTGCTGAGGAAATCAAGAAGGTCCCTGAGTCCATCACCGGCCAATACCTGAGCGGCCGGCGGAAAATCAGGGTGCCTGCCAAGCGGAGAAAGGGCAACGGTAAAAAAATTACCATCAAGGGAGCTTCCGCCAACAACCTGAAGCATATTGACGTTTCCATTCCCTTAGGAACCCTGACCGTGGTGACCGGTGTCAGCGGCAGCGGAAAAAGTACCCTGATCAATGATATCCTTTACCGGGGCCTGGCCCAGAAACTGATGGGAAGCAGGCAGCGTCCCCTGGCCCACGATAAGATCCTGGGTGCCGGCGGTATCGACAAGATCATCAATATCGATCAAAGTCCTATCGGCCGCACGCCCCGGTCCAATCCCGTGACCTATACGGGAACCTTTGACCTGATACGGACGCTTTTCAGTACGACCAACGAGGCCAAGGTGCGGGGGTATAAACCGGGCCGCTTCAGCTTCAATGTCAAGGGCGGCCGCTGTGAGGCCTGCCATGGTGATGGCGTCCTGAAAATCGAAATGAATTTTCTTCCCGATGTCTATGTCCCCTGTGAGGTTTGCCGGGGGACCCGCTACAACCGGGACACGCTGGAAGTTCATTACAAGGGAAAGAATATTGCCGATGTCCTGAATATGACCGTAACGGAAGCCTGCCAGTATTTCAGCCACCATCAGCGCATTCTCCGCAAACTCCAGGTGCTGGAAGATGTGGGACTCGGTTACATCCACCTGGGACAGGCCGCAACGACGCTTTCCGGCGGGGAAGCCCAGCGCATCAAGCTGGCCGCGGAACTGTCCAAGGTCAACACAGGGCGCACCTTGTACATCCTCGATGAGCCGACAACAGGCCTGCATATGGCTGATGTGGATAAACTGCTGCAGGTCCTGCAGCGTCTTGTCGATACCGGCAGTACAGTGGTGGTCATCGAACATAATCTCGATGTCATCAAGTCGGCTGATTATATCATTGACCTGGGTCCGGAAGGCGGCGATCGGGGCGGAACCGTGGTTGCTGTGGGAACTCCTGAAGAAATTGCCGGGGTCCCCGCATCCTATACCGGTCAGTATTTGAAAAGGATGCTCAAATGAATGATAAAATTGCAGAGACCCTGAAGGTCCTGCCGGAAGCGCCCGGCGTCTATATCATGCACGACCGGACCGGGAAGGTGATCTATGTCGGCAAAGCGGTCATCCTGAAAAACCGCGTGCGCAGTTACTTCCGACAGTCCAGCCAGGTTTCTCCCAAAGTGCGGGCCATCAACAATCATGTGGATTCCATTGAAACCATCGTCTGTGCCAGTGAAATGGAAGCACTGATCCTGGAATGCAACCTGATCAAGAAGTATCGGCCCCGCTATAATATTGACCTGAAGGATGATAAGACCTATCCCTATCTGAAAATCACGGTTGAGGAAGCCTATCCCCGCATGTACATTACGCGCCGGGTCCTGCAGGATGGGGCCAGGTATTACGGACCGTATGCCGACGTGGGTGCGCTGCGTGACACGATGCGTCTTATTCGGTCCATGTTCCCTCTTCGCCATTGCCGCAATATGAATGTCAAACGGCCCTGCCTTCAATACCATATGCATCGGTGCCTGGCCCCTTGTACCGGCAAGGTTCCTGTCAGTGAATACCGGAAACTGGTGGACCAGGTCATTTTGCTGATGGAAGGGAAAGTGACTGAACTCCGCCGGGACCTTACCCGAAAGATGCAGGAAGCGTCGGATCAGATGGCCTATGAGCAGGCAGCCCGCTACCGTGATTCCCTGCTGAGCCTCAACAAGCTCGATGAAGCCCAGAAAGCCACAACCAGCAGCGGCGACCGGGATGTCATCGGTCTTGTCACGGATCCTGCCGGTGTCTGTGCCCAGGTCTTTTTCATTCGTGGCGGGAAGATCCTGGGGCGGGACAGTTTTTTCCTGGACCAGGAAATCGGGGAGCCTCCGGAGGAAATCCTGTCAGGCTTTATCAAGGAATATTACAACGAAAACCATCGCCCGCCCCGGGAAATCCTGACCAGTGCCGCGCTTACTGATGGCGACCGGGTGCTGCTGGGCGAGTATCTCAGTTCCCGGAATGAGAAGCGGGTTTCCCTGATGGTACCGCAGCGGGGAATCAAACACGATTTGGTCGTTATGGCGGAAAACAATGCCCGCAAGAATATCGAGGAACGCCTGCGGAGAGGGCAGATTTCCCTGACCTCCGATGAGGAAGCCGCAGAAGAACTGCAGAAGGCGATTGGCCTTGATCAGCCGCTCGAACGGATGGATTGTTTTGATATTTCCCATAACCAGGGCTCCGAAACCGTGGCCTCCATGGTAGTGTTCCGCGGTGGTCGTCCCAGCAAGAAGGATTATCGCCGTTATAAATTGAAGTCGACGGAAGGCAAACCGGATGATTTTAAATCGATGCAGGAAGTTGTCTATCGCCGTTATAAGGACGCTGAGGATATTCCCAGCCTGATCATTATCGATGGCGGCAAGGGACAACTCAGTTCGGCCCTGGAAGTCATTCGCGGCCTGGGGCTTACGGAAGTGCCTGTTATTGGCCTTGCCAAGCGGGAAGAAGAAATCTTCAAGGAAGGTGCCCATACCAGTATTCTTCTGGATAAATCGTCACCGGCCCTGCACCTGATCCAGCATATCCGCGATGAAGCGCATCGTTTTGCCATTACGTATCATCGCAAAAGGCTGGCCAAAAAGAATCTTGTCTCGGTCCTGGACCATTTGGAAGGGATTGGCCCCAAGCGGCGGACGGCCCTGTGGAAACGGTATCCTTCCCTTGACGCGATGCGGCAGGCCTCCCTTGGAGACCTGGAAGCTGTTGAGGGCATGAATCATGCGGCGGCACAGAAAGTTTTTGATTTTTTGCATGCCAGCCCGGTGGAAAAAGAAATTCTTATTAAGTAAAAATAATTTTAAAATATTTGTGACATCCTCTTCACAATCAAGGTTGGCTTTGGTATAATCACCATAACAAATATTAAAAAAGGGGTATCAACAATGAAAAAATACGTTTGTCAAATTTGTGGTTATGTTTACGATGAAGCTGCCGGTGATCCCGAACACAACATTGCTCCTGGCACGAAGTTCGAAGACCTGCCGGAAGATTGGGTTTGCCCTCTCTGCGGCGTAGGCAAGGACCAGTTCGCTGAACAATAAGGATAACAGGAGGCTGCTGCATGGAGTGTCCGACTTCTGCAGCAGCTTCTTTTTTGTATAGGAAACGGGGCACGGACCTGTCTTGTTTCCCTATAGAAGGAGCTTGGATCGATGTCGATAAAGATGATTGCCATGGATCTGGATGGTACACTGCTGGATCCTGAAAAGAACATTGCACCGGCGGATGCCAGGGCGGTAAAGGAGGCCATCCGGGCGGGATATTATGTGACCCTGGCTACGGGCCGTATGTACCGGTCAGCCCGTCCCTATGCCGAGGCACTGGGAATTACCCATCCCCTTGTCGTATATAATGGTGCCCTGATCAAGAACCCTGTGACGGGTGAGGAACTGGGGCATTGGCCGCTGCCATTGGAAACGGCCCAGCTGATTGTTGACGAATGCCTAGCTGCCGGGATCTATATACAGGCTTATGTGAATGACTGCCTCTGGACGTATCGGGATTGCGAGGAAGTTCGTTTTTATGCCAAAATTTCCCGTGTTCCCTATGAGGTCAAGGGGGAGGCAATGCATCGGCTGCCGGTTTCCCCTCATAAATTGCTTGTCATCACCAAGGAGGCGGCATCACTTCGGCAGGAACTGAGCCGGAAATATGCCGGACGTATCAAGATTGTTTCTTCATCTTCGGAATTCCTGGAAATAACGGCCCCCTCCACGAATAAGTGGCGCGCCCTGGAAATCCTGGCAGAACGGGAAGGGATTGCCCCGGCAGAGATGCTTTGTATCGGGGACTCGGACAATGACTACGAAATGGTGGCTTTCAGTGGCATGGGCGTGGCAATGGGGAATGCCAGGGACAGGCTGATGAAGGCGGCCCGTGTCGTAACAGCCCCGAATACGCGGCAGGGTGTCAGCCTCGTATTGAACAGTATCATGACGCAGCAGGTGGAAGTGCCGGAAGAATGAGCGGAATCCTTCGTAATGGGTACGGATCATTTGAAGGGGACCTTGCGCTTCTGTCTGGCATGCCTTTGCGCGGGTGAATGGCTTTTCTACAGGGGAACCCCCTGCTTCACGGGGGCTGGGAATTCACAATCGCCTGTGAACAGGGTATAATAAAAGCACATTTTATTTTGATTGGAGGCGGAGTAGCAAATGGCGAGAAACTTGGTGATAACCGGAATGTCCGGTGCGGGAAAAACACAGGTCATGCGTACCTTGGAAGACCTGGGCTATTTCTGCGTCGATAATTTGCCTCCTACTTTTATTCCGAAATTCATTGAACTTTGCATGAAACGGCAGAATGAATCGGATCAGTTGGCACTGGCCGTCGATATCCGCGGCGGCAAGTTCTTTGATGAGCTGACGGAGGTCCTGGATCAGCTGTCCCGTGAAAAAATTCCGTATGAACTGATTTTCCTGGATGCGGACGACAGTACCCTGGTACGCCGTTATAAGGAAACCCGGCGCCGGCATCCCCTGGGCGGCGGCCATGGGCTCAGCGCCGATATTGCACGGGAGCGGGAAATCCTGTCCCATGTGAGACGGAGAGCAACAACCATCATTGATACGACAGGGACAACGACGAAACAGCTGCGGGCTAAAATTATTTCCCTTTACGGGCGTGACGGCAGCCTCCCGGCCATGAGCATTGTCGTGCAGTCTTTTGGTTTTAAGCATGGTACGCCCCTGGACTGCGATATGATGTTTGACGTACGCTTTTTGCCGAATCCCTTCTATGTTCCTGAGCTGAAGGAGAAGTGCGGCAACGACCCGGAGGTGGTGGAGTATATCCAAAAATCCCCTGTAACCACGGAATTCCTGGATAAATTCTATGACCTGATCAAGTTCCTTCTGCCCCAGTACACCAAGGAAGGGAAAAGTCAGCTGATGATCGGCGTCGGCTGTACCGGCGGACACCACCGTTCTGTCTTTGTTGCCAATGCCCTGGGAAAGTTCATCGAAAGCTGTGGGTACAATGCCCAGGTCATTCACCGGGACTTACTGAAGAAATAATCGCGCCAGAGGAGAATGCGTATGAAGTGGATTAAGTGGTTATACCCTGGCCTGAACCTCAAACGGTGGCTGTTCCTGTTTGGTATGGGAACGGTCCTGGCTTGTGTGGGTGTTACCCTGATCTTTAATTACCAATTTGTAGGGCTGATCGAGGCCCTGGTTTTCAATTTTATTGCTTACGTGGGCGGGGAGTATTACCAGTCCACGATTACGGCGCTGGGTGTCATCAATGTCATCATCGGACTCATTTGCATGGGCTACGGTGCCGCCCGCGTTGTCAAGACGGTCATACGGTCCGTCATGCCTGGCGAAAAGGAATCGCTCCGGGAACTGATCTTTACCCAGCAAAAGCTGGACAAGGGTCCTGCTGTCGTTGTTATCGGCGGCGGAACGGGATTATCCGTTCTTTTGAGGGGCATCAAACTGATTACCAATAATTGCACAGCTGTTGTTACCACTGCGGATGATGGCGGTTCATCCGGGCGGCTGCGCAAGGAAATGGGCATCATTCCCCCCGGGGATATGCGCAACTGCCTGGTTGCCCTGGCCGATACGGAACCGGTCATGGAACGGGCCATGCAGTACCGGTTCCACGACAGTCAGTCCCTGACAGGGCACAGCCTGGGAAACCTGTTCATTGCTGCCATGAGCGACCTGGAAGGCAGCGTGGAAGACGGGCTGGCTTCCATCAGTCAGATCCTCAAGGTGCACGGCCGCGTATGGCCGAACACTTCTGAAAATATCCAGCTGAAAGCCATCATGGATGACGGCAGTACGGTCATCGGTGAGTCCGCCATCACGGCGTCCCCGCATAAGATCGTAAAACTCATGACGGAGCCGGAAAACCCGAAAGCATCCCAGCGGGCCGTCGATGCCATTATGCATGCCGATGCCATTATCCTGGGTCCGGGGTCACTCTACACGAGCGTCCTCGCCAGCCTCGTGGTGCCGGGGATCCGGGATGCGGTGGTAAAATCCAGGGCCGTCAAGATCTATGTCTGCAATGTCATGACACAGCCGGGAGAAACCGACGGTTATGGTGCCTATGAACATGTGGAGACCCTGGTCAATCATATGGGTGCCCAGGCCCTGGATTACGTTGTCGTCAATGTCCAGAAAGCGACGCCGGAACAGATTGCCAAGTATAAGCAGGAAGGCGCTGAGCCGGTCAGTCCGGATATTGAAAAAATCGAGAAGCTCGGGATTGAAGCGGTGCCTGCCAAACTGCTGAATGACAGTGATCTGGTCCGCCACAATCCGACTAAACTGGCTAAATCCATCATTGCGCTGATTTATCGCCTGCGTCTGTTTGGCCGGGGAGTTCGTTTCTTTGACTATTTCTTTGCCCGCCAGACCATGCAGGAACTGCGGAACCACGATAAAAAGGAGTCCTGATCGATGTCATTTGCCAGTGACGTAAAAAATGAGATTGCCCGGCTGGAGGACGAAGACCGTGATATGGAACAGGCGGAGTTGTTTGGCCTGCTTCGGATCAGTGGATCCGTATCCCTGGGTGACCAGAGAGTCGGGATCCATTTTACGACGGAAAATGCAGCCCTTGCCCGCCGCGTGCTGCGGCTGCTCAAAAATAATTTTGCCGTTCAGACGGAAGTCATTGTCACCCGTTCCCGTCGTCTGAAGAAAAACAATCGCTACCAGGTCCATGTCGTGCCCAGTGAAGAGGCCCGGGATGCCCTGGGGCGCCTGCATTTGCTGGCGCCTCTTTCAGAAGTGACATCCACGCTGCTGAGGCGGAACTCCTGCAAGCGGTCGTTCCTTCGCGGTGTCTTTTTGGCCGGTGGCTCTGTCAATAAGCCAATCAGTGATTATCATTTGGAGTTGATCAGTGAACAACTTGACATGAGCCGCTATATTTGTAAAATAATGAAGGGCTTTGATTTGCCCGCCAAAGTCATTGACCGGAAGAACTCCTACATCGTATATCTGAAAGAGGGCAATGCCATTGCGACATTCCTTTCCCTTATTGGCGCCCACAACGCGTTTTTGGAATTTGAGAATGTCCGGGTGTTGAAGGACATGCGCAATCAGGTCAACCGCGTTGTCAACTGCGAGACTGCCAACCTGAACAAAGTGGTGCAGGCTGCGGTCCGACAATTGAAGGCCATTCACCTGATTGAAGAAAAGGTGGGCCTGGAACGTCTGCCAGATACCTTGCAGGAGGCGGCCCGGCTTCGGCTGGAACATCAGGACCTGGCAGTCGGAGAACTGGCAGCCCTGACGGAAGACCATATTGGTAAATCCGGATTGAACCATCGCCTGAAAAAAATTGAACAGTTGGCCGAAAAACTGGGGAAGGAAGAAAATGAGTAATCAAAAGTGGAAAACGAGAATCGTCGTTGTACTGGCTGTCCTGGCGGCCTTTTGTATCTGGGCCTGGCGGGATTTCCAGGGCTTCTGTGAGCGGTCTGTTCCCATCTTTGCCTATCATCGGGTTGAAGACAAGAGCGACCTGTATTCCATGCCGCCGGAAGATTTTGAACAGCAGATGGCTTATCTCCAGTCCAAGGGGTATAAGACCATTAAACTGGGGGACTACGCCAGACGGCGGAAGGCAGGGGATACGTTTCACAACGAATGCGTACTCATTTTCGATGATGGTTACCTTGATAACCTGACCATTGCGGCTCCCATCATGAAAAAATACGGGTATATCGGCAACATGTATATGGCCGGCATGTATGAGGGGTGGACCGGATACCTGACCTGGGACGACGAAGTCGCCCTGGCTAAATATGGCTGGGAACTGGGATCCCATACCTACGTCCATAAACCCTTGACCACCCTGAGCCCGGAAGAGCTGGCTGCGGATCTGAAAAAATCCCACGATCACATGATGGGGCTCTATTATTCCAATAATGGCGTGACCTTATCCTATCCGAATGGGGCCTGCAACAAAGCCGTGGCCGAAGCCGTAGACAAAGCCGGCTATGTGGCGGCTGTAACTGGTAAAATCGGGGTCAATACGAATGCGGATCCGCTTTTGACCCTGCGCCGTGTGAATGTGTTCCATTTGAAGGATAAAAACCTGGAGCATTTTAAGAAGGGCTTATTGAAGGCGCAGTTGATCAGCTGGGTCAATGAAAAGACCGGGTATGACCTGAATGGCTTCCTGATCTGGTATTACAGCAAGAAAAAGTAATTGCCTGTGGGTCAGTATCGTTCCTGAAATCGCCGGTTGACCGTCCTGTCAATCCCGGGAATCAACCGCTTTTTCCGGGAATTTCCTTTGGATTCTTTTGGGTTGCCCTTGCGTAATGAAGGGAAAACAGATAAAATAAGACGTAGTTTAAAGTCAGGAGGGATGTATGATGGCAAAAAGAATCAAGACTGTAAATAAAGAAATGCTGAAAAAGACCCTGCGCTGCGGTGGCTGCGGCGAATGCCCGGCTTCCTGCCAGTCCGCTTGCAAAACGTCCTGCACGGTAGGCAATCAGGTCTGCGAAAAGGCTTAAGCTGTTGTTCAGACAGCTCCCTGTCAGGGAAGCGCTGGTTTACCGGTACTTCTCGAGGTGGGGAGCTTTTTTCTTGTAATGACGCGAAATCGGTCAGTTTTTTCGGGTGATTGATTTTGGCTGAACCATAAACTCATTTGAAAGGGCGGAAATAATTTTGTTGATTCACAGAATGTGCTTGGATGATCATTATGTGGTCCTCGATGTCAACAGTGGGGCTGTCCATATCATCGATAAGATGATCTATGACTTGCTGGGCTTCTACGACGGCACGAATGCCGAGGCGACAAAAGAGCATTTCAGGGGCGTCTATCCTGAAGGGGATGTGGCCGAGGCCCTGGACGAACTGAAGGAACTGCAGGATGCGGGACTTTTGTTTTCCCCGGAATTTCCCGTTCCGGATACCTTTGCTGAAGAACCGGTCCTGAAGTCCCTGTGCCTTCACGTTGCCCATGACTGCAACCTGCGCTGTGGCTACTGTTTTGCCGACACGGGGGATTTTGGTGGACATCGTGCCCTCATGAGCAGGGAAGTGGCACAAAAGGCCATTGAATTTGCGATTGCCGGCAGCAAGCAGCGTCACAATCTGGAACTGGACCTGTTTGGTGGTGAACCACTGATGAATATGCCCGTTGTCAGGTTCATTGTCGACTACGTACGCAAACGTGAGAAGGAAACCGGTAAAAACATCAAGCTGACCCTTACGACCAATGGTACCTTGCTGACCGATGAAATCATTCAGTACCTGAATGAGAATCATGTCATGCTGGTCCTCAGCCTTGATGGCAGTAAAAAGACTCACGATTACATGCGTCCCTATCCTGGAAAGGTCGGATCCTACGACAAGGCCGTGGAAGGGTTCAAAAAAGTCATTGCTTCCCGCCATGACCAGAATTATTACCTGCGGGGAACCTATACCCACTATAATACCCATTTTACCGACGATGTGCTGGCCATGCTGGAAGTTGGTTCGGAAATTTCCATGGAACCGGTTGTCGGTACGACAGAGCCCTATGTGTTGACGGATGCGGATTGGCCCGTTTTGGACAAGGAATACGAAAAACTGGCGCGGGTATACCTGGAAAAAAGAAGAAAAGGTGAACCCTTTGACTTTTTCCACTTCAATGTGGCCCTGGATAATGGCCCCTGTGTTGCCAAGCGCCTGGCAGGCTGCGGTGCCGGTCACGAGTATTTTGCCATCACGCCGGAGGGCGATATCTATCCCTGTCATCAGTTTGTAGGTCGTGAAAAATATAAAATGGGAACCCTGGACACGGGAATCGTGAAGAAGGATATGGTACAGTATTTCCGTCATATGCATGTCATGAAAAAGGAAGACTGCCGGGAATGCTGGGCCCGGTTCTTCTGCAGCGGCGGCTGCCATGCCAATGCGGACCTGGCCAACGGAACCATTGAAAAACCCTATGCCTATGGCTGTCGGATCCAGAAAAAACGGCTGGAAATGGCAATCATTGTCCAGGCCCTCCTGACAGAAGATGTCCGGGAAGGCAAAAAGGATGAACGCCCCATCATTGATAACTTCAAGTATCGGGTTGATAAGTAATCCGCCTGAGATCATGGAAAGTTGACGGTAATGGCCGCAGCAGAAGGAAACAGAAGCTGCGGCCTTTTTTATTGGTCAGCAGTAAAAAAGAAAAGCCGGGACCAGGGAAAAAAGACCTTGCAAAATCAGGATGAGTCTGGTATAGTAAGTACCTGTCAGCGCGGCGGAGTCCATATTTGAAGGATACAAAAATGAGGTTCGTTTTTGAGCCCTTGAAAAAGATTCCTAAAAAGTGTTGACAGCACTATTTTTAAGTGCTATTATATGAAAGTCGCCAAAAGCGACGGTAGAACCTTGAAAACTGAATATTGATTGACAGATGTGCGGGTCAAGTCACTTTTGGTGACGCGACCGAGTCACTTCGAGAAAA
>CADBQR010000102.1 GCA_902796945.1 uncultured Acidaminococcus sp.
ATTTTTTTTTGGCCGGGTGGTCAAGCGGTTAAGACACCGCCCTTTCACGGCGGTATCGGGGGTTCGATTCCCCCCCCGGTCACCATCTTTTTTTTTGGGCGCTTAGCTCAGCTGGGAGAGCGTCTGCCTTACAAGCAGAATGTCAGCAGTTCGATCCTGTTAGCGCCCACCATGAATGCAAACGTGATTGCCATCAAGGCAGTCACGTTTTTTGTTTATGTTTCCGTTACCTTATTTCAGAAAAGTTTCTGCTTTTTTTACGCTTCCCTTATGGGCCCTTTACAGGATTCCTACGCTGTTTTCCTATAATGAATCCGCGTGAATCGCAGCGCAATATAAAGAGGAGTGTGAAGAGAAAATGTGGAAGAAAAAGGTTTCATTTTTGATGGCACCCATACTGGCGGTTTCGATGCTGGCTTTCAGCAGACCGGGAATGCAGGCTGCTTTTGCCGCGGAAAAAAGCAAACGCGTCGTGGTGCTCAGTGATGTCCATTATGGAAGCAAGGAACATGATGACAAGGCGTTACGGAGCCGGGTGATGAAGAACAAGGAACAGGCCATTCAGGAAATCAATGGCTGGAACGATGTGGATCTCTGTGTCTTTACCGGGGATATGGTGGAGCTGGCCGCCAGCCCTGAGGAATACCGCCTGGCCCGCTCCCTGACGGACAAGCTGGGGCAGCCGAAGGTCTTTGTCGCCGGAAACCATGAAATTGTCTATAGTGAAACCCCTGCGGTCAAGGGCAAGCTGCAACCGGCTGACCCCTATGAACGCATCTGCCACATCAAGGCCTACAAGGAAAACTACGGACCACTGTATTATGCAAAGGATGTCGGCAATTACCGGCTCCTCTTCCTTTCCCCCGATGTCATCGAAGGCCATATCCCTGTCAACAAGCCTTATGCAGTTGAACTTTCCAAGGCACAACTGACCTGGCTGAAAGCAGAACTGAAGGCTTATCGGGATCGCCCTACGCTGATTTTCTGCCATACCCCTTTAAAAGGGACCATCCTTCCCGACAACCCGGAAAACGAGGAACGGAATTTCACGTCCCCCGCTGAGAAAATCAAGGACATCCTGGCAAAGAATCCCCAGGTCCTTATCTGGTCTTCCGGCCATACTCATACGCCTCCTACGGATCCGAGCGTTGACCATGCCATTAATAAACTGGCCGGAACAAATGTCCTGAACGTGTACAATCCTGCCTGGGAAGGAGACCAGATCTGGACCAATTCCTTCTATCTCTATCCTGACCGGATTGTTGTCCGTACGTACAGCCACAAGGATCATCAGTGGCTGACCCGGTTTGACCGGACGATTTCACTGCCGGCTTCCCTGGTGGCGTCCGGAAGAAAGGCGGCCTGACATTTTGCAGGCAGGGACAGCCGAAAAAGGAGCACTGCCGGAAATGGCTTTTCGGAGTCCCCCGCTGTTTTTTGAAATTGTTTAAATCAGGCAGTACGTCGATTTGGCGTACTGCTTTTTTGATGGCCCGTTTTTTTGCCTCTGTGGCGGATTTCCCTGGAAGGAATTTCCTGTTCCCTGTAGAATAATATGTAAGAAAGAGTTTTGTGTTCCGTCATTTCCAGGAGGAGGGGATTGGAATGTTTCTGACGCTTCTTTGTGTGGGAGTGATCCTTCTGGTCATCGAAATGATGATTCCCGGGTTTGGTGTTTTCGGGATTTCCGGTCTTGCCTGTCTGCTGGGAGCCCTGTTCCTGTATCTGGGAGCGACGGGGGAAGCGGCCATGATTGTGGGCGCCCTGTTGTTCTTTACGGTCGTCCTGGGCGTGTGGTTCTTCAAGAAAGGGCCGCACAGCCGATTGGGAAAACAGATTACCCTTGGCTTCCGTTCGACCACAGATAAGGGATATACGACGAACGGGGATCTTCGGGACCTGGTAGGAAAACAGGGGGTTGCAGAGACGCCGCTTCGCCCATCCGGGCGGATCATCATTGACGATGAGCCGGTGGACGCGATTTCCCGTGGTGAATTCTATGAAGCCGGTACGCCCGTCAGGGTCATAGCGGTGGAGGGACGTAGGATTGTAGTTGAAAAGGAGGAAGTATGATTGCCTTATTGAGCAGTTCCTTTGTGATTGTTGTCTTATTTATCCTGATTGTGCTGTTCTTGCATTTTGTACCCCTCGGATTGTGGGTGTCAGCCATGGCGGCAGGCGTCCATGTGGGCATCTTCACCCTTGTGGGAATGCGGCTGCGCCGTGTTATTCCGTCAAAGATCGTGCTGCCCCTGGTCAAGGCCAATAAGGCCGGTCTCGATTTGAATGTGGACCAGCTGGAAGCCCATTTCCTGGCCGGCGGTGATGTGGACCGTGTGGTGGATGCCCTGATTGCCGCTGAACGGGCGGCGATTCCCCTGACCTTTGAACGGGCTGCTGCCATTGACCTGGCTGGCCGTGATGTGCTGGAAGCGGTCCAGATGAGCGTCAACCCCAAGGTCATCGAGACGCCGCTGATTTCGGCAGTGGCCAAGAACGGGATTGAACTGAAGGTCCGTGCCCGGGTCACGGTTCGCGCCAATATCGACCGTCTTGTCGGCGGTGCCGGTGAGTCCACCATTATTGCCCGTGTCGGGGAAGGCATTGTCACCACCGTAGGTTCATCCGAGGAGCATACGGACGTGCTGGAAAACCCCGATCATATTTCCCGGACGGTCCTGAACAAGGGCCTTGATGCCGGGTCAGCCTTTGAAATCCTGTCCATCGATATTGCCGACGTGGATGTGGGCCGTAACATCGGCGCCCAGCTGATGACGGACCAGGCCGAAGCCGATAAGAACATTGCCCAGGCCAAGGCGGAAGAGCGTCGGGCCATGGCTGTTGCCAAGGAACAGGAAATGCGGGCCTATACGCAGGAAATGAAGGCCAAGGTCGTGGAAGCCCAGGCAGAAGTGCCGGCAGCGATGGCCGAAGCCCTGCGCAGCGGCAAGCTGGGCGTCATGGATTATTACCGGCTGAAGAATATTGCCGCCGATACCCATATGCGGGACAGCATCGCCGGGGATGCCTCCGGTTCTGAGGGAGCGCCCCAGCCGACTGAATAAGGAAGGAGGATGGCTATGGGTTTTTTCTTCCTTTTCCTCATCCTGTTCCTCATTCTGAACAGTGGCACGCAGCGCCGGAAACGGCCAGTTCCCCGGGAATCGGCCAGGAAGGGAAAGCTGAGTCCTGAAGTCCGGAGGAGCCTTGAGAAATATGCCAGGAAAATCCCGGTTCCTTCCGTGCCTGAGCCGGCAGGGGAAGGCCGGGAAAATCCGGAACAACCGCTCCGCACGACGGTGAAGGAAGACCTGCATCCCGTCAATCCTTCGGTGCGGGAGGAACTGACCTCCCTGAATCCTTCCATTCAGGAAAATCTCAGGCCCACCGTGGCGGAGGCGGGGGAGCCGAAGCCGGTTCGTCAGCGGAAGCGCCGCCTGAAAGGGAGCCCGAGGGATGGCATTGTCTGGGAAATGATCCTGGAACGGAAATCCTTTTAAATGAAAAATGGCTGTACCGTCGTTCACAGGGAACGGCTGTACAGCCATTTTTGGATGGCGGGGAAATGGATGGGAAATACCGCTTCACTCGGTCCTTGTCTTGCAGACATCGACCCAGGATGCGTTCCCGATGATTTCTTCCAGTTCTGCCACGGTCAGGCGAACCCCGCTGTGGTCGTTTCCGGCCGCGGGATAGACGTATTGGAATTTTCTGAGGCTTTCATCGAGGTAGACGCGCACGCCGGGATTGATCCCAAAGGGGCAGACACCGCCCGGCGCGTGGCCGATACAGGCTTCCACTTCATCGGGCGGGATCATACGCGCCTTGGTGTGGAAGGTATCCTTATATTTCCGGTTATCGATCCGCGCATCGCCTTCTGTCAGGAGCAGGACGGGCTGGTCCTGCTGCAGCAGGGAGAGGGTCTTGGCAATCTCTGCGGGTTTACAGCCCAGGGCTTCTGCCGCCAGCTCGACGGTGGCGCTGGATTCCCTGGTTTCAATGATCCGGTCCTCATACCCCATTTTTCTGAGGCAGGCCCGGGCCTTTTCAATCGACATGGTGGGTTCCTCCATAATAAACTGGCTGCCGGCACGCTTCCGTTCCCAAATGGAAACGGACGGTCCGTACAGGTTCCTCCCGTCTTCAATTGCCGGAAGGTCGTATGGTTCAGGACTGCTGAGTGGCGGTCCGTGCTTTTTTCCGGGACAGCAGAAAAGCGGCAAGGGCCGGTACGGAATCGGCAATGTAGAGGGGATGGACTGCTTCCAGTTCCTCCCTTGTCCCGTAGCCATAAGATACGGCCGCACAATCGATTCCCAGCTGCCGGGCACCCAGCACATCATACGGTTTATCCCCGATCATCAGGACCGCGTCCCGCTGATGTTCGGTGTGGGTGCGGCGGAGGGCTTCTGCGATGACGGAAACCTTATCACTGATCCGGCCGTCAAAGGTCGCCCCGACGACTTCATCAAAATAGGGTGTCATGCCAAAGTGGTCCAGGATGGTACGGACAAAGGGCTCCGGTTTGGAAGAAGCCGTGGCCATGGAAAAACCACTTTTCTTCAGGTCAGAAAGCATCTCAATCACATGGGGATACAGTTTGTTTTCAAAGATCCCGGTTTTGGAAAAGCGTTCCCGGTAAAAGGCAACGGCTTTTTTTCCTTCTTCCCGGCTCATTCTGAACAGGCCGGTGAAGGAATCAATGAGGGGAGGGCCGATAAAAGGAAGCAGCTCCTTTTTTTCCGGCGGGGTGATCCCCATTTTTGCGAGGGCGTATTGGACGGATTTCAGGATGCCTTCTCCTGATTCGGTCAGTGTCCCGTCCAGGTCAAACAACAAGAATTGGTACATGGTGCTTCCTTTCACTGGATATGGAATTCGGTCGTGCTTCCCTGTGCGGTGGCCTTGACTTCCAGCTGGGCCGGGATGCGTTCCTTCAGTTCCGATACATGGGAAATGATTCCGACCAGACGGCCTCCCTGCTGCAGTTCAAGAAGGGTGTCCATGGCGAGGTCCAGGGTTTCCGGGTCGAGGGAGCCAAAGCCTTCATCTACGAGGATCGTATCCAGGTGGAGGCCGCCGGCATAGGATTCCAGCACATCGGAAAGTCCCAGGGCCAGGGAAAGGGACGTAAAGAAGCTTTCCCCGCCGGAGAGGGTATGGACGGAGCGGGCCTGGCCGGTGAAGGCGTCAAGGATCTCCAGGTCCAGCCCCTGTTCCTTCCGGGCATCATGAATATCCCGTTGGCGATACAAGGTATAGCGTCCCTGGCTGATCTTGTGCAGCCGCAGGTTGGCGGTACGCAGTACGTCGTCGAGGACTGCCTGCAGCACATAGGCGGAAAAAGACAGGTTCTGCCTGTTCTCTCCCTTTGCCGTATCGGCCAATAATCCGATGGGGCCATAGGATTCCTGCAGCCGGGCCTGTTCCTTTTCCAGTTTTTTCAATTGCTCCAGCTGCTCTTTCTGCTGTGCCAGCCGCTCCCGCAGGGCTCCTGCCGCCGAAGCTTCTTCCTGGTAACGGCGGCGGGCCCTGGCATCGGCTTCCTGCAGGGGAGCCAGGTCAGGTTTTTCCTTTCCCTGCAACTGTTCGCTCAGGGCCTTGATTTCCCCGGCCGTACCCGCTTTTCGGGTTTCATAACGGGTCAGTTCATTTTGCCAGGATTCCTTCTGACTGAGCTGTTTACGATAGGAAATGAAGGTCTTCTGGTCCGTGAAGAGCGATTTTTCCAGGGCTTCATGGAATGCCGCCGCGTCTGCCTCCAGCATGGCGCTGGCTTCTGCTTCATTTTTGCGGGCGGTTTCCAGTTGGCCCAGTGCTTTTTTCAGCCGGTCCTGGGATTTCTGCAAGGCAGCCTTGCGTTCCTGCAGCGCCTTAATGGTGGCTTCCATGGTTTTCTGCTGATCCTGCAGGCGCTTCTTTTCCTGCTGGGTCTGGGTCGCAGGGTGAGGATGCTCGGTCGCCCCGCAGACCGGACAGGGTTCACCGGGTTTCAATCCGCCGGCGAGACGGACGGTTTCCGTGGATACGGCGGTCAGTCGGGCCAGTTCTTCCCGGACGCGGGCTGCCTGTTCTTCCAGGACTTCCGTATTGGCGGCAGCTGCATCCTGGGAGAGCCGCGTCATTTCGGAAAGGGCGGCTTTCTGTTCTGCATTGGCCATTTCGGTCAAAGCCTTTGCCTTGCGTTCCTGCAGGGTGGAACGTGCTGCCCGGTCGTAGAAGGCATTCAGGTTCTGGGCTGCCTCCAGTTTCCGGATTTCTTCCTTCAGCTGCTCCATCCGCGGGGCCAGGGCCTTCAATTCATTTTCATGCTGCCGGGCCCGGTCGAGGGCCAGGAATGTTTCCAGGACCTTGCGGGCATTTTCCAGGGCGGCACTGGCTTTTTTCGCTTCCGCTCCGGCTTTGGCCACTTCCTTTTCCCGGGCCGTCAATTGCTCCTGCGTATCCTTCCTGAGTTTTTCCAGGGAAGCCGAGGAATCGACATGGCTCTGTTCCAGAAGGTGGGCCATATGGGTATTGACGTCTTCATAGGATTTTTTGACTGCCTTGGCGCGCTTGTCCAGGGCTTCTTCCAGCTGCCGGTATTGCTGGGTCTTGAACAGGGTTTCCAGGATCTTGTGCCGGTCCTTTGATTCAGCCATGAGAAAACGGCGGAACTCTCCCTGGGGCAGGACCATGAGCTGGCGGAACTGCTCTGCCTTGAACCCCAGAATGGCTTCAATCCTGTTTGTAACGGACAGATAGGAAGAAGCCAGGAGCTGCCGGCTACCGTCAGGAAGGATTTCCACGAGGGAGGCATCGCCCGAAACGGAACGGGTTCCTTCTCCGCGCTTCCTCAGCAGTACCTGTTCCGGTGTCCGTTTCACTTCATAACAGTGGTCCTTATTGGCGAAGGTCAGCCGGACCTCCGTCTTGAGGGAGGGCTGGGCATAGTCGCTGCGCAGGGACCGTCCATTCCGCAGGTCTCCGCTGGCCTTTCCGTAGAGGGCAAAGGTGATGGCGTCGAGAATGCTTGTCTTGCCGCTGCCGGTGGGTCCGGTAATCAGGAAAAGACGGCGCTGGCCAAGTCGGGTGAAGTCAATTTCCTCGTTCCCGGCATAGGGCCCGAAAGCCTGCATACTGAGGGTAAGCGGTTTCATCAGCAGTTCCTCCCTTCCTGATCGACGGCATCCATGACTTCCCGGAGCAGGGCCCGTTCCGTTTCATTCATGGGGCGCTGGTGGATTGACTCAAAGAAGGCTTCGAACAGATCGTTCTGGGCAAGGCCCTTTCTTTTTTCCGTATCCAGGGCTTCCGGCTGCACCTCCAGCCCTTCATAGCCCAGCTGCAGGATGTGGGCATAATGGGTTTCCAGCAGGTGCTTCGGGTCGAGGACGGGTGTTTTGTCCGTCAGGATGATGCGCAGGTAATCTTCCGCATATTCTGTCCGGGGCTGCGTCATCAGCTCCTGAAAGGATCCTTTCAGGACAGCCAGGTCGTGACGGGGGTTGAGGGGAATGGTTTCTGTTTGGATGCTCCCTTTGCCGTCCAGGTCGACCAGGATGACACTCTTTTTCTGGCTGGCCTCGCTGAAGGAGTATTTCATCAGGGAACCGCAGTAGCGGACCCGGTCGCTGCATTTTTGCAGGGCATGGAGGTGCCCCATGGCCGTATAGTGGAACGGTTCATAGCAGTCGATTCCTACGGACGTACTGCCACCGGCGGCCAGGGGGCGTTCGCTTTCAGGCGTGACCTGGGCGCCTGTCACAAAGGCATGGGACAGGGCAATCCGCCGGGCTCCTTCCGGAATCTTCCGGAGCAGGCCGGCAATTTGCCATTTCAGGGCTTCTTCGTGGCTGCCTTTCTTTTCCCCGCTCAGTTCGGATGCCGTCAGGGGCTCACAGTAAGGGAGGGGGGCAATATAGACAGGGCCATCCCCGTCCTCCAGGATGACCGGCTCCGGATCGGTACTGACGGGACCGAAGATAAAAAGCTTTTCGGAGGCAAAAGGGCCTGGCCGAAGTTCAGCCGGTCCGGGCTGTCATGGTTTCCGGCAATGATAATGACGGGAACCTTGAGGTCCTGGATCAGGCGGCGCAGGGTTTCATCGAGGACGCGCACGGCTTCCGTGGGAGGGACCGAACGGTCATAGACGTCGCCGGACAGGAGCACGGCATCAACCCGGTATTCCCGGGCAATGGTAAGAAGCTGTTCCAGGACGCCTGCCTGGTCATCCAGTAGATGGAGACCGTGGAAAATGCGTCCCAAATGCCAGTCAGAGGTGTGTAAGAATCGCATGGAATCGGCTCACTTTCATCAATCGTGGATCAGTGGGGACATAAAGAAAAACCGGAAGGATCCCGTTTTTCTGGTATCCTTCCGGTTTCTGGAACCCATTCAGCGTGCCGCAGCCTTATCCGTTTCTGACAGCTTCCGGCGGATCTGTTCCATCACGGGGGTCTTCAGCAGGATCCCCGCCAGGATGACTCCGCCGCCGCTGCTCAGCAGGAACGGGGCTACAAAGAAATAGAAGGGAACATCCTTCCCCAGCAGATAAGAAGAAATGAACGCGGAAATCCAGGCGCCGACGATGCCGGTCCCGAATAATTCGCCGAACATGGCAGCCGGGATCTTTTGATACTTTTTGTAAAGGATACCGGCCAGGAAGGCCCCAATCATGCTGCCGGGAAACGCCAGGGGCGATCCGGTCCCGAGCAGGTTGCGAAGCAGGGAAATGACAAAGGCAATGATGGTCGCGTTAACGGGGCCGAGCAGGGCTCCTGTCACCGCGTCAATCATGTTCTGCATGGGAAAGCACTTCGATACGCCGACGGGAATGTAGAACAAATTGGCCGTCAGTGTCCCAATGGCAACAAAAATGGCGGATACGGTCAAACGGTAAGTACTCATGGTTGATGACTTCCTTTCAAGAGAGAATGGTGACTCGAAGGGACTGATCATCGGCCTTTATTATACCATGGAGCGGGGGGATTTACAGGGTTGATTTTTCCCCTCACGGGAGCAAAGAAAAAAGGCTCACGAAAAGCGGCACCCGCGGTGGTGCCCCCCTTCGTGAACCTTGTTCACTCACTTGGTAAGACCTGTGAAGTTGTCCTTCCTATAAAGAGTAGCTTTCCTGATGGAATTTGTCAATAGGGGATGGTTCATGAAAAGTGGGGGAAAACACAGGAAAGGAAAGGGGTTCCCGTATTTCACAAAAATATCAGGAGGGGCATTTGCAGCTGACGTACCGAAGTAGTGTATAATAGAATGAACAATCCGGGGCAGGCGGAAATCGCCCATGCTTCAACGCCCCGGTGACAGGAGTGTTCAACATGAAATTTTTACTTGCATTGCTATGCATGTTCTTGTTTGCCGGTATGCCGCAGGCACAGGCGGCCATGATTGGGGAACAACAGGAAATCGAGATGGGCCGTAAGGCCGGCGAGCAGCTGGAAGCTCATTACGGACTTTATCAGGATGAGGAGATGCAGGCCCGCATTGACCGTATCGGCCAGAGCCTGGCCCAGTATTCCAACCGGAAGATTCCCTATCGCTTCAAGGTTCTGAACACGCAGGATGTCAATGCCCTGGCTTGTCCGGGCGGCTTCATCTATGTCTATAAGGGACTCGTTGATTTCATGACCAGCGATGATGAACTGGCGGCTGTCCTGGGACACGAAATCGGCCATATCGAAAGAAGGCATACGGTTCACCAGATTGAAAAGCAGATGGCCCTGTCCCTTTTGTCCGTCCTGGCCGGCGTGGCCAGCGGCGACCCCGGGGCGGCCATGGTGATGGCCACGACCGCTTCCCAGGCCCTGATGGCCAGCTACAGCCGGGATGATGAACGGGAAGCCGACGCGGAAGGATTTGTCCTGTCCAGGAAGGCCGGGTATAATCCATATGGCTCCTATGTGACCATGGCCAAGCTGGAAGACATGACCAAGGATATGGGCAATCCGGAGTACGGGCTTTTTTCCTCGCACCCTGAACCGGAGGCGCGTATGAAAAAAGCCATGGCAGAAGCTGAATCCCTGCATATGCCTGAAAAGGTGACCGTGGAAAAGGACGGATCCGCCGTGGTCAGTGACGGGGACTGGTCCTATACCTTTTATCAGACCGTGGGTTATGATAAACCGGAATATCGGGCCCGCCTGATGGCGGGGGCCCTTTATCAGATTGAACGGCGGGGACCGGTGGACGAGACCCATTTCATTACGGTTGATGGTGACAACTGGACGGATGTCTATTATGAGGACATTCGCCTGATGCGGTATTTCCCGGCAGACAGCCGGACGGAAAAAACCACCGGCCAGGGAGCGGCAGAGGTGACGGAATCCCTGCAGAAGTGGGCAGAAATCGCCAAAAAGCGGCAGATGGCGGCGCCGGGGAAAGCTTCCGCAAAGCAAGGTGCGGCACAAGGATCCGCCGGGAACGGAAAGAAACAGAAAATCAGGACGGCTGCACCGGTCGCTGCCTGATGGGAAAGGAGGAACCGGGCGTGCTCAGGGTAAAGGAACAGGTCCCGCTCTGGGACTATCTGGAGACGGTGCGGCGTCCCATTGTCCTGTATGGCATGGGAAATGGCGCCGATGCCATCTTGGATCGTTGCAGGCAGCGGAACATCCCGGTGGCAGGCATCTTTGCCAGTGATGAATTCGTCCGCCATCAGGAGTTCCGGGGGTATGAAATCACGGATTACCGGAGCATCACGGCCCGTTATCCGGACTGCCTGATCCTGATTGCCTTTGCCAGCGAGCGGCCGGAGATCCTGGAACGCTTTTTCCGGATTGCCCGGGAGCACGAGACCTACGCACCCCACCTGCCGCTTTTCGGGGATCCCTCCGTGGTTTCCCCGGCCTGGCTCCTGGACCATGAAGAGGAACTGGAGCAGGTGTATGAACGGCTGGCTGATTCGCAAAGCCGCCAGGTCATGGAATGCATCCTGAATTATAAGATGAGCGGCCGGCTGAATTATCTGGAGCCGGTGACACAGCGCCGGGAAGACCTGGAACGTCTTTTTTCCTTTGGGGAAAAGGAGAGTTATGTGGACCTCGGGGCCTATAACGGGGATACCATCCGCGAATTCCTGGAGCTGACGGAGCACCGTTACGAACACATCTATGCGGTGGAACCGGACCCCAGGAACTTTGCCAAATTGCGGGCCTTTGCCGAAAATGAACAGATCCGCTGCTGCTCCCTTTATAACAAGGCCGTCTGGAATGCGGAGGAGGAGCTTTCCTTTGATGCCCGGGGCGGGCGCATGTCCTGTCTGGCTCCGGCCGGGGAAAAGGCCGTGGGAACCCTTTCCCTTGACCGTATGCTGGGGGAACGGCCCGTGACCTACATCAAGATGGACGTGGAAGGTGCCGAGTCGGAAGCCCTGTCCGGTGGTACCCGTGCCCTTCGCCGCTGGAAACCGAAACTGATGATTGCCGGGTATCACCACGATGACGATTTGTGGCGCATCCCGCTGCAGTTATGGTCCATCTGCCCGGATTACCGTGTTTACCTGCGCCGGCATCCCTATGTGCCATGCTGGGAAATCAATTTCTTTGCAACTATATAAAAGTTTACAAAAAAGGGAATCTTCTTTTTAAATTTAAAAAGAATGGTTCCCTTTCGTTGCCCCTGGGAAGTGAATATGTTAAAATTAAAAAACGAGTGAAATTTTATTCAGTTTCGTTGAAGGAAAGAAGGATGGAAGATGAAGAATTGGAAAAAAGCAATGGCTCTTCTCACGGTCGCAGCACTGGGTATTACCGCCGGGTGCGGAGGAAAACAGGAAGCAAAGAAGAAGGACAAAGTCAAGATTGGCGTTGTGCAGCTGGTGGAGCATGCCGCTCTTGACGCGGCCAATAAGGGCTTTATCGACGCACTGGAGGCCAATGGCTATAAAGTCGGCAAGAACCTGGAAGTCGACCAGCAGAACGCCCAGGCCGACCAGTCCAATCTGCAGACCATTGCCCAGCGTTTTGTCAATAACAAGGTTGACCTGATCTGTGCCATCGCCACGCCGGCTGCCCAGACCATGGCCAATGCAACGAAGACCATTCCGATTGTAGGTACGGCCATTACCGATTATAAGGAAGCCAAGCTTGTCAAGGATAACAATAAACCGGGCACCAACGTGACCGGCACGACGGATATGAACCCCATTGACCGGCAGGTGGAACTGCTGCAGACCGTTTTCCCGAAGGCCAAGACCGTGGGGGTCATCTACAATTCCAGCGAGGTCAATTCCCAACTGCAGGTTTCCATCATGAAGAAGGTTGCCGGACAGAAGGGCCTGACCGTCAAGGAAGCTACGGTTACGACGGTCAATGATATCCAGCAGGCCGCCCAGAGCCTGGTGGCACAGAAAGTGGATGTCATCTACATCCCGACGGACAACGTCATGGCATCGGCCGTCCCTGTGCTGACGAAAATTACCAACGCAGCCAAGATTCCCGTGATTGCCGGCGAAGGCAACGAGGTCAAGAAGGGCTGCCTGGCCACGATTGGCATTGATTACTACAAGCTGGGTTACCAGACGGGCCTGATGGCTGTAAAAATCCTGAGAGGCGAAGCCAAACCGCAGGATATGGCCATCGAAACCCAGAAGGATGTCAAGGCAACGGTCAATGAGACCAGTGCCAAGCTGCTGGGCGTTACCATTCCGGATTCCATTCTCAAGGGAGCCGAAATCGTGAAATAAGACGGGACAGAAAGACTGCTTTCTGTGGAAAATGCAATTTCGGATCGGGCAGGAAGGCTCTTTGGGGGCTTTTCTGCCCGACGAAATTCTTTTTCAAGACCGATGAAAAGGAGAGACAAGACAGGCATGATTGATTTGATCATTCCAACCACATCCCAGGGCCTTTTATGGTCCATGCTGGCACTGGGTGTCTATATTACCTTCCGTGTCCTGGATTTTGCGGACATGACCGTGGAGGGATCCTTTCCCCTGGGAGCGGCCGTGGCCGTTTCCTGCCTGGTGAAGGACTATAACCCGCTTCTCGCTATCCTGGCGGCAGCCCTGGCCGGCGGCCTTGCCGGGATTGTTACGGGTTTTTTGCATACCAAACTCCGGATTCCGTCCCTGCTGGCGGGAATCCTATCCATGATTGCCCTCTATTCCGTGAACCTGCGTATCATGGGAAAAGCCAATGTGTCCCTTCTGGGCAAGGAAACCGCCTTTACGATCGTTGAATCGATGGGCCTTGACTATGCCAACGGCGTCTTTGTGGTGGGAATTGCGGCCACGCTGATTGTGTGCCTTTTCATTTACTGGTTCTTCGGAACTGAAATCGGGGCGGCCATCCGGGCCACCGGTTTCAATCCCCAGATGATCCGTGCCCAGGGTGTTGACACGAATGTCATGCTGCTGTTCGGGCTGTTCATGAGCAACGCCCTGACTGCCATCGCTGGCGCCCTGATTGCCCAGAACAACGGGTTCTTCGATGTGGGCATGGGGGTCGGCACCATCGTCATCGGCCTGGCCTCCGTCATTATCGGGGAAGTTCTTTTTGGAACGAGAAGTTTCAAGAACAGCCTGGTCTCGGTCGTGCTGGGATCCATCGTCTACCGTTTCGTCATTGCCACGGTCCTGCAGATGGGCATGCCGCCCAATGACCTGAAGCTCTTTACGTCGGTCCTGGTTGCCATTGCGCTGGCCCTGCCCATGGTGAAGAGCAAATTCCAGGCAAGAAAGGCGGGCTGATCATGCTGGAACTCAAAAAGGTAAACAAGACATTCTTTCCTGGAACCATTAACGAAAAAAAGGCGCTCATCGATGTCAATCTCCATGTGGAGACCGGTGATTTCATTACCATCATCGGTGGCAACGGCGCCGGGAAATCAACCCTGCTGAATTCCATTGCCGGCGTGTTCCCCGTGGATACGGGCAGCATCACCATTGACGGTGTGGAGCTGACGAAGCTGCCGGAACATAAACGGGCCCGTTATATCGGCCGCGTTTTCCAGGATCCCATGATGGGAACCGCCGCCGGCATGATGATTGAAGAAAACCTGGCCATTGCCAGCCGGCGCGGTAAAACACCGGGCCTGTCCTGGGCACTCAAGGATGCGGATCGTTCCCGTTTCCGTGAGCTGCTGAAAGAACTGGACCTGGGGCTGGAAGACCGCCTGACTGTTCGGGTAGGGCTTCTTTCCGGCGGACAGCGCCAGGCCCTGACCCTGCTGATGGCTGCCATGAACCAGCCGAAACTGCTGCTCCTGGACGAACACACGGCAGCCCTTGATCCCAAGACGGCGGAAAAGGTACTGAACCTGACGCAGAAGGTCATTTCGAAGTACCAGCTGACTTCCCTCATGATTACCCACAATATGCGGGATGCCCTGCGCTTCGGCAACCGGCTGATCATGATGAATGCCGGCCGTATCGTCGTCGATGTGGGAGCGGAGGAGAAAAAGAAGCTGACCATTCCGGACCTGCTGCAGCTGTTTGAAAAGGCCGCGGGGGAAGAACTTGATAATGATCGCATGATGCTGGGCTGATGCCTGTAATCAATAAATTTACCATTTTTTATCAATGGGGGGTTATCCATGAAAAAGGTTCCTTTCGTAACAAAGGAAAAGGTTGAAGAAATTGTGAAGACGTATCCGACTCCTTTTTATCTGTATGATGAAAAGGGAATCCGCCAGACGGCCAGGAATATCCGCGAGGCGTTCAGCTGGAATGAAGGATTCCGCGAATATTTTGCCGTAAAGGCCACGCCGAACCCGTTTATCCTGAAAATCCTGAAAGAGGAAGGATGCGGCACGGACTGCTCTTCCTATACGGAACTGCTCATGAGCCACGCCTGCGGGTTCAAGGGACAGGAAATCATGTTTTCCTCCAACGATACACCGGAGAAGGATTATGTCCTGGCTGCGAAACTGGGAGCCATCATCAACCTGGATGACTTTACCATGATTGACGTGGTGGATAGAACGGTGGGAATCCCGGAAACGATTTGCTGCCGCTTCAATCCGGGCGGCATGTTTGAGCTGGGAAATGATATCATGGACAATCCCGGAGAGGCCAAATACGGCATGACCCGTGAACAGATCACGGAAGCCTTCAAGATCCTGAAGGCCAAGGGTGCCAAACATTTCGGGATCCACGCCTTCCTGGCCAGCAATACCGTGACCAACGATTATTATCCGGAACTGGCCCGTCAGCTCTTTATGCTGGCCGTGGAACTCCGGAATGAAACGGGCGTTGCCGTTGACTTTATCAACCTGTCCGGCGGGGTGGGCATTCCCTATCGTCCGGAACAGACGCCGAATGATATTTTTGCCATTGGCGAAGGGGTTCGCCGCGTCTATCAGGAAGTCTTTGGTCCGGCCGGCATGACCCATGTCCGCCTGATGACTGAAATGGGACGCTTTGTCACCGGCCCTTATGGTGCCCTGATTTCGAAGGTCATCAATTTCAAGCATATCTACAAGGAATATGTAGGTATGGATGCCTGCGCCGCCAACCTGATCCGTCCGGCCATGTACGGCGCATACCATCACATCACGGTCCTGGGAAAGGAAAATATGCCCTGCGACCATCAGTATGACGTGACGGGCGGACTCTGTGAAAACAATGATAAGTTTGCCGTGAACCGGCTGCTGCCGAAGATTGAGCTGGGCGACTACCTCTTCATGCATGACGCGGGAGCCCACTGCTATTCCATGGGGTATAACTATAACGGGAAATTATGGTGTGCCGAGCTGCTGCAGAAGGAAGACGGCAGCATCCAGATGATCCGCCGCGCCCAGACGCCGAAGGATTATTTTGCAACGCTGGACTTCACCGGTCTGTTTGACGGAGAAATGTATGAAAAGTGATACGGGAAAAACCGTTGAAGGCATGATCCATGTGCCGACGCTGAAACTGCGCCTGGCCATCGAAGGAATCTTTGTCGGCCTTTTTGCCGGCAGCTGCATTGCCCTGCTCCGGTACTGCCTGGAATATGTGTCGGAACGGCGGTCCGTCATGGTGGCCTTTCTTCAGCAGGTGCCGCCGACGTACGTGTTGGGATGGGTCGCCATGCTTCTCTTCCTGTCCTGGTTCATTGCCTTTCTGGTCAAACTGGTTCCCATTGCCGGCGGCAGCGGGATTCCCCAGGTCCGGGGCATTGTCCTTGGGTTATACAAGAGCCTTCATTGGTTCCGTGTCATTGTGGTGAAATTGCTGACGACGGCCCTGGGAATCGGGGCCGGCCTGTCCATGGGGCGGGAAGGTCCGTCGGTCCAGATCGGCGGCATGGCGGGACAGGGCATTGGCCAATTGTTCCGCAATTCCAACATGGAAACACGGGCCCTCATCAGCAGCGGGGCCGGAGCCGGACTGGCAGCGGCCTTCAATGCGCCCATGGCGGGCTGCCTTTTTACCATGGAGGTCATCCATAAAAACCTTTCCGCCATGGTCATGCTGCCGACCCTGATGGCAAGCCTGACCGCCGCCGTCATTGCCCATGCCGTCTTTGGCATGGATACGGTCTTTACGATTCCCCGTATGCCCATCCTGGATGTGCGCTATCTGCCGCACCTGACCCTGCTGGGCCTTTTCACCGGAGCCATGGGCGTGCTTTTCAATAAGGGATCCCTGAATATCGGGAAGTTCTATCAGCTTCCTGTCTTTAAGGCACCCTGGATGAAGATTGCTTTTCCCATGCTCCTGACGATCCCGCTGACCTATCTGTTCCCAGCCGTTCTGGGAGCCGGGGATGGCATCATCGAGGCGATGATCGACCTGAAAGGGTCGGTGGCCATGATCCTTTGCCTGCTCATCGGTAAATATTTCTTTACTCTTTTCAGTACCGGATCAGGGGCACCGGGCGGTTCCCTGCAGCCCATGCTGGTGCTGGGAGCGGTCTGCGGGGCCCTTTACGGGAACCTTGCCTGTGCCATGGGGCTGCTGCCGCCGGAATATCGCCTGCATATGGTGGTCTTTGCCATGGCCGGCTTTTTTACCGGTTCAGTCCGGGCTCCTGTTACGGCCATGCTGCTCCTGCTGGAATTGACCGGACGGTTCTATCACATGGTTCCGCTCGGCATTGTCACGCTTTTTGCTTACGCGGCAGGAGAACTGCTGCGGGATCGGCCCATCTTTGATGCCATCCTGGAAGATGACATGAAAAAGCAGCGGCCCATGAAGGTCAATGACAGCCTGGCAGAAAACCGTTATTTGCTGGAAACTGCCGTGGAAAGCGGTTCCCTTGCCGAAGGCAGGACGCTCAGGGAGATTCCTTTCTCCGGGAAAGCCCTGGTCATCGGTATCCGCCGCGGCGACCGCATGATGGTTCCCGATGCCAATACGACCCTTCTTGCGGGGGACTACGTTTACATCCTGCCCAATCAGGCGACTGCCGGAGAACTGTCCGCACTCTTCAAGAGCCGCGGATAAATCAGGTAAAGTAAAAAATCACCGTGGATCCTCACCGGTTCCTTTTGGAACGGTGCCGGTCACGGTGATTTTTTTGATTCCTTTAGCCGAAGTTCCTGACCCGTAACGGAATACCGCAGCTTTCGGCAACCTTGCGGCTGGCCTCAATCTGTTCCGGCGACAGGACATCCACGACGGTCATGCGCGTATCCGGGATCTTTCCCCGGCACTCCCTGGCAAAAGCCAGCATCGCATCATAGGCGCCGCTGAAGGTGGGACGGGTCACGGCATTGTAATCCTTCTCATTGGGCGCGTTCAGGCTGATGGAAACCGCATCGAGGACGGAAGCCAGTTCGGGGACGATATCGTGTCCGTTTTCCAGGGAGCCCAGTCCGTTGGTGTTGACCCGGAGCTTCAATTCCGGGTGGGTCTTCCGGACGTAGCGGGCCGTTTTCAGCAGGAGGGGAAGGGCGCAGGTCGGTTCCCCGTAGCCACAGAAAACGAGTTCCCGGTAGCCGTGGAAATCAAAGGCGTCGACCGCTTCCCTGACCTGTTCCCAGTTCGGGTTGACCTTGTGCCAGAGGGTTGGCGCGTCGCCGATGCCCGTATGCTGGAAGCGTACACAGAAGGTGCAGCGGCAATTGCAGCGGTTGGTTAAATTCACGTAGACACCATCTTTATAAGTATAGAGAATCTGAGCCATGGATTGTCGATCTCCTTTCTTCTTCATGGAATAACCGGCTCTTGACGGAATGATTGTCCAGGACGCCGCCAACCAGGTAGTAGAAGAGCAAACTGCCGCCGGATTGAAGGGCACTGCCAGCGAATGAAACCAGAAGGGCTGTGGTGGCTCCGAAAATGAGCCTACCTGCCAGATAATACCCCGTTGCCGAAATCAGCCATGAAAGGAAGGGTGCCATCCGGTTCCGTCTGCACAGGATCCGGGAACCTTTCCAGGTAAAGGGCAGCGTGATCAGGATCTTGATGATGATCGTAGCCGGTGCCCATAAAGGAGCTGTCAGCAGGTCCGCAAGGCCCCCGCCGACGGCAGCCGCCAGCAGGGCATAGGGTTGGGGAAGCAGGGAGGCCGCCACATAGATGAGGGTATCCCCGAAGTGAAGATAGCCGCCATTTGGCCCCATGGGGATATGGCAGATATAGGCTGTAAACATACAGATCAGGGCGGCAAAGAGGCCTGAAAGGACCAAAAGCCGCTGTTTTAAATGGGATTGCTTCATGAAGGATCCTTCCTTTCCTGGGTTAAAAGCCTGAGATAGGGTTCATAATTGATGCCGTCGTTTCTCGGGACCTGTTCTTTCCGGGCATCCTGGATGCCGCGGGAGATGAAGGTCCCGGCCAGACGGACGCTTTGGACCAGTGTCTGTTCCTGCAGCCGCCCTGCCAGAAGGACCGCGGCAAAGAGATCGCCCGTCCCGGAATAGCTGCCTCCTAAATGGGGGAAACAGACGGGCACGCAGGTGTCATGCTGGATCACCAGATTGGCAATCATGGGTTTTCCCTGTTCCCCGCTGAAAGGAATGCCCGTGATGACAAGGTCGGCATGCTGAAGGACCGCCGATTTTTGATAAAGCTGGCGGAACAGCTCCGACGGATTGTCTTTTTCCAGGGCAAGGAGCGGGTCCAGGTCGGTTCCGGTCAGGATACAGAATTCCGTCAGGTTGGGTGTCAACAGGTCCGCCTGCCGGGAAAGTTTTTTCACCGCGTCAATCATGGATTTAGTAAAACCGCGATAGATATGGCCATTATCGCCCAGGACAGGATCACAGAGGTAGCAGACGCCGGGCCTGTGGAACCGGTCCAGAAAGGCTTCGGTCTGGGCGGCGGCTTCGGGGGTTCCCAGGTATCCTGACAGGATGCCCCGGAAGGAAACCCCCAGGGCCTGCCAATGGTCTCCATAGTCCTTCATATGGTCCGTCAGGGAAAGGCTGCGGTAACCGGGATAGCCGGTCTGTGCGGTCAGGACGGAAGTGGGCAGGGGACAGGCTTCGATTCCCATGGCGGCGAGGACCGCAATATCGGCTGTGAGGGAACAGCGCCCCAGACCGGACAGGTCATTGATGGCCGCAACTCGTTGATGCATGGTCAGGACTTCCTTTCCATTTTTCTGGATGCTTTTGTTATAGCACAGTACGCTTTCCGGGAAAATGAACAGTTTCAGGAATAATGGGGCAAAACCGTGCCCTATGGGATCCGTTCCCAGGAAACCGGTTTTTCAGGAACGCCCGGAAAGGTGCCAGGACAAAGGGCTCCTGTCGGTGCCTGCCTGGTCCGGCGGTTCTCTTTCCTCATCGGCACCGCGGCTCCCGGCCCTGGAAAATTCCTGGAAAACCGGTGATTTTCGTTCCCGCCTCATTTCGTGATATAATAATATACTACGTTAATAACCAAGGAGGTTCCATGATGGACGAGGGCAGTTTGTTTGAAAATCATGCGGCTGAGCCACTGGCCGAACGGCTGCGTCCCCGGACTCTTGACGAATTTGTGGGACAGCAGCATCTTTTGGGCAAGGGAAAAGTGCTGCGGAAAATCATCGAAGCCGACCGCGTTTCGTCCATGATTTTCTGGGGACCTCCCGGTGTGGGCAAAACGACGCTGGCCCGGATCATTGCCAATCAGACAAAAGCCAGCTTCATTACTTTTTCCGCTGTAACCAGCGGCATCAAGGAAATCCGTTCCGTCATGCAGCGTGCCGACGATGGTGCCCGCTATGGCAACCGGACCATCGTCTTTATCGATGAAATCCATCGCTTCAACCGGGCCCAGCAGGACGCCTTTCTTCCCTTTGTGGAAAAGGGGAGCATTGTCCTGATCGGGGCAACGACGGAAAACCCGTCCTTTGAGGTGAACGGGGCGTTGCTGTCACGCTGCAAGGTGTTTGTCCTGAAGGCACTCACCCTGGATGACATTGTGCAGATCCTGAAACATGCCCTGCAGGATGCGCGGGGGTTCGGGAAGGACCATGTGCAGATGAGCGATGAGATGCTGCGGGTCGTGGCCGAATTTTCCAATGGCGATGCCCGTAATGCCCTTTCCACGCTGGAAATGGTTGTCCTTAACGGGGACCAGCGGGAAGACGGCATTCATGTAACCCGGGAAACCCTGGAACAATGTACTTCCAAAAAATCCCTGTTGTATGATAAATCCGGGGAAGAGCATTACAACCTGATTTCGGCACTTCACAAATCCATGCGCAATTCCGATCCCGATGCCGCTGTCTATTGGCTGGCCCGGATGCTGGAAGCCGGGGAGGATCCCCTGTACATTGCCCGGCGGGTCGTCCGCTTTGCCAGCGAGGATGTGGGACTGGCCGATTCGCGGGCCCTGGAGATTGCCGTGGCGGCCTACCAGGCCTGTCATTTTATCGGCATGCCGGAATGTTCCGTGAACCTGACCCATGCCGTGATCTATATGGCCATGGCACCGAAGTCCAACGCAATGGAACTGGCCTACAATGAAGCCCGGGAAGACGCGGTCCGCCATCTGGCGGAGCCGGTCCCGATGGTGATCCGCAACGCACCGACGCGGTTGATGAAGGAACTGGATTACGGAAAAGGGTATGTATATGCCCATGATACGAAGGAAAAAATGGCGGCCATGCAATGCCTGCCGGATTCCCTGGCGGGAAAGCATTATTACCATCCCACGGAACAGGGACTCGAAATCCGCTACAGGGAACGGCTGAACCAGATCCTGAAATGGAAGAAGGAACATGGGGTGCCGTAAGCCGTCCTGATGTAAAAAAATGGTTCATTCTGACTGGATAAAAGGAGCAGATCATGATTATTGGAATCGGAGTCGATCTTGTGGAAGTTTCCCGTATTGCCGAGGCCCTGAAAAAGGAAGGCTTCAGGGAAAAGGTTTTTACCGGTGAGGAAATCGAATACTGTGAAAGCAGGAAAAGCCATGCCGCGGAATCCTATGCCGGCCGTTTTGCCGTAAAGGAAGCCGTCGGAAAAGCCTTGGGCACCGGGATCCGGCCGGATCAGCTGGAAAAGGTGGAAACCCTGCCTGACGCGTCAGGGATTCCTCAGGTCCATCTGCTGGGGCCGATGCTGCTTTCCGGCATGGCCCGCAATGTGCGCCGGATCCATGTATCCATCAGCCATACGGCATCCTGTGCCGTGGCACAGGTCGTTTTGGAGGACTGAGCATGAAACTGATTGGAGCCAGGGCCATGCAGGCCGTAGACGAAAAACTGATCCATCAATTGGGGTTCCCTGAAACGGTCCTCATTGAAAATGCAGGAAGGGCCGTTGCTGAAGCGGCCGATACTTTCCTGGGAGGAGCCGGGGACCGGTCCGTTGTCGTATTGAGCGGAAAAGGCAACAACGGAGGCGACGGACTGGCAGCGGCCCGCTTTTTGGCTAAAATGGGAGCTGAGGTCACGATTGTACTGGCGGAGGAAAGCAATACTTTTGGGCCGGGGGCAGCCCTGGAACTGAAAATGGCCGAAACTTTCGGTCTGCCCGTCCTTTCCTGGGTCAGGGAACCGGAGGCGGTGCTGGCTGCCTGCCGGCAGAGCGACCTGCTGCTGGACGGGCTTTTAGGGACTCGTTTCCATGGCAGCCTGCGGGAACCCATTCTTTCCCTGATCCGTTCCCTGCAGCATTTGCCGGTTCCGGTCATCGCCATTGACATTCCTTCCGGCGTGGAAGCCGACACGGGCCGCTGCGGCGATGTGCTTTCGGCCCAGGCTACGGTCACCATGATTGCCCCCAAACCAGGTCTTTATTTTTATCCTGGTGCGTCCCATACAGGGGATATTGTCGTTGCCGACCTCAATACGCCGGATTCAGTGATCCGGGAGGCGGACAGTTCCATGGAACTGCTGTCGGAAGAACAGGTCCAGGACCTGCTGCCCATCCGCCCGGCCAATTCCCATAAGGGCATGAACGGGAAAATTGCCCTGATTGCCGGCAGTGAAGGCTATCTGGGGGCCGCGGAACTTTCGTCCCGGGCAGCGGTCCGGGCGGGAGGCGGGCTGGTCACGCTCTACACCCATCCTGATGTCTGGAAGCTGCTTGCCATCAAAATGACCGAGGTCATGGTGCGGCCTGAAGATCCTGCCGATCCCCTCAACATGGCGGAACGGTTGAAGGACTGTGATGTGGTCGCCGCCGGGCCCGGCGTGGGAAAACGGCCGGATATGGTGAATTTTCTCCGTGTCCTGCTGCCACTTCTTCCCATGCCCGTGGTCCTCGACGCGGACGGCCTGAATGCCCTGGCGGGACAGGATTCCCTCCTGCTTTCCATTCCCCAGAAGGTCTTTACGCCGCATCCCGGTGAAATGGCCCGTCTCCTGGGTGTTCCCACTTCCGATGTGCTGGCCTCCCCGGTTGAATCGGCCGTGACGGGTGCAAAACGGTGGCAGGCGGTGGTGGTCCTTAAATGCGCTCCCACGGTCATTGCCCTGCCGGACGGGCGCGTCTTTGTCAATTCGACGGGCAATGAGGGCATGGCAACGGGCGGCTGCGGTGATGTCCTTACCGGTACCATTGCCGCCCTGGTCGGACAGGGTCTTTCCCCTGCGGCAGCGGCCTGCTGCGGTGTCTATCTTCATGGCCTGGCCGGTGACCTGGCTGCCGAAAAAGGAAAAATCGGGCTAAAGGCCGGGGACCTGGTGGAACGGCTGCCGGAAGCGATTGCCCGCGTGCTGAATGCCTGATGGCCGGCATCCGCAGGCAATTGGCTCCTGCGATCCGGCTGTCCTGGGCTGCTTATTTGCACAGCGCCTTATAAAGTGGTAAAATCGTCGGGTACGTATAGGAGGTACCGTTGTGTTAAAAAAAATCTTTTTGATCAGCTGCTGCCTCATGGCATTCCTTGGTGCCAGCCTGGCACAGGCAGCTCCCCGAATTACCAAAGTCGCCTACGGTGTCAGTCCGGACCGGCAGCTCCGTGTTGTCATGGAAACGACTTCCCCCGCCCGTATGAGTTCGGAATTCCTGGAACGGGAACTGCGGGTGACGGTGAACGCAAAACTGAATCCCCGGATCAACAAACTGTATGTTCCTAAAAATGCACCGTACGTGAATAAGGTCATCCTGGAACCGCAGGGCTCAGAAACCATTGTACGCGTTCTCATGAAGAAGAAACTCTCCAGCAGCGAATACAAGACCTTTAACCTGAAACGGGACACGGTCAATAAGCGCCCGACCCGTTCCGTCATCGACGTGGTCGGTGGTCCGGCCAAAAAGACATTTACGCCGAAGAAGCGGTCCACGGAACGGAAGCCCTGGAGACCCAGCACGGCTGGTTCCGGCTATTCCGTTGTGGGAGGCATCAGCGGCAAGCGCATTACCCTTGATCCCGGCCATGGCGGTACGGATCCGGGAACGCATGGACTGGTGACGGGGGTCTATGAGAAAAACATTACCCTGCCGATTTCCATGAAGGTCAAGAAATACCTGGAAGAAAAGGGCGCCATTGTCTATATGACGCGTACCACCGATGTGGACGTTTACGGTCCGGATGCAACGGATGTCCAGGAACTGCAGGCCCGTGTCGATGTGGCGGAGGACAACAAATCCGACATGTTCCTCAGCCTTCATATCAATGCCAGCGTCAATACGAGCGTCGGTGGCTATTCCACTTATTATCATCCGAAGACCAAATACGATATCCAGGTGGCCCAGTGCATCCAGGATGAACTGCTGAAGACGGGAAACCTTGAGGACCTGGGTGTACGCTATGCCAACTTCTACGTCAATAAGCACAGCACGATGCCCGGCGCCCTGGTGGAAATGCTGTTTTTGACCAATCGGCGCGAAGAAAAGCTCCTGACCAATAACTGGTTCCAGAACAAGATTGCCAGGGCCATTGCCGATGGGGTCGAAGACTTTTATAATCAGCACAGGGGAGGATAAGGCCTATGAAGAAGATGTGGAGATCTGCTGTGGCTGCCCTTGCGGTCGGTCTTATGACCTTCTTTGCTGCCGGGTGCAGCCAGAATCCTGCCAATCCGGTCAAGCCGGCCAAGCCTGTCCAGCAGGAACAGAAAGTATCCAAGGTCAAGCATACCATCTACCGTGCAACGGATAAGGCAAGCCAGAAGCTGACACCGGTTGAAATTGAAATCGACAGCAGTGAAAAGAATCCCTGCCTGGCTGTCCTGAAACGACTGGTCGAAAAAGCTCCCAAGGATGAAACCACGTTCCCAAAGGGCCTGAAAGTCAAGGGGGTAACGGTCAAGGGAAATCTGGCCACGGTTGACGTGTCCCGGGAATTTACGTCGCGGCGTCATAATGATTATGACAATACCATGATGATCTATGCGATTGTTGATACGCTTACGGAATTCAAGGACATAAAGAAAGTGACCTTTACCGTGGAGGGGAAAAAACTGGAAGTGTTGGGACAGATGGATATGTCCGAACCCTTTACCCGAGATGAAGTATTCATCAAAAAGAAATAAGGACCGCAACCGGTCTTTTACAGAAGGGCTGCCGCGTGCTGCTGCTGCGGCGGCCCTTTCGTCGTTCCGGTTCCGCGGGGGAGCGCTTCTCCCCGGGACCTTGCTTTCCGCGCCGGTCCCTGACAGGCGTGGTGCGGAAAGATGGTGGGAATCCCTGGCTGGCTCCCATAGATCCAGGCTCCTTGTCCTTAAGGAGCGGACCGGTTGCACCAAAATAGCTCCTATTATATAATGATGAGATAAAATCGGAAGGAAGTGTCGTTGTGCATATTGACTGGTATGTTTTGATTGCCCTGGTGCTCTATTTTGCCCTGCTGATTACAATTGGGCTGGTCACCTTCAAAAAAGATGAGGATATGGAAGGATATGCGCTGGGAGGCCGCGCGCTGGGCCCCTGGGTTACTTCCATGAGTGCGGAAGCTTCCGATATGAGCGGCTGGATGCTGATGGGGTTGCCGGGATACGCCTACATGGCCGGCATTTCCGCCTTCTGGATTGCCATCGGGCTGATCCTCGGTACCTGGGCCAACTGGCTGATCACGGCCAAGCGGCTGCGTATCTTTACCCAGGTCATGAACAACTCCATAACCCTTCCGGAATACTTTGACAATCGGTTCCTGGATTCCCGGAAAAGCCTGCGCATTGCCTCGGCATTCTTTATTTTTATCTTTTTCCTGATTTATACTTCTTCCAGTTTCGTCGCCGGCGGCAAATTGTTCAATACGGCTTTCGGGCTGGATTACCATTTCTCCCTGTTCCTGACGGCGGGCATCGTCGTGTTCTACACCCTCATGGGCGGTTTTGCGGCTGTATGCTGGACGGACCTGTTCCAGGGATTCCTGATGTTCTTTTCCATCCTCATCGTTCCCGTGACGGCCATGTACTATATCGGCGGCGTGGGACCTACGGTGGAACGCCTCAATGCCATCAGTCCGAACTATTTCAGCATGATTTACGGGGCTGACGGCTCGACACTCAGCTTTACGGCCATCATTTCCCTGATTGGCTGGGGCTTTGGTTATTTCGGGCAGCCTCACATCCTGGTCCGCTTCATGGCCATCAGCTCCTCCAAGAGCATCAAACAGGCTACCCGTATTGCCGTTACCTGGGTCATCATATCGCTGGCAATGGCTGTCCTGGTGGGACTTACGGGGCGTGTCGTGCTGGGAGATGTCCTGCAGGGGTCTTCCGCGGAAACCGTTTTCATGCGCATGAGCAGCATGTTCTTCCATCCCTTCCTGGCCGGCATCATTACTTCGGGGATTCTCGGTGCCATCATGAGTACGTCTGACAGCCAGCTTTTGGTGGCTGCTTCCTCCTTTACCACGGACTTCTATAAGATCCTGATCCGGAAGGATGCTTCCGCCAGGGAACTGGTGATGGTAAGCCGCATCATGATCATTGTTGTTTCGGCTCTGTCGCTGTTCCTGGCCCTGGATCCGGACAGCATGATCCTGACCATCGTATCCTATGCCTGGGCCGGGTTTGGCGCTGCGTTCGGGCCGCTGGTCCTGCTTTCCCTGTATTGGCGCCGCATGACAACCAAAGGTGCCCTGGCCGGGATCATCGTCGGCGGCAGCACGGTCCTGATCTGGAAAAACTTCCTTTCCTTTACGGGTCTGTATGAAATCATTCCGGGTTTCTTCCTGTCCCTGGCCGCCATTGTGGTAGTCAGCCTGCTTGATAAGGAACCGCCCCGGGAAATTACCGATGCCTATGACCGGGCTGTGGAAATGATGAAGGCTGAATAAGTCCTTGTAAAAGTGTCGCTTTGAGCGGCACTTTTATTTTTTGGCAGGACCCCGATCCGGTATTTCCGGCTTCCTGTCTTTATTCAGGGCTTCCGGAGCGGCGGAAAGGGGTTGGAATTTTACTTGTTTTGGGACGGGTTTTATATTATAATGCTATATATTTGTGATTTTTGAGTTCCCACGAGAATGAAAAATCCGTTAATCTTGGTGGAAGCGTGGAGGCCGATGCGCGCAGGCGTGACTGCGATACCCTCACAGCCGAGATCCTCATGCGAGGAAAGGTTCAGTATCATATTGAGACAATGATGAGGGCTTGCTCTTGTTGACGCAGCGGCTGCGGCCAGCACAAGGGGGCAATCCCTCACTTTATTGTGTATGTGAAGGAGGCACCATGGTTCCGGTTAAGATCACGATCCAAAGTGAAAACAGGGAAATCCGGGAAGGACCCGCTACGTTTGTGGCCTTCGGGCAGCTGACGGAAAAGGGGGCGGCCACCTATGTCCGTTATACGGAAAGCAAGGTGACCGGAATGGATGGAACCAAAACGACGCTGAAATGGACCGATGACACGCTGACCGTGATCCGGCATGGCACCTATGAACACCGTCAGTGTTACGAACGGGGGAGAAATACGGTTTTCCAGTACCGGACCCCTTATTTCAGTGTTCCCATGTGTGTGTTTACCCGTCTTTTGACGACGTGGAAGGGTGAAAAGCGCTGGGAAGTGAACCTGGATTATGATATGGAAATCGATCATCGGCCGAACGGCAGCGTACGGCTGAAGATCGTGATTGAGGAGGAAGAAATCAGTGGACATTAAGAATGTGTTGTCCGAAGCGGTAGCGGCTGCCGTGCAGAAAGCCATGGAGGAGGGAAAACTCAACAGGGGGGATTTGAATCCTGTTGTCCTGACCGTTCCGCCCCAGAAGGCTTTCGGCGATTTTGCCACGAACTTTGCCCTGCAGGCGGCAAAAAACCTGCACTGCGCACCGCGTGTCATTGCCGGTGCCGTCAAGGAAAACCTGGCATGTCCCTGTGTGGAGAAGGTGGAGATTGCCGGTCCCGGTTTCCTGAATTTCTACCTGAAATCGGACTGGCTGTACCAGTCGCTTTCCGATATCCTGAAAAAGGGAACTTCCTATGGGAATCTTCCCAAAAAGGATGGGGAGAAGATCCAGATTGAGTTTGTCAGCGCCAACCCGACGGGACCGCTTCATGTCGGTCACGGACGGGGTGCCGCCGTGGGCAGTGCCCTGGCCAACCTGATGAAGGCGGCCGGTTACGACGTAACCCGTGAATATTACATCAATGATGCCGGCAACCAGATGCATAACCTGGCGGCTTCCGTCAATGCCCGCTACCTGGAATTGTTCAATATTCCCTGTCCGTTCCCGGAAAATGGCTATCATGGCGAGGATATCGTGGTGACGGCAAAACGGATCAGGGAAAAGTACGGCGATGCCTTCCTTTCCATGGATGAAAACGAGCGGCTGGAGAAATTCCAGACCCTGGCCAAGGATGAAAAGCTGGCCGCCCTGCGGGAAGACCTGGCGGCCTTCAATTGCGAATTTGACGTGTGGTTCAGTGAGCAATCCCTCCACGATGCGGATAAAATCAATCAGGCAGTGGAAACCTTGCGCGAAAAAGGGTATATTTATGAGAAGGAAGGGGCCCTTTGGTTCAAATCCACGGAATTCGGCGATGACAAGGACCGGGTCGTGATCCGGGACAATGGGCTCTCTACTTACTTTGCTGCCGATATTGCTTATCATAAGAACAAATTCGAGCGGGGCTTCGATCGGGTCATCAACCTGTGGGGCGCCGATCACCATGGCTATATCCCGAGAATGAAGGCCGCCATGCAGGCCCTGGGCTATCGCCCGGAACAGCTGGAAATCCTGATCCTGCAGATGGTCAGCCTCTATCGCAACGGGGAACTGGTCAAGATGAGCAAACGGACGGGCAAGGCCGTGACCCTGAATGAGCTGATTGAGGAAGTCGGGACCGATGCGGCCCGGTTCTTCTTCATCATGCGCAGCATGGACAGCCAGCTTGATTTTGACCTGACCCTGGCCACGGAACATTCCAATGACAACCCCGTTTATTACGTGCAATATGCCCATGCCCGCATTTGCAGCATCATGCGGCAAATGGAGGAAGAAAAGATCCAGCTGGATCCGGACTGTGACCTTACGGTCCTGACGGAACCGGTTGAGGTGGACCTGATCAAGAAACTGAACACCTATGAGGAACTGATTGAAACGGCAGCCGCGGAACGGGCCCCTCATAAGATTGCCCATTATGTCTACGAGCTGGCAGGTCTTTTCCATTCGTTCTACAATCAGTGCCGTGTGCTGGGTGTGGATCCTGCCGTGCAGCAGGCTCGCCTGGCCCTGATAACGGCGGTGGGCAATACACTGCGTCATGGTTTGATGATTCTCGGTGTGAGTGCACCGGAGCATATGTAATTCTGTTATAGGAAAGAGGACAAGGGAGGAAAAAAATGACCAAGTATATTTTCGTAACGGGTGGCGTGGTTTCGTCTTTGGGGAAAGGCATTACGGCGGCTTCCCTGGGGCGTCTGCTTAAAAGCAGGGGGTATAAAGTCACGATCCAGAAGTTTGACCCTTACATCAATATCGACCCCGGCACGATGAGCCCTTACCAGCACGGCGAAGTATTCGTTACCGATGACGGTGCCGAAACGGACCTTGACCTGGGCCATTATGAACGTTTCATTGATATTAACCTGACCCGTAATTCCAACGTGACGGCAGGCCGGATCTACCAGTCCGTCATCGATAAGGAACGCCGCGGCGATTATCTGGGCCGTACGGTGCAGGTCATTCCCCATATCACCAATGAAATCAAGGAACGGGTCTATCGTGTGGGCCGCGAAGAAAACGCTGACTTTGTCATTACCGAAATCGGCGGTACCGTCGGTGATATCGAAAGTGAACCTTTCCTGGAAGCCATTCGCCAGGTCAAGAAAGATGTTGGCCGCAATGATGTCCTCTATATCCATGTAACCCTTGTCCCCTATATTGCGGCTGCCGGCGAACTGAAAACGAAACCGACCCAGCACAGCGTAAAGGAACTGCGCAGCATCGGCATCACACCGGACATCCTGGTCTGCCGCAGCGAACATGAAATCAGCCGTGAAATGCGCGAAAAGATGGCCATGTTCTGCGATGTGGACGTGGATGCCGTGTTCCAGTCCATTACGGCCAAGAGCATCTATGAAGTTCCCCTGCTGCTGCAGGAACAGGGTCTGGACCGGGTTGTCCTGAAAAAACTCAATATGGAAGATAAACCGGCCGATATGCAGGCCTGGCACGATATGGTGGAAAAGATCCTGGCGCCCCACAATCGGAAATCCAAGATTGCCGTGGTGGGCAAGTATGTGGAACTGCCCGATGCCTATATCAGTATCGTGGAAGCCCTGAAACATGCCAGCTTCTATAACAACGCCGATGTGGATATTGAATATATCAACGCAGTGGAACTGGAAGCCCCGGATGTTGACCTGAAGAAAGTCTTCGAAGGGGTGGACGGGATCCTGGTTCCCGGCGGTTTTGGCGATCGCGGCATCGAAGGGATGATCCGTGCTGCCCAGTATGCCCGCGAAAACAAGATTCCTTTCTTCGGGATCTGCCTGGGCATGCAGTGCGCTGTCATTGAATATGCCCGCAATGTCTGCAGCATGAAGAAGGCCAACAGCACCGAATTTGATGAAGCCACGCCGTATCCGGTCATTTACCTGATGCCGGAACAGATGAGCGTCGAAATCAAGGGTGGTACGATGCGCCTGGGCAAGTACCCCTGCAAGCTGCTGCCGAATACGCACGCGGCGGAAGCCTATGGTACGGACCTCATCAGCGAGCGGCATCGTCACCGCTATGAAGTGAACAACGAATTGAAGGAAGAACTGTTCTCCCATGGCCTGGTACAGGCTGGCACGCTGCCCAACGGAAAACTGACGGAAATCGTCGAACTGCCGGAAAGCGAACACCCCTGGTACCTGGGTGTACAGTTCCATCCGGAATTGAAATCCCGTCCGACCAATCCCCATCCGCTGTTCAAGGCATTTATCGCGGCGGCATTGGCCAACCAGAAGCATTGATTTTCGGAAACAGGGTGTGAGAATGAAGGTTGGCAGGCCGATCGGGAAAGTAATCGATCGCATGCCGGAAGCACCACTGATTTCTTAATGATTTGGAGGCGTACAACATGATCATGAACAGAGAATTGTCGATGGAATTTGTCCGGGTTACGGAAGCAGCCGCTATTGCCAGTGCCCGTGGTGTGGGCCGGGGTGACAAGAACGGCATTGACCAGCTGGCCGTTGATGCCATGCGTAAGATGTTCGATACCGTCAATATCAGCGGTACCGTCGTAATCGGTGAGGGCGAGATGGATGAGGCCCCGATGCTTTATATTGGTGAACATGTCGGCGCGGGTGGTCCGGAAGTTGATATTGCCGTTGACCCCGTCGAAGGCACGAACCTGGTTGCCAAAGGGCAGAACGGCGCCATTGCGGTGATTGCCATTGCCCCGAAAGGGTGCCTGCTCCATGCTCCCGATATGTACATGGATAAGATTGCCGTAGGCCCCAGAGCCAAGGGCTGCATCAATCTGGATGATCCGGTCAGTGCCAACCTGGAACGCGTGGCCAAGGCCCTGAACCGTAAGGTTGCCGACCTGACGGTCGTTGCCCTTGACCGTCCGCGTCATCGCAAGATCATTGAGGAAGTCCGCGCTGCCGGTGCCCGGATCCGTCTGATCAGCGATGGTGATGTGGATCCGATCATCAATGCCGGTATCGAAGGGACGGGCGTTCACATGTACATTGGCCGCGGCGGTGCTCCTGAAGGCGTCCTGGCTGCTGCCGGGCTGAAGTGCCTGGGCGGCGATATGCAGGCCCGCCTGTGCCCTGAAAATGAGGATCAGGAAGAACGCTGCCGCAAGATGGGCATTACCGATCTGAAACATATCCTGACCATCGATGACCTTGTAAAGGGCGACGATGTCATGTTTACGGCTTCCGGTATTACGAACTGCGACCTGCTCAGAGGGGTCAACTACTTCGGCAACGGCGCCCGTACGCATACGCTTTCCATGCGCTATGCAACCGGTACGGTCCGCTTCGTTGACGCTGTCCATACCTTTGACCGCAGCAATATCAATATCAAACTGTAATTGCCTGAGTCGGAGCTGCATCGTGTGATCTGTCATTGCGGTGCAGCTCCGCTTTCTTTTCAATGACCTTATGAATAATGAACTGATTCAGCTTCTGCTGCAAGAAAAAAATACCAAAAAAGGGATCGCTTTATGGGGAAAGAACAAAGGACCCTTGACGATCACCGGCTTGACAGGATCTGTTAAAGCCGGCTTTTTGTGTGCCCTGCAAAAGGGCGGCAAGGCGGAAGAACCCCTTGTGATCCTGACGGCCAATCGGGAAAATGTGCGGGCCTTGCGCAGGGAACTGACTTATTTTTATCCCGATGCACCGATGCGGGAATTATACCCGGCCAGCCTCATCCATGGTCCCATTGATACGCGGAATGAAGAGGTCATGGCCGAACGGGCTGCTTCCCTCGAAATGATCTGCAAAAAGGAACCGGGCATCATTTTTGTGACCGCCGAAGCGGCCATTCAGAAACTTCCCTTGCCGGAAGGCCTTTTGGGAGAGAGCCTGTCCCTTTCCCAGGGGGATGAACGGGACCGGGATGTACTTATTGAGGAACTGGTCGGAGCCGGTTACGAACGGACGGATCAGGTTGAAACCATTGGCCAGCTGGCGATTCGCGGGGACATCATGGATGTCTTTCCCATCAACGCCAAGGATCCGGTCCGCATCGAATGGTTCGGTGACAGCATTGACGCCATCCGTCGTTTTTCCCTGGAGGACCAGCGCAGCATCGGCGGTCTGAGCCATGTGGATATCATGCCCATTGCTGCTGAGGAAACGGAAATGACGGCTTCGATTTTTACGTATTTTTCCCCGGAGCAACTGACTGTCCTGGATGAACCGGCCGCGTTTTTTGAAGAGGCCCATAAATCCTATCTGGATAACCGGGAATTTGCCGACCAGCTTTTTACCCGGGAAGTACTGCTGGAACAGGCCGGATCCTGCCACCTCGTCGTGGTCAGTGACCTTTCGCAGCCGCATTTTTCCAGTGCCCCGAGTCTTCATGTCCAGGTGCGTTCCATGGCCCCGTACAACAAGAATACGGACCTGCTCATCAAGGACCTGAAGGGATGGATGGCTGACGGTATCCATCCCCTGATCATGATGGGAACCCGGGAAAAGGCCTTTGGAACAGCGGAACAGCTCCATAGCAATGGCCTTCCCATGCAGTTTGTCCGGTCCGGGCCACTGCTTCCGGAAAAGGGCGGTGTCGTCTTTGAAGGGAGCCTGAGCCATGGATTCAATTTCTGGGACGAAAAATGGCTGCTCCTGACGGAAGCCGATATTTTCGGGACCCAGAAACAGCGCCGCATCAAGCGGAAAATCAAGGGTGCCGGACCGGCCCTTAACTATTTTACAGACATCAAGGCCGGTGACTACGTCGTCCATGATGTGCAGGGCATCGGCCGTTATCTGGGGGTTGAAACCATCGTCATTGACGGCGTGCACCGGGATTACCTGAAAATCCAGTATGCCAAGGGTGATAAACTGCACGTGCCGGTGGAGCAGGTCGGCCTGCTGCACAAATATGTCGGCAGCGAGGGAACGCCGCCCCGGCTTTCCCGAATGGGAAAATCCGACTGGCAGCGGACCACGAAGAAGGCCCAGAAAGCCATTACCATCCTGGCTTCGGAACTGCTTCGCCTCTACGCGCAGCGGAAAATTACCCCCGGCCATGCCTTTTCACCGGATACGCCGTGGCAGAAGGAGTTTGAGGAACGCTTCCCCTTTGAGGAAACGCCGGACCAGCTGCAGGCCATCAAGGAAATCAAGGCCGATATGGAAAAGCCCGTGCCCATGGAACGGCTGCTCTGCGGGGATGTGGGGTATGGGAAGACCGAAGTCGCCATCCGGGCGGCCTTCAAGGCCGTAATGGACGGGAAACAGGTGGCCGTCATGGCTCCCACGACCGTCCTTGCCCAGCAGCATCTCCTGACCTTCCGGCAGCGCATGGATTCCTTCGGTGTCCGAATCGATATGCTGAGCCGTTTCCGTACGCCTAAGGAACAGAAGGAAACCCTGAAGAAGCTGGAAGACGGGCGTCTTGATATTGTCATCGGAACGCATCGCATCCTGCAGCCAGACGTGCGGTTCAAGGACCTGGGCCTGCTGATCATTGATGAGGAACAGCGTTTCGGCGTTGCCCAGAAGGAGAAGATCAAGCAGTGGAGCTCCGGCATCGACGTGCTGACCCTGTCGGCGACCCCGATTCCCCGGACACTCCATATGGCCCTGGTCAAGGGCCGGGATATGAGTATCATTGAATCGCCTCCGGAAGACCGCCTGCCGGTGGAAACCTATGTGGCCGAATATGAAGACGGTATGGTAAAGGAAGCCATTGAGCGGGAAATCCGCCGCGGTGGACGCATCTACTATGTCCATAATCGCATCGAGGCACTGGATCACATTGCAGCCCATTTGCGCGAACTGGTTCCCGGCCTTTCCATCGGTGTGGCACACGGCCGTATGGGAGAAGAGGAACTGGAAGACATCATGATGGGGTTCTACCAGGGCGATTTTGACCTGCTCCTGTGTACGACCATCATCGAAAATGGCCTTGATGTGCCCCTTGCCAATACCATCATCATCGACGGGGCCGAGAATTTTGGCCTGTCCCAGCTGTATCAGATGAGGGGCCGCGTGGGCCGGTCTTCGCGCCTGGCCTATGCCTATTTCCTGTATAAAAAGGATAAGGCCCTGTCGGAAGTGGCCCAGAAGCGACTGCAGGCCATCCGTGATTTCACGGAACTGGGAGCCGGATTCAAGATTGCCATGCGGGACCTGGAAATCCGCGGGGCCGGAAACCTGCTGGGGGCCGAGCAGCACGGACAGATTGCCGGTGTCGGTTTTGCCCTGTACTGCCGTCTGCTCGAGGATACCATCAATGCTTTGCAGAATGGCGAAAAACCGGAGGAAATCCGGCAGGATCCCATCATTGAAATCAAGCTGGATGCCTATATTCCGGATGATTACATCGATAACCCGCGTTATAAACTGGAAATCTACCGCCGCCTGGGAAGCATGAAGTACGAGGAACGGCAGGAACTGATGGATGAAATCATTGACCGTTTCGGAACTCCGCCGGAACAGGTCATGGCACTGTGGCGCGTGGCGGCCATTCGCGATTTGTGCCGGAAGCTCCGTATTATCGGCATTACCGTCCGTCCCGGTTCCATCAACATAACCTTTGACCAGCACAGTACGGCCAACCCGGACCGCATCCGCGACATCATCCGGGATTATGTGCCCCGTGCTACCATGAAGATGGTTCCCAAACCGCAGCTTACTGTCCGCACAGCCGGAATGGCGGAAGAACCGCTGCGTTTCCTGGAAAAGAACCTGCCTCGCCTGCTGTCGTAAGGAAACGGGATTCCCGGTTCCGGAACAGACCCGGCGAGAATCCCATAAGAGCGCGCTTCTGGTTTCCGGCGAGGAGGAAAGGATGAATCCCTATGGCTGACCGTTTTATAAAAGGAACCCTGATCCTGACTGCAGCGGGACTGATGGTCAAGATCCTGGCATCGGTAAACCGCATCTTCCTGTCCCGTCTGCTCGGAGGGGAAGGGATTGGCCTGTACCAGCTGGCTTATCCTTTGTTTAACCTGCTGACGGGCATTGCCGCGGCCGGGATCCCTGCCGCCATGTCCCTTTTTGTTTCCCAGTGGGCCGCCAAAAAGGAATGGGGGACGGTACGGCATATCTTCCGCGTGTCCATGGTTCTTTTTGTTACGATGGGACTGGCATGGGCTGCTTTTGCCCTGCTTATGATTCCCCATCTTTTTTCAGGCGGCATCATCAAGGACGGGCGGGCCCTGCTTCCCATGCTTAGCTGCGTCCCGGCCCTGGCCCTGGCCGTTCCCCTGGCCGGACTGCGGGGCTATTTCCAGGGGTTCCAGGAAATGAAACCGACTGCGGTCTCCCAGATCCTGGAACAGTTTGTCCGCGTTGCGGTGATGCTGGCACTGGCCGTGATGCTGCTGCCGCGGGGACTGGAAGTTGCCGCGGCAGGGGCTATTTTCGGTGCGGCCCCTGGCACGGCCTGCGGCCTGCTGCTGCTGATCTGGTGCTATTTCCGGCAGCAGAAAAAATGGAACCGTGAAGCCCTTTTGGAACAGGCACCGGCAAAACCGCTTTCTGTCAGGGATATTGCCGGTACGCTGGCAGGACTGGCGCTGCCCGTCACGCTTTCCAGCCTGATGATTCCCCTGGTCGGGCTGATTGAGATTGTCCTGGTTCCGAGCCGGCTGCTGGCCGCTGGTTTTACGATTGCCGCGTCCACCACGGCGCTGGGCTATTTATCGGGAATGGCCATGCCCCTGGTCAATATGGGGACCATTCCAACCAATTCACTGGCCTGGTCAACGGTTCCGGCTATTTCGGAAGCCCGGGCCCTGGGGGATGACACTGCTGTCCGCAGCAAGGCCCGCACGGCCCTGCGCATCCTGATTCTCTTTAACCTGCCGGCGGCGACAGGCATCTTTGTGCTGGGCACACCCATTGCCAGGATCCTTTACGGTGCCATGGCAGCCGGACCCGTGGTATCGGCTCTGGCACCGGCTGTTTTCCTGCTGGGACTGCATCAGGTAACAGCGGCCATCCTCCAGGGAATTGGACATCAACGCGTGCCCATGGTCAACATGTTCCTCAGTCTTTTTGTGAAGATCGGGGTCCTCTGGGTTTTGGTGGCTGATCCGGCCTGGAGCATCATCGGTGCGGCGCTGGCAACGGACCTGAACCTGGCCACGGCTGCCGTGCTGAACCTGATCTTTCTGTACCGGGAATGTCGGGTCCTGCTGCCTTTCCTGACGCTGCTGCGGGGAGCGGTGGCTTCCGCCCTGATGGCTGCCGGTGTCGTGTATGCTTACCAGGAACTGTTCCTGCTGTCCCATGCAAACTGGGTGACCAGCACACTGGGTGCCATCGGGGCCGGTGTCCTCATCTATGGGGCCGCTCTCCTGATCCTGGGTGAGATCCGGGCCCGCGAACTGCGTCATATCGTGAGGAGGCATTCAAAATGAATGAAACCAAAAAGGCGGGGCTCATGGATACGCGTCCCCTGCAGGACGTAATGAAGACCCTGCGTTCACCGGGTGGGTGCCCGTGGGATCGGGTGCAGACCCATAAAAGCATGCGCCGTGAACTCGTCGAAGAAGTGTACGAAATGCTGGAAGCCATTGATGACGGCGATGTAAAGGGTATGCGGGAGGAACTGGGTGACGTCCTTTTCCAGGTCGTGTTCCATGCCCGCCTGGCGGAGGAAGAGGGCCTTTTTTCCATGCAGGACGTCATTGATGATGTCGTCACAAAGCTGATCCATCGCCATCCCCATGTCTATGGCACCCTGGAGGTCCGGAATGCAGAGCAGGTCCTGAAAAACTGGGATGCCCTGAAGGCGGAAGAAAAAAAGGAACGTACCAGTGCCCTCGATGGGATTGCCAGGGGGTTGCCAGCCCTCATGTGCGCCTATAAACTGAATGAACGGGCTGCCCGCAGGGGCTTTGACTGGCCTGACGCGGAAGCGGCAGGAAAAAAGGTCACTGAAGAAATGAAAGAATTAAGGGAGGCCGTAGTGTCTAAAAATCAGGACGCCATGGAGGAGGAGCTGGGGGACCTTTTCTTTGCCCTTGCCGTCTATGCCCGCCATCTCGGTCTGGAGCCGGAAACCGCATTGAACCGGGCCAATAATAAATTTCGCAGGCGTTTTCATGGCATGGAAAAAGCCTTAAAAAAGCAAAATAAAAAATGGGAAAATTTAACCCTTAATGAAATGATTGACCTTTGGAAAACGGCAAAACAAGAAAAAATCTAGGAATTTTAAAAAAGTACGTGCATTTTTAAGCCGTTTGTGATACCATAACACTAGCCAAGCGCCACAAAGGCGCAATTAGTATTGAGGAGGACTTACTTATGAACAAAAGTGAATTAATCTCTGAAGTTGCGTCCAAAACCGCTCTGCCGAAGAAAGACGCAGAAAAGGCAGTAAACGCTTTCATCGATACCGTTAAGGGAGCGATTGCCAAGAAAGACAAAGTTCAGCTGATCGGCTTCGGTACCTTTGAAGCTCGCGTTCGTAAAGCTCGCAACGGCAAGAATCCTCGCACCGGCGAAACCATCAAGATCAAGAAGGCTACTGTTCCCGCTTTCAAGGCTGGCAAAGCTTTCAAGGATGCCGTCAACAAATAATTGAATTGACAACCCGATGCCGGTTCGGTGTCGGGTTGTTTTCTTTTGATGTCCCTGACATAAGGGGAGAGAAGGACCGAAATGGCTGTTCATACTGCAGATAAAAAAACCAGAAAATCAGGAATCCGGTTCGGACGGATCTTTACGGTTCTTATTGCCCTGGTTGCCCTGGTTTCCCTTTTCCGGATCTTCCAGCAGCTGCATGACCTGTACCTGGTGCATCGGGAAACGACGAAGACGGAGAAGCGGGTAGAGGAAATCAAGGAAGAAAATGCCCGGTTGGAGGAAGAAAAAAACAATCTGGGCGATATGAAATACATTGAAAAAGTAGCTCGTGATGAACATAACATGGTGGGAAAGAACGAAATCCCGCTGTTTCTGATTGATGAAAACAAACCGGATGGAGCCAAAAAATGAGCGCCCGCCCGGTAACGATAAAGTGATTTGGAAATCCCAGGAGACTGCTGCCGGAATGGCCGCGGTCTCCTGTTGCTATCCCTGTATTTTCCTGCTGTGCCGACTGGGTTACCGTGCCCTTGTCCCGCCCTGCCAAAAGGACGGGACAAAGCAGGGATTTTTTCCCATTTTGAGGGCTTTTCTGTCTGTACAAACCTCTTGACGGAAATGAAAAATCAACGGTATAATGGTTAACGTAACACGAATTTAAAGGAGGATGTCTTTGACCTATGGCTTTGGAAAAAGGCGCAATTGTTGACGGTATTGTCACAGGTATTACGAATTTTGGAGCGTTTGTCCAGCTCCCGGAAAACAAGGTTGGCTTGATACACATATCTGAGGTCTCCAATGTCTTCGTCAAAGATGTACATGACTTCCTCACAGTAAAACAGAAAGTGACGGTCAAGGTTGTTTCCATCGATGAAAAAGGAAAGATCGGACTGTCCCTGAAGGCTCTTATGCCCCCGGCCGAACAGAAGGGGGAACGGCCTGCGAATGACCGGAAATTTGCTGACCGGAAGCCGGGAGAAAGACATTTTGACCGGAAACCCGGTGAAAAGCATTTTGAAGGGCGCAAATTCAATGATCGTTTCGGCGGAGCCTCCCGTGCCGCTGGTCCGATGAGTTTTGAAGATAAGCTCTCCAAGTTCCTGAAGGAAAGCGATGACCGTCTTCTGGACCTGAAGAGAAACACGGAATCGAAGCGGGGCGGCAGAGGCGCCCGCAGGGGAGATTGATTCCTGAATGGAAGCATCAAGGTACTTCTCCGGAAGTACCTTTCTTTGTTGAGGAGACGGTATGAGCGAATTGGAAAATCGCCTGCGCTGCCTGGTCCGGACCAGCCCGCTATGGAAGGCGGGCACCTGTGTCATGGCAGCCTGTTCCGGCGGTGCGGATTCCCTTGCCCTGACCGATGTCATGGGAAAGGCGGCCCGCGAGGACGGAATCACGGTCAGGGTCGTCCATGTCCAGCATCACCTGCGGGGTGAGGCAGCGGAAGAGGATGCCCGGTTTGTGGCTTCCTTCTGTCAGGCACGAGGGCTTCCCTTCCGTCGCTGCGATGTTTATCCCGACCGGTTGGTCCGGGAAGCCGGGCTTTCCCCGGAGGAAGCGGCCCGCCGGCTCCGTTACGAAGCACTGGAAGCCTGCCGCAGGGAATATGGCGCCGAAGGCATCTTCCTGGCCCATCACCAGGATGATCAGGCAGAAACGGTCCTGTTGAACCTGCTCCGGGGAGCCGGGACCAGGGGACTCAGGGGGATGCTGCCCGTCAACGGGTATCTGGCCCGTCCTTTCCTGGATGCCACCCGGCAGGATATGATACAGTATTGTCTGGAACAGGCCATCGCCTTTCGGACGGATGCTTCCAATTTTGATGAATCCCTGCGTCGGAACTGGATCCGCCAGACCCTGCTTCCGATGCTGGAAGCAAGGAATCCCCGGATCCGCCGGCAGTTATCCCAGACGGCCCGGCTGGCTGCTGAAGATGAAGCCTGCCTGGAGTTCCAGGCCCGGCAGTATTTCCAAAGGTATGGCCGGGAGGCGGGCGGCTGCTGGGAGGTCAAGACGGGTCCTGAATTCGCCGCCTTGCCACGGGCCCTGAAAAGCCGGGTCGTCCGGCTGATCGTCGAAAAAGCTGGCGGCGGGGAAGCCGGTTACGGGCACATCCTGGATATCCTGGCCCTGGTTGCCAGGGGCGTGGGCAATAAAGCCCTTGACGTTCCGGGCCAGGTGCGTATTATTTATTGTAATGGGCGATTGATGGCTGGAAAAAATCAACGGTCCCGCGAGGAAGAACGGGCCGCGAAGCTGGCACAAAAGGAGCAGCAGAGAAATGCATCCCAACATTGAAAGAATCTTGATTGATGAAACGACCTTAAAGAAACGGATTGCCGAAATGGCTGCCGAAATCAGCAAGGATTATGAAGGGGAAGAAGTCCTTGTCATTGGATTGCTGAAGGGTGCTGCCTACTTTATGATGGAATTGACCCAGCATATGACTGTTCCTACCCAGATTGATTTCCTGAAGGTTTCTTCCTATGGGTCCGGTACTTCAACAACGGGGAAGGTGGATATTCACTTTGATACGTCACGCAATGTGGCCAACAAGAATGTCCTCATCGTGGACGATGTATGTGATTCCGGACTGACCCTGAAAGCGGTTCGCGACCTTTTCGCCCAGCGTAACTGCAAGAGCATTCGCCTGGCGGCCATGCTGGACAAGAAGGAACGCCGTCTGGTCAAGATGGTTCCGGATTATTATGGATTTGTGATTCCCGACGAATTTGTTGTCGGTTTTGGCCTCGATTATGACGAAGACTACCGGACGCTTCCCTATATTGGGATCCTGAAACGGTCAGTCTACGATAAATAAAAATACCCGATTATCTGTTGATGACAGGTAAGCGGAAAGGAGGATCTTGTGTCTAAGTTTTTCAGAAATCTTCTCTTCTATCTGCTCATTTTGATTCTCGGGCTTTGGATCTTCGATTATTACAATACATCCAATACCCCGAAGAATGATATGAGCTATACGACCTTTATGAAGGAGGTCCAGCAGGATGACGTCGCGTCGGTCACCATTGTGGACAACGCGGTGATCCGGGGCAAATTAAAGAACGGCGCCGAATTCACGACCATTGCCCCGCGGGATGACAAGCTGGTGGATACATTGCGGGCCCGTGATGTTGAAATCAAGGCCGAGCTGCCGCCGCAGCCATCTTTCTGGAGCAATATCATTTCGTCCCTGCTGCCCATGGTGGTCATCGTGATCCTGTGGTTTGTCATGATGAACAACGCCCAGGGCGGAGGCAGCCGGGTCATGTCCTTTGGCAAGAGCAAGGCCAAGCTTTACGGAGACGGCAAGAGCAAGGTTACCTTCCGTGACGTGGCCGGAGCGGACGAAGCCAAGCAGGAATTGCAGGAAGTGGTTGAATTCCTGAAGGCTCCGCAGAAATACAACCAGCTGGGTGCCCGGATCCCCAAGGGGGTCCTGCTTTACGGTCCTCCCGGTACGGGCAAGACGCTGCTGGCCAAAGCAGTTGCCGGTGAGGCCGGTGTGCCTTTCTTCAGTATTTCCGGTTCCGACTTTGTGGAAATGTTTGTAGGTGTCGGTGCTTCCCGTGTCCGTGACCTCTTCGACCAGGCCAAGAAAAACGCACCGTGCATTGTCTTTATCGATGAAATTGATGCTGTGGGCCGTCAAAGAGGTGCCGGTCTCGGCGGCGGGCATGATGAAAGGGAACAGACCCTGAACCAGCTGCTCGTTGAAATGGATGGGTTCGGTGCCAATGAAGGCATCATCATGATTGCGGCTACCAACCGTCCCGATATCCTTGATCCGGCCCTGCTTCGTCCCGGCCGTTTCGACCGGCAGATCGTGGTTGACAAGCCGGATATCCGCGGCCGCCTGGCCATCCTGAAGGTCCATACCAAAGGCAAGCCCGTTGATTCCGATGTCAATCTGGAAGTATTGGCCCGCCGGACGCCGGGCTTTACCGGTGCTGACCTGGCCAACCTGGTCAATGAAGGAGCCCTTCTGGCAGCCCGCCATAACCAGGTCACCATTACCATGAGCGACATGGAAGAAGCGGCTGAACGGGTCATGATGGGGCCGGAACGCAAGAGCCGGGTCATCAGTGACGAGGAAAAACGCCTTACGGCCTATCATGAAGGCGGTCATACCCTGGTGGGCATGCTCCTGGACCACACGGATCCTGTCCATAAGGTAACCATCATTCCCCGCGGCCGGGCTGGCGGCTACACGCTGAGCCTGCCGAAGGAAGACCGCTATTACGCCACGCGAAGTGAACTCCTGGACGAACTGAAGGTCCTTTTAGGGGGGCGTGTGGCGGAAGCACTGGTGCTCCATGAGATTTCCAGCGGTGCCAGCAGTGATCTGCAGCGCGCCACGGAACTGGCCCGTCAGATGACCTGTGAATATGGCATGAGTGAAGTGCTCGGCGCGGTCACCTTCGGCCATCAGGAACAGCAGGTATTCCTGGGACGTGACCTGGGACGGCAGCATAACTACAGTGAAAAAGTGGCGGCCGAGATTGACAGCGAAATCCGCCGCTTCATTGATGAGGCCTACGAGGGAACGGTCAAACTGCTTTCGGACAATATGGATAAGCTCCATTTGATTGCCAGGGCCCTGATTGAAAGGGAAACCCTGGAAGGTCATGAAATTGAAGAACTGATGAAGTACGGCCGTATCCTGGAAAAAGGAGAAACGGCTCCTGACGCGGGTCCTCAGCCGCCGGAACCGGGCACTCCGATTCCTCTGGATAAGACGGAAGAGGCTGCCGAAGGGGAACCTGTTTCCGATCCGCTTCTCCGGGAAGTGCCACAGGCTTGATGATCAGCAGGAGGGCGCTTCGTGCGCCCTTTCCTTTTATGCGGGAAAAGAAGGACCGAGGGTTCCGGAAGGGACCATCCTTGTTTTGCCGGGCAGGGGATGGGGAATCTTGAAAGGATGATGACGGATGCGCGAAGAAATCTTGAATATTTTGCGGGAAAAGGCCCCACAGCCGGTTTCCGGACAGGACCTGGCCCATGTGCTGGGAATTACCCGCACCGGCGTCTGGAAGCATATCCAGAGCCTGAAAAAGATGGGGTACCAAATCGAAGCCTATACAAAGAAGGGATATGTCTTGACGGGAATACCGGATAAACTGCTGCCGGAGGAAATCGGTGCCGTTCTCCACACAGCATTCTTAGGGCGCCATATCTGTTATGAGGAGCAGGTGCAGTCCACCAATGAAATCCTGAAGAAACTGGCTGTTTCCGGTGCCGACGATGGAACCCTGTGTGTCGCGGAGGAACAGACCGGCGGCAAGGGACGGCTGTCCCGCGGGTGGTTCAGCCCCTATGGAAAGGGCCTCTGGTTCTCCCTGCTGCTGAAACCGTCCTTCCTTCCCCAGGAAGCCCCCAAGATGACGCTCCTTGCGGCAGTGGCCGTAGTGCGTGCCATCCGGGAATGCTGCGGCGTCAATGCCATGATCAAGTGGCCCAATGACGTGCTGCTGGAAGGCCGCAAGCTGGTCGGCATCCTTACGGAAATGAGTGCAGAATTCGGTCACATCAACTACCTGGTTGTCGGTATTGGCATCAATGTCTGCGTGCCCCGGGACATGGTGCCGGAAAACCTGCGGGATTCAGCGATTTCCATTGCGGACGTGGCGAAAAAGCCTTTTACCCGGGTACAGCTGCTGGGCCGTGTACTTGATTATTTTGAGGAATATTATCAGCAGGTACTCAAGGAAGGTTTCCAGCCCATCTTTGACCAGTGGCGCGTATATTCGACGACGCTGGGCCGTATGGTCAAGGTCATTTCCCCTGATAAGACCTATCTTGGCACGGCTGTCGACATTGACGAGGATGGCGCCCTCATGGTCCGTAAGGAAGACGGAACCGTGGAAAAGGTCCTGGCAGGGGATGTATCGATCCGGCCGGCCACGGGAACGGGAAAGTATGAATTCCGGTGAGTCATTTCCTCATTGGTTGAGCAAAGGAAGCTCTTTCGCGGCAGCCTGAAAAAATCAGGAACGCGGAGGAGCCTTTTTTACCTGGAGGGACTCCGGGAGAAAGGGCGCAAAAACGGAAGGACGGGTGCTCCCCGGCCGGAATTTTGTTCCAGATTTTGTGTTTACCTTTAAAAAATGTTGCACCTTTTGCAGGTTTTGGTATAATTAAGTCGTTTGTGGGTGCTGTCCGGAAGGCGGCAGACCCGAATCCACGGAGCTGAACCTGTACTTTGGAGGAAAGTCAAAAATGTTAATGGTAATGGATGTCGGCAATACGAACATTGTAGTAGGTGTTCACGATGGCAACGATTGGTGCGCGCACTGGAGACTCTCCAGCAGCCGGTCCCGGACGAGCGATGAATTCGGCATCGTCCTGGGAAGCATGTTCTCCTATACCGGCGTGGATATGAAGCAGATTACGGACATCATCATTTCCACGGTTGTACCGCCGCTGCTGGTGCCCCTGTGCAATATGTGCAAGCGCTATTTCGGGATTACCCCCTTTGTGGTGACCAGTGAAATCAAGACGGGACTGAAGCTGGATTATGACCATCCCAACGAAATCGGAGCGGATCGGATTGTCAACGCCGTGGCAGCCCATCATAAATACGGTGATAAGGGGAACCTGATCATTATTGATTTTGGCACGGCCACCACTTTCTGCGCCCTCCGTCCGGACGGCGAGTATCTGGGCGGTGCCATTGCCCCGGGGATCGGCATTTCGACGGAAGCCCTCTTCCAGAAGGCCGCCAAGCTGCCCCGTATCGAACTGATCAAACCGCCTGCTACGATTTGCCATGACACCATTCATGCCATGCGGTCCGGCGTGATCTTTGGGTTTGTCGGTCAGATGGATGGCATCATCAGTCGCATGAAAAAGGAACTGGGCGGTCAGGCCTTTGTCGTCGTGACCGGCGGCTTCGGGAAACTCATGGCTTCCGAGTCCGACCTGGTCGATGTGGTGGAACCCTTCCTGACCCTGGATGGCCTGAAGATCCTCCATGATATGAATCGCTGAGAACGGGGAAAAGAGCAATCGAAACGGCGCCGCTGTCCTTGCAATGAGAAGGGCAGGACGCCGTTTTTTGGCAATTTGTTTTTACCCAAACGAAAGGATATGTGTATGTTCAATCATCTTGTGCCGGCGGCCTGTCCAGTCATCCTCGCGCCTATGGCGGGAGTGACGGACCTGCCCTTTCGCCGGATCTGCCGGGAAATGGGTGCGGATTATACGGTTTCCGAAATGGTCAGTGCCAAGGCGCTGCTCTACCGTAACCAAAAGACCTTTGCCATGCTGGAAATCGACCCCGGGGAACACCCGACGGCAATCCAGCTTTTCGGGTCCGTCCCGGAGGAAATGGCAGCGGCCGGCAAGATTGTCGAGGCCCATGGAGCGGATATCATCGATGTCAATATGGGCTGCCCGGTCCATAAGATTGTTTCCAATGGGGAAGGGTCGGCCCTGATGAAGGATCCGGAAAAGGTATACGCCATCCTGGCCGCCCTCGTCGATGCCGTTTCCGTTCCCGTGACGGTCAAGTTCCGTGCCGGTTGGGATGAACAGCACCGGAATGCCGTGGAGATTGCCCGGGCAGCGGAAAAGGCCGGAGTCAGCGCCGTGGCCGTCCATGGCAGGACCCGGACCCAGTTCTATTCGGGCAAGGCGGATTGGCAGATCATCCGGCAGGTGCGGGAAGCCGTATCGATTCCCGTCATTGGCAACGGGGACCTCTTTACTTATGGGGATGCCCTGCGCATGATCCGCGAAACCGGCTGCAGCGGGGTCATGATTGCCCGCGGTGCCCAGGGAAATCCCTGGATTTTCCGGGAAATCAGGGCGGCCCTGGGCGGGAAAAAAGTGCCTTCCGTGACGCTGGCGGAACGCTTTGCCATGGTGCGCCGCCACCTGCGCGATCTCATCGCCTTTAAGGGGGAAAAGATTGGCGTACGCGAAATGCGGCATCATGGGGCCTGTTACTTTTCGGGACTGCCCCGCAGCGCATTTTACCGGAACGCCATCAACAAGGCCATGACGGAAGCGGAACTGCTTTCCGTCCTTTCCACCTACGAAGAGGAGCTGGCCCGGAAGAGGGCGGAGCAGGCCTGACAGAACAAAGCGGTTTACAGAAAGATGCTTCCCTTGGGGAGGCATCTTTTTTGCGTTTCAATATTTATACTAAAATAATAGGAATTCATGTTGACAAACAGGAAATTTTAAGGTAAGATACAACCGTAAAAACAATACCATGGTAGGGTATAAAGATAAGCAAAGGAGGAATCCTTTATGAAACAATTCAATGTCGAGGGCATGACCTGTGCTTCCTGTCAGGCCCATGTGGAAAAAGCCGTGGCTTCCGTTCCCGGCGTATCAAGCGTCTCCGTTTCCCTGCTGACCAACAGCATGGGCGTGGAAGGAACGGCGTCCGACCAGGATATCATCAAAGCCGTGGAGGAAGCCGGTTATGGAGCTTCTCCCAAGGGTCGTAAGGCGGAAGGACAGGGGGAACTGGCTGCCGATGAGGATGCCCTGAAAGACCGGGAGACACCGAAGCTGAAACGGCGCCTTTCCCTGTCCGTTGGCTTTCTGCTCGTCCTCATGTACCTGACCATGGGGCACAATATGCTGAACCTGCCGGTTCCGGCCTTCCTGGAAAGGAACCTTTTCGGACTTGGCATTACCCAGATGCTTCTGGCCATCATCGTCATGGTAATCAATAAGGCCTTTTTTGTCAGCGGCTTCAAGAGCCTGCGCCATCTGGCTCCCAACATGGATACCCTGGTCGCCCTGGGCTCCGGCGTTTCCTTCCTGTGGAGCCTGTACGTCCTGTACGATATGACCTACCAGGCTGCGGGAGGCGCTTCCTATGACCAGCTGCTTCCCATCTATAAGAGCAACCTGTATTTTGAATCGGCGGCCATGATTCCTGCCCTCATTACGGTTGGCAAGATGCTGGAAGCCCTCTCCAAGGGGCGTACGACCGACGCGCTGAAGGGCCTTATGAAACTGGCACCGAAGACCGCAGTCATCCTGGTCGATGGAAAGGAACAGACCGTTTCCATCGATACGGTCAAAAAAGGCGATATCTTTGTCGTCCGCCCCGGTGAAAACATTCCGGTGGATGGGGAAGTCATCAAGGGTGAAAGTGCTGTCAATGAGTCGGCCTTGACCGGTGAAAGCCTGCCTGTGGACAAGAAGCCCGGCGATAAGGTTTCTACGGCCACGATGAATCAATCGGGCTATCTGGAATGCCGTGCGACCCGGGTCGGGGAGGACACAACCCTGTCCCAGATCATCAAGCTGGTCAGCGATGCATCGGCCACGAAAGCACCGATTGCACGGATTGCGGATACCGTGTCCATGTACTTTGTGCCTTCTATCATTTTCATTGCCCTGGTCACCACCGTGGGCTGGCTGATTGCCGGCGCTCCCCTTGGTCAGGCCATTGCACGCGGTATTGCCGTTCTCGTCATTGCCTGCCCCTGCGCACTGGGACTGGCAACTCCGGTTGCCATCATGGTCGGCAACGGGGTCGGTGCCAAGAACGGGATCCTCTTCAAAACGTCCGAATCCCTGGAAAATGCCGGGAAAGTCAATATCGTTGCCCTGGATAAGACCGGTACCATCACCAAAGGCGAACCGAAGGTGACGGATCTGGTTCCCGCGGCAGATGTCACGGAAACCGAATTGCTGCAGCTGGCCTACGACCTGGAACAGAAATCGGAGCATCCCCTTGCCAAGGCGATTGTGGAAGAAGCCCGGCAGCGGGGCCTTACGGTGGGGACGGTCGAATCCTTCTCCATTCTGCCCGGGAACGGACTGAAGGCCGTTCAGGATGGAAATGAACTGGTTGGCGGCAGCCTGAAGTTCATTCGTTCCACGGCTGCTCTGGATGCCGGTATGGAAAACCGGGCGGAAGCCCTGGCCGGGGAAGGGAAAACGCCCCTTCTCTTTTCGAAGAATGGCAAGGTAGCGGGTATGATTGCAGTGGCCGATGTCATCAAGGAAGATTCGCCGCAGGCCATCCGTGAATTGCAGCAAATGGGCATCATGGTCGTGATGCTGACCGGGGATAACCAGAAAACTGCCGAAAGCATCGGTCGTCAGGCCGGTGTGGACCGTGTCATTGCCGGTGTCCTGCCGGACGGAAAGGAAGCGGTCATCCGCAACCTGCAGCAATACGGCCGGGTGGCCATGGTGGGTGATGGCATCAACGATGCACCGGCCCTGACCCGGGCTGATATCGGGATTGCCATTGGTGCCGGTGCCGATGTGGCAATCGATTCCGCCGATATTGTCCTCATGAACTCCCGCCTCACTGATGTGTCGGCCGCGGTGCGCCTGAGCCGCAGCACCGTCCGCAACATTCATGAAAACCTGTTTTGGGCGTTCTTCTATAACATGATCTGTATTCCCCTGGCCGCCGGACTGGTCGCGGGAATCCGTATGAACCCGATGGTCGGGGCCGCAGCCATGAGCGTTTCCAGCTTTACGGTCTGCATGAATGCCCTGCGCCTTAACCTGACCAAAGTCCATGATGCCAAAAACGATAAGAAACGCAGCAATCCGGCGGCGGAAGCCCTGGCTTCGGGAAAACCGCTTATGGCTGCACCGGCCGCGCCGGAAACACCGGCCGGCAGCAGTGCGGGAAACGAACTGGAGCTTACCGTGACCGGCATGACCTGTGCCCATTGTGAGGCCCGTGTGCAGAAAGCACTGGAAGCCCTGCCGGGCATTGCCGCTGCGAAAGCGGACCATACGCAGGGCCTGGTCCATGTCCAGTTCAGCGGGGTCTTTGATTCCGAAGCGGCCCGCAAGGCCGTGGAAGACGCCGGCTATGGCTATGGTGGTGTCCAGGAAAAGGAAAACCGTGACATTCTGCTCCGGGTGAGCGGCATGATGTGTGCCCACTGCGAGGGACGCGTCAAAAAAGCCTTGGAAGCCCTGCCCTTCGTGTCCGCCGCGGAAGCTGACCATGCCAGCGGATCCGTAAAGGTTCGCCTTTCAGGGCCTGTGGTAGAGGATGCTGTCAAAAAAGCCGTCACGGAGGCTGGTTATACCTATGAGGGGCAGCTGGAAGAACCGGCTCCCCAGGTCATGACACTGCAGGTGAGCGGCATGATGTGCGCCCACTGTGAAGGCCGTGTCAAGAAGGCCTTGGAAGCCCTGCCTTGTGTCACCAGGGCTGAAGCCCATCATGAAGATGGCCGTGTGGAGCTGCAACTTTCCGGAAAGCTGGACCGGAAAGCGGCGGGCGAAGCCATTGCCAAAGCGGGCTATGAATTAGTCGGCTAAAAAGGGCCTTGTCGGGTACGGTTTCATTTCCGGCAATCCCCTGGTTTCTCAGGGAGCTGTCACTCCGATTGATGTCGGGGCTGGCAGCTCCTTTTTGCTTTGCCTTTGGTTCCCCATCTGGATGGGAATCCTGGATTCCGGGTGGAGGGAAAGAAAAACAAAAAACCATAAGAAAAACAGATGCAAAATATTAATAACGATAAAAAAACTTCTATTGAAAATTATACAGCGCCAAATCCATAATTATGGAAAATCATTTTGAACTTGGGAAAAATCTTATAAGGTAATTTCACGGTTAAAAGAGTGGGGACATAAAGACAGCAACCGGCTTTATCGTTGAATTTGTGCCGTTGCGGCGGCCAGTGGGGTGTTTTTTTTACATGCAATTTTCTTCTTAAAAAGAAAATACTACCGTATACAATTATCTTTTTAATATTTCTTATTAAATTCGACTGACGGAGTACTGTTTTTCACCCTTTTCTTACATTGATTTTACACTTGTTGATTTATATAATAGTGTCGAGATTTTGTGGATAAAACGAATTTTTACCCTATAAATGGATCGATTCCATGCCGCATCCGCCTGCTATATACAGGCGGGAACCCATCGGAGAGAGGATCCGGAAGGACCCCGGATTTGGCATTGCAGGAGGGAATGTTGTGAATGGCTGGAAAAAGTAATATCTGGTCTCGCTACG
>CADBQR010000103.1 GCA_902796945.1 uncultured Acidaminococcus sp.
GCCCCCACTAGCTCCTGAAGCTAGCGCGTCTGCCAGTTCCGCCATGGCCGCGTTGTCATCAACAACAATGCTATTCTAGCACAATGGAAAATCCGAGTCAAGCACTTTTTTCATGTTTACTCGCTTTTCATGGTGTTCTTATAAAGGACCGCGTAACGCTCCCGATCATGGAGCACCTTCCGCACATAATTGCGGGTATCATCGAAGGGAATCTGGGAAATATCGTCGAAGCCAAATCCCCACCCATATTCATTCATCCATTGCTTCACCGTTCCCCTGCCGGCATTGTAAGCCGCCAGCATCAGGATTTCATTGCTCTGGAATTCATTTTCCAGTTCACTCAGGTACCAGCAGCCAAATTTAATATTCAGCTCCGGCAGCGTCAGCATGCTGGCCTTGAAATTCGGAAAATCCGTGCACTTGGCAATCCAGGCTCCCGTTTCCGGCATGATCTGCATCAGCCCCAGGGCACCGGTCTTGGATTCGGCATCCGGCTTGAAACCGCTTTCATTTTTCATGACCGCTACGGCCAGGAAAGGATCGACCCGGTACTGTGCGCTATACTGGTGGATTTCCCGCGAATAGGGCCAGTTATAGACAGCTTTTCGCTGAACAAAATCCGTCTTCCACGCCTGGAAACCCAGAAAAACCAGGACTACCAGGACCAGAATGGCAGTAAGGCAGCCGGAATGTTGTTTTTTCTGCTGCTTCTTTTTCAATTACATCCCTCACTATATATTGCAAAAGCACTCCCCTGACCGGGAGGCTCATCACTTGACATAAAGGCTTTCATCCACGCCCTGTTTATTGTAACAAAAAAGGGAGGGATATGACAACCGGGGAACCCATGATTCAATGAATGGCTGGTTGCCGACCCGGCCCGGACAGGGCGATGGCTTCCGCACGATGCGGGACCGGCGCCCGAAAAAAAGCCAAAAGCAGGATTTCAGATCCCTCGTAAACGCTTTGCCCGCCGCCCGGCGGGAGAAGGCTTACCGGGACAACACTCCCTGCAAGGCCGCTTCCACCTGGGCATAAAGATTTTCCAGGCTTCCCCCGTTGTCAATGACGAGGTCCGCCATTTTCCGCTTTTCCGACAGGGGCATCTGCCGCCGGATCCTTGCGGCCACTTCGTTCCGTGACAGACCGGACCGCCGCATGGCCCGGCGGATCTGTTCCTCTTCCGGGATAAAGACGAGCCACACCGTGTCGGTCAGGGCCTGCCAGCCGCACTCCAGCAGGAGCGGGGCATCGATGACAACGAGGCGGTCATTTTTATGGGCTGCCAGAAAGGCGTCCCGTTCCCGTTCTACGGCACGATGCACGATCCGGTTCAGGTCCTTCGTCCCTTCGGCACTGCCAAAAGCAAGCGCTGCCAGCCGGGGCCGGTCCAGGGTCCCGTCAGGCAGGAGGATTTCCTTCCCGAACCGTGCGACCAGCTCCCGGAGGCAGGCTGATCCCTTTTCCTCCACATGCCAGGCGGCACGGTCCGCGTCAAAGACGGGAATGCCCTTTTGGGCCAGATAGGAACTGACCGTACTTTTTCCCGAAGCAATGCCTCCAGTCAATCCGATAATCGTTTCCATCACCTTATTTCTGGCAGTGGGGACAGTATACGCTGCCCCGTCCGCCGACCTTGATTTTTTTGAGCGGGGTGCCGCAGTTCCGGCAGGCTTCCCCACCGCGATGATATACGTTCAGGTATTGCAGGTTATCGCCCATTTTGCCGTTGGCGTCCTGGTAATTCCGGAATGTCGTTCCCCGGTGTTCCAGGGCACTGCGAATGACCGTCCGAATGGCTTCCGCCAGGGCCTCCCAGGCCTTCCTGGTCAGCCGGTTCACCCGGTGTGTCGGCCGTATGCCAGCCAAAAACAGGGACTCGTCGGCATAAATATTGCCAAGGCCGGCAATGATGCGCTGGTCCAGGATAAAGGGCTTGACCTGTTCCGTTTTTCCCTTTGCCTTTTCCCGTAAATAGGCCGCGTTCATGCCAGCATCCAAGGGCTCCGGCCCAAGGGAGGCAAACCCGGCATCCATCGGTTCCCCGGGGTGATAAAGGCCAACCACGCCAAAGGTCCGGATATCGCTCATCCAGAGATCCCATTCGCCGGAAAGATGAAAGCCCAGCCGCGTGTAGGGCGGTTTCTCGGCTCCCTTTTTCCGGGCAAGGAGGGCGCCGGTCATCCGCAGGTGGACCAGCAGCCGGTCCCCCGATAACAGGACAAGGCACAGGTATTTGCCCTTCCGCTCCACCCTCGTCACGGTCTGTCCGGTCAGGGCGCGGGCAAATTCCCACGGCGTCGGGTGCTGCACCATGTTGGGCAAAAAGATTTCCACCCCTTCAATTTTGGTTCCGATCAGGTAAGGCTCCAGCGAGATCCTTACCTGTTCCACTTCCGGCAGTTCCGGCATCGTCTCATCCCCTTCTTATTTGGCCTCCGCCCAGGTCCTGCCAACGGCGATTTCTGCAACCAGGGGCACGGACAGGGTAACGGCCGTTTCCATGGCATCCTTGACAATACGGCTTACCTGTTCCTGCTCCTCCCGGGTGATTTCCAGGACCAGTTCATCGTGGACCTGCAGGAGGACCCGGCTCTTTACGCCGGCTTTCTTGAGTTCCCTGGCCACTTTCAGCATGGCCAGCTTGATGATATCCGCGGCCGTTCCCTGGATCGGGGTATTGATGGCCGTCCGCTCGGCAAAGCTGCGGCGATTGAAATTACTGGCGTGGATATCCGGCAGGTAGCGGCGGCGCCCGAAAAGGGTTTCCACATAGCCCAGATCGCGGGCTTTCTGCTTTTCCCGCTCCATATATTCCCTGACGCCCGTATAGCGGGAAAAATAACTTTCAATATATTGCGCGGCTTCCCCACGCGGTACACCCAGCTGACGGCCCAGGCCGAAATCACTGATGCCATAGATGATTCCGAAATTGACCGTCTTCGCCTTGCTCCTCATATAAGGGGTCACTTCGTCAAGGGGAACGCCAAAGATTTCCGATGCGGTGCGGGCATGGACATCCTGGCCATGGCGGAAGGAATCGATCAGCAGCTCGTCGCCGGCCATGCTGGCCATGATCCGAAGTTCTACCTGGGAATAATCGCAGGACATCAAGAGGTCGTATCCTTTTCCGGGAACGAACATCCGGCGCATCTGCTTGCCCACCTCCGTCCGGGTCGGAATGTTCTGCAGGTTCGGATCGGTACTGGAAAGGCGGCCCGTAACCGTTGCCATCTGATTGAAATGCGTATGGATGCGCCCCGTATTCGGGTTGATCAGCGGCTTCAGGGCCACGAGATACGTGGAAAGCAGTTTGGACAGCTGCCGGTATTCCATGATGGTTTCGATGATGGGATGCTCCCCGCGCAGCTGCTCCAGGACAGAAACATCGGTGGAATAGCCGGATTTTGTCTTCTTGATGACGGGAAGGCCCAATTTCTCAAAGAGGATGGTCCCGAGCTGCCGGGGGGAATTCAGGTTGAAATCCTCCCCCGCCTGGTCCCGGGCCAGCTGTTCCAGCCCTGCCACCTGCTGCGTCATGCTCTCGGTGACGGCATCCAGCATCCCCTGTTCCACGGTAATCCCCGTGGCTTCCATTTCAGCAAGGATCCGGGTCAGCGGCAGTTCAATCTCCCGGTACAGTTTTGTCAGGCCCCGCTCTTCCATCTTTTCCGCCAGGACCGGTACCAGGGCTTCCACATCCTGGGCGGTACCGCCGCAGGACGCCGGAAGGTACGTTTCAGCAACCAGCTTCAGGTCGTACGAATTCTCCCCCGGTTCACAGAGGTAGGCCGCCAGGGCCGGGTCCTCCGTGACCCCCGCAAGCTCCCGCTGCTGCCCCAGCATATACTTGTACAGTTCCTTCGGATCCGGGATGGCCTTATGCACGTCCGGGTTTTCCAGCAGTGTGAGCAGTTCCTTCCGGCCGCAGCGGTCCGGATCCCACACCAGCCGTTTTCCCTCAAAAACCATCTGGACTTCCCTGAGGTCGGTCTGCGGCAAAAGACCTTCCGTCCGATAGGTCATGGGCAGCAGCGCGCCGCTTCTTTGAATGCGCCCTGCCAGGTCCCGTGCCTGGGCCTCATCGCCGATGGCCACGGTTTCATAAGCAGCCTGGGAAGCCGTTTCCGAAAAGATACTGGGTTCACCGGAAGCACCGGTGTCCCCTGCCGCCTGTTTTTCCACGGGCAGCACCGCGGCAAAACGGGTCCACATGTTCTTGAACTGCAGGTCCTGCATCAGGACGCGGCTCTTTTCCGTCAGGCCGGTCAGGGTATAGGAGCCCGGCCGGGTGTCCATGGGAACCGTCAGGCAGATGGTGGCCAGTTCCTTGGACAGGAGGGCCTGGTCCCGATAGGTCTGCAGCTTTTCCTGCAGGCTTTTTCCCTTCACCGCATCGGCGTGATCCAGGACGTTCTCCACGGACTGGTATTCCGAGATCAGCTTCAGGGCCGTCTTGGGCCCTACACCGGGAACGCCGGGAATATTGTCGCTCGTATCCCCCATGAGCCCTTTCAGGTCAATAATCTGGCGGGGCACAAGGCCGTTATATTCGGCGGAAAAAGCGTTCTCATCATAATCGGCAATGGTGGTAATGCCTTTTTTCGTAAAATACACGTGGACATTTTCCCGGATCAGCTGGAATTCATCCCGATCCCCGGTCACAATGATGACTTCCACGTCCTTCGGTGCGGCCGCTGACAGGGTCCCGATAATATCATCGGCTTCATAATTATCCAGTTCCAGGGTGGGAATGCCCATGGCACTCAGCAGCTCGATGGCCAGGGGAAACTGCTCCTTCAGTTCCGGCGGGGTTGCCTTGCGCTGGCCTTTATAGTCAGCAAACTTTTCCGTGCGGAAGCTTTTCCGGGATTTATCAAAGGCAACGGCCATGTAGGAAGGCTTGACTTCCTGCAGCAGCTTCAGCAGCATATTGCACAGGCCGTAGACGGCACCCGTATTGACGCCCTTTTGATTGGTAAAGGCAGGCAGCGCAAAAAAAGCCCGGTGGATCAGGCTGCTGCCGTCAATAATAAGAAACTTGTCCATAAGATACTCCTTTCAATCCGGGACGATGATCCTTCCGTCATCCTTCCGTGAACGGACGGGAAATTTCGCAAAAAAAGAAAAGCCCCCCGTTTTGCCTGAATACCGGACTCCCGCGCCAGGACCCCTCGGATTCCTGATTGCCGGCAGCAGCGGCACCGGATGGGAAGGACAAACGGTCCATACCAATCAACCGTCCCCCCCTATTGCTTCCTTATTATACCATAGGGAGACGCCGCCATGAGGAAAAGAATCGGGGATCCGGAAAATCCCGGGCCGGACGGAACCACCATCGGCCGGAAGCCGCCGGACCCTTCCTGAAAAGGGGAACTCCGCCGGCCATCCCCACGCCCCATCCAGTCCGCGGGCAACTGGAAATACCCGGTACCAGACGCCTATACGTTCCAATGTGGACATTTTTGATAAAAGTCCATCTTTTAACTTTCCCGATGCATCGGCAATAAACCGGGAACGCCTTATGGCCTCTTCCTTTCCATGTTTTTTTGCTTAACCGGGCAAAGGTGGGCAAACTTGTTGTATATATTACAATTTAACGAATTTCCATTACACAGCTTTCCATTTTCTGAAACTTTTCTTGACGATGCTTTACACAAGTAATAAAATATAGTCACTGTCTGTGATACTTTTATTGTATACAATATGCAATTGTCGAGATCTACAATGAAGGGGTTGTGATTGTGATGAAGTACACATTAGCAAATCGTATGAATGGCATGCAGGCTTCAGCCGTCAGGGAAATCCTGAAAGTGACCCAGCGTCCGGAAGTCATTTCCTTTGCCGGTGGCCTGCCCGCTCCGGAACTGTTTCCGGTCAATGAAATTGCCCAGGTAGCGCAGGAAGTATGTGCCGCCGAAGGGCGCAAGGTCCTGCAATATGCCACGACCGAAGGCCGTCCGACACTGCGTCAGAAGATTGCTGACCGCATGAACCGCATCTATAAGTCCCACCTGACCAAGGATAACATCCTGATCACCACGGGTTCCCAGCAGAACCTGGACATGGCCGGCAAGATTTTCCTGAATCCCGGCGATGTCGTATTGATGGAAGCTCCGACCTACCTGGCTGCCATCAATGCCTTCAAGGCTTACGAATGCACCTTCATGGAAGTCCCCACGGATAACAAGGGGATGATTCCGGAAGAACTGGATAAGATCCTGGCTTCCACGCCCAACGTAAAACTGATCTATGTCATCACCGACTTCCAGAACCCGACGGGGATCTGCTGGCCCGTTGAGCGCCGCGAAGCGTTCATGAAGGTGGTGGAAAAATATGATGTTCCCGTTCTGGAAGACAACCCGTACGGGGAACTTCGCTACGAAGGTAAAACCAATCCTTCCCTGCTGAGCATGGATAAACGCGGCCAGGTGATGGGCATGGGGACCTTCTCCAAGACGTTCTGCCCCGGCCTGCGGATCGGCTGGCTTGCTGCCAGCACGGACATCATGCCGCAGTTCATCAAGGTAAAACAGAGTGCCGACCTGCACTCTTCCGCCTTTGATCAGGCCATCATTGACCGCTATATGGAGGAATTCAGCCTGGACGAACATGTAAAGGAAATCAACGACCTGTATCGTCATCGCCGTAACCTCATCATCGAATGCATGGAAAAGGAATTTACCGATGGCACCACCTGGACCCATCCTGAAGGCGGCCTGTTCCTGTGGCTGACCTTCCCGGAAGGCGTCAGTGCCCGCAAGGTCTTTGATAAATGCATCGAAAAGAATGTAGCCGGCGTTCTGGGCGAATTCTTCTATCCGACCACCAAGAGCGACCGTCATATGAGAATCAACTATTCCAATATGCCGGACGAACGCATCAGGGAAGGCATCCGTCGTATGGGTGAAGCCCTGAAGGAAGTCAAGGAAGGCAAATAACAACGCATCCTGTAAGGAGCCGCTGCGATCAGGCAGCGGCTCCTTTTTTGCGACGGCAGCGTTCTCCCCGGGCGCAGGCTCCCCGTTCCGCCCTTCCCACCGGGACCGCAGGAACGATAATGACATCTTTTTTCCCATGTATTACAATGAAACTGTCCTTATTCCCCGTTTTTTCCTGTTATGAGGTTTTTCCCGATGCGCTATCCCCTCCTTGACACCCTGCGTGGGTTTTCCCTGGTTTCCATGGTGCTTTACCATTACAGCTGGGACCTGGTCTTTCTGTCCCATAAACGGATTGCCTGGTTTTCCGGGACACCTGGCTATCTCTGGCAGCAGTCCATCTGCTGGGCCTTTATCCTGATCAGTGGTTTTTCCCTGGCCCTGGCCCTGCATGGCAAAAAAAGGACTGCCGCCCTGAAGAAATCAGGCCTTCTGCTGCTGCTTGGCAGCCTCATCACGGCCGTTACCGACGCGTTCCTGCCGCAGGGCCGGATCTTGTTCGGGATCCTTTTCTTTCTCGGTGCGGCCACCCTGCTCATGCCGCTGGGAGGAAACCGCACCCCCCTTTCCCCGGAAGCGGCGGCGGTGCTGTCCTGCCTTCTCTTCCTGGCCACAAGAAACGTACCGTTCGGCTGCCTGGGGTTTGAGGGACTGACGGGGCCGGTGCTCCCGGCTTCCCTGTACACCCATGGCCTCTGGGGCACCTTTTGGGGATTTCCCGGCAAGGACTTCCGGTCGGCCGATTATTTTCCCCTGCTTCCATGGTTCTTCCTGTTTGCCACGGGGTATTTTTCAGGGCGCGCCCTGCTGCAGAAAGAAAAACTGCCCCCTGTTTTCAGGGTCAGCGTCCCTCCCCTCAGTGCACTGGGAAGGCATTCCCTCATCCTCTACCTCCTTCACCAGCCCCTTTTGCTGCTCTTCGTACCGGGCGTTTCCCTGTTTTCCTGAACCCGGGTGCGTCCTGGCCGGGAGCGGGGTTCCCGCGCCTGCCCATGGGCACGGCATTCCAGCTGACCCCCGCCCCGGACCGCAGGGAGTCCGGTAGCGCTTGCGGTCGTTTCCGGATGGATGGTTTTCGGAGGCTGCGGAAAAATAATAACAAATTTATGAAGATTTTTCTGCAAAATGTGGTAAAATGTACGCATACGTTCTGATAAATTCACTATAATAAAGGAGTTTTGTTTATGGATGTACAACCCATCGATGTGGGAATCTTTTCCCTGCTTCCTCCCTTGATCGCGATTACGCTTGCACTCATCACGAAAGAAGTCATTTCGTCCCTGATGCTGGGAATTCTTTCCGGCGGTGCCATTTACTGTGCTTTTACCGGAGCCAACCCGGTGGAAATGGCGGCTTTTCCCTTTGAAGTCATGGCGAAAACCGTAGGGACCCCGGATAAATTCAACATCATTCTTTTCCTTGCCCTTCTGGGGGCCCTGGTTTGTGTGGTCACCAAAGCGGGCGGCTCCCAGGCTTATGGAGCCTGGGCTACCCGGAAGATCAGGAGCAAACGTTCCGCAGAACTGGCGACGAGCTGCCTGGGCGTCCTGATCTTCATTGATGACTATTTCAACTGCCTTACCGTAGGTACCGTCATGAAGCCCGTGACGGACAAGTATCGGGTTTCCCGGGCCAAGCTGGCTTATATCATCGATACCACAGCGGCTCCGGTCTGCATCATTGCCCCCGTTTCCAGCTGGGCCGCTGCCGTGGGATCCACCCTGTATGAAACGGGCTCCTTTTCCAACGAACTGTCGGCCTTCTTTGCGACCATACCGTATAACATGTACGCCATCCTCTCCATCCTGATGGTATTGGTGCTTTCCCTGTCGGACCTGGAATTCGGGCCCATGGCCAACGCCGAATGGAATGCCGAAACGACCGGCCAGGTAGGTGCCGTTGACCAGAACGTGGAAAACCAGGAAAAGCGGCCCCCTGCCAACGGGACGGTATGGGACCTGATCATCCCGATTGGCGGACTGATTGTTTTCACCATTCTGGCCATGATCTATAACGGGGGCTACTGGTCAAAGCACCTGACCCTGCAGGAAGCCATCGGCAACTGCAATTCCTCCGCAGCCCTTGTCCTGGGCGGTTTCCTCGCACTGGTGCTGGCCTTCCTGATGTTCGTTCCCCGTAAGCTCCTGGGCTTCAAGGACTTCATGAGCAATATTGCCCTGGGCATCAACACCATGGTGCCGGCTTACATCATTCTGACCCTGGCCTGGACCATCGGTTCCCTCTGCCAGAACTACCTCGGCACCGGCAAATATATCGGCATGCTGGTCCAGACAAGCCATCTGCCCATCGAACTGATTCCGGCCATCGTATTCCTGGTTGCGGCGGGGTTGTCCTTTTCCATCGGAACGGCCTGGGGGACCTTCGGGATTTTCATTCCCATTGTCGTCTTCATCTGCAAGGCGGCCCCTTCCCAGATCATGACCGTAACCCTGGCAGCCACCCTGGCCGGGTCGGTTTTCGGCGATCATTGCTCCCCCATTTCCGATACCACCATTCTTTCCTCTTCCGGTGCCGGCTGCAACCATATGCAGCATGTCAGTACCCAGATTCCTTACGCCGTCCTGGTTGCCTGCTGCTGTTTTGTCAGCTACCTGGTAGCCGGCTTCTCCGGCGGGAATGTGGTCCTGACCTTGGGGACCGGCATCGGTATGCTCCTCGTGATCCTCTTCCTCCTGCATAAACATGCCCGGGCCAGACTGGCTCGCTGAAGGAGCGGGGAAACAGGGTTCCGCTGACCCTTTTTAGCCGCCTGCCGTTGTTTGTTCAGGGGTTTCTTCACTCCATCGATCCCATCAGCGTGATCAGGGACTGCCATTTGGCAGTCCCTTTTTTCATGCCCCCTGGGCGCTTTCAAAAAACGGCGGGTTGTGCTAAGCTGGAGACAGGAAAATCCATCTAAGGAAGTGAATCATGATGACGCTCAAGGAGGAATTATTCCAGTGCCTGAAAAAGGAAGGCGCCGCCCTGATGGGGATCGCGGACCTGTCGGATATCCATCTTTTCGGGGAGCACCCCGAAGCTTCACCGGTGGGGGAAGCCTTCCTGAAGGAAGGCCTGCGGACCGGTGTTTCCGTGGCCATTCCCGTGCCGCCGGCCATCGTAAAGACCCTGGAAACGGCTCCTACCCGCGAATATTACGATACGTACTATGCCATGAACCATCATCTCGACCAGATTGTGACGGCCGGTGCCGCTTTCCTGACCCAAAAAGGATTCCACGCCTATGCCAATACCGTCGACAAGGTCATCAAAGGAACCCATTCCATCTCCGCGCTTCCCCACAAAACAGTCGCCACCAGAGCGGGGCTCGGCTGGATTGGGAAGAGCTGTCTGTTGGTCACCCCGCAGTATGGCGGAGCCATCCGGCTGTCCTCGCTCCTGACGGACGCGCCCCTTCCCTGTGATGTTCCCATCCGGGAGAGCCGCTGCGGCAACTGCCACCGCTGTGTGGATCAATGTCCCGGCCATGCCCTGAAGGGAACCCTTTGGTATGAAGGGATTGACCGTTCCCTGATCCTGGACTGGCAGACCTGCAAAAAGGCGCAGCTGGAGCGCATGATTGCGGCGACGGGCATCCACCAGGACCTTTGCGGCAAATGCTTTGCCGTCTGCCCATACACGCAGCGCTATATCCGGAATCAATAAAGGTTCCCCTCCTTGCCATCCGCAACATCCCGGTGGCACTTCCTAAGGGGAACAAGCTGTCCATGGCGATGAAGCGTTTTCGCGGGAACGGCATCGGGGCCATATCCAGGCGTTTTAAAGGGGCTGGTGCTTTCAGGCACCAGCCCCTTTCCCGGCTTTTTACGGGATAAAGAAAAGGATCCACTGCCCGGACAGCGGATCCTTTCTGTTTTTATTATTTTACGACCATGACGGGAATATCGGCATACTGAACCAGTCTTGAGCTGACACTCCCCAGCAGGAATTCCTCAACCCCGCTCAGGCCGCGGCGTCCGACCACAATGGCCGAAACCGACTTATCCCTGGCATCATCCATGATTTTTTCGGCAGCGTCGCCAAATTCCATATCATATTCGACTTTGCCCGGGAATCCCTTCAATCTGTCCTTGGCCGTATCCAGGATCATATTGCCGATTTTCGTTGAATTCACATTGTCATTTTTCACCGAAATGTCCATCCCGTTGACAATCAGGCCCCTTGTCGAAAGCCCTTGCACGACATGGACAATGACCAGGTCTGCATGATACGTTTCCGCCAGGTTCCTGGCCGTATCCATGGCACGCCAGGCAGGCGCGGATCCATCGACGGGGACAAGAATCTTCTTGAACATATCCATCACCTCACTGCATCCCCGGAGGGATTATTTAACGATCAGCACCGGTACCTTCGCATGCTGGGCCACCTTGGAGCTGACACTGCCCAGCAGGAATTCTTCGATTCCGCCCAGGCCGCGGCAGCCGATTACAATGTCCGTTACCTCATGCTTTTCGGCGAGATTCAGGATCTGGCTGGCCGGCTGGCCAACTTCCATGACGTACTCCACTTTTCCGGAGAAGCCTTCCATCTTGCTCTTCGCCGTATCCAGGACATGGGTACCCAGCTTCTTCATTGTGGTACGTTCAACATCAAGGATATCTCCGCCCGCTTCCTGGACATACAGTTCAGCATTGCTGTAGGTCAGCACCACATGGGCGACTACCAAATCACCATGGCAGAGTTCCGCCAGGGCCTTGGCTTTTTCCAAGGCTTTCCAGGACGTTACAGAACCATCAACAGGGACCATAATCTTCTTAAACATACAGGCCACCTCCTCAATCCTTTTCCAGTATGCTTTTGAACAAAAGGGAAAGAAACCATCGAAACAGCCCACACTGTCGTCGCGACGTTCTTTCCCCTACTCCCTGTGCCTCATTCAGTTGTATGGAAAGTTCAACTGGGAATATGTCGCGTGTTTTCCGCAACGGCAGCCGTTCCTGCTCTACCGGGAACCCCTGATCACGGCCTTCCACGGCAGGACCCCTGGTTCAGGGCCCTGTCCTTTTCAGCCTGGATCAGGTTCCTTGACAATCAGCACCGGAACGGGAGAGTGCTGTGACACTTCACTACTGACGCTGCCTAACAAAAATTCCTTTACACCACGAAGCCCCCTGCTTCCGATAACAATGGAGTCGACCTCTTCTTCCCGGGCGACGTCGACCACTTTATCCGAAGCATGGCCTACTTCCATTATGAACCGGACCCTGCCATGAAAATCGCTCATTCGGTCCCGGGCCGTCTCCAGGACACGGCTGCCGATATGGGACAATTGCCTGTTTTCGCTGGTCAGGGAAATATCACTGCCCCCGCTGAGATACAGGTTGGCACTGCTGTAGGTCTGGACCACATGCAGTACAATCAGCTCACCGCCAAATTTCGAGGCGAGCCCTTTGGCCGTATCCAGGGCTTTCCAGGAATTGGAAGAGCCATCAACGGGAACCAGGATTTTCTTGAACATCTTAGGTCCCTCCTTCACATCGACGCCGAAACTGTTTCCGGACCGTCTGCCCTGTTATTTTACAATCGTCACAGGGCAATGGGCACTCTGGGATACCTTGGTGCTGACACTGCCCAGGAAGAATCCGGCCAGGACACCCATACCGCGATTGCCCATTACGATCAGGTCCGCATCGATTTTTTCCGCCACTTCGCAGATTTTTTCAGCCGGATCGATATCCACGTATTTTTTGAAGGAAATGCGTTCATAACCGGATTTCTTGGCTTCTCGTTCCGCAATTTCCAGGGGCGTCAGCTGCGCCGATTCCACGACCTTGCCATCCTTATCCTTTACCACGGGTTTGATCCGGCTCAGGTCATAGGGAATGTCCACGTTCAGGACAATCAGTTCCGAGTTGAAACTGCGGCCCAGTTCAATGGCGAAGTTCATGGCTCTCATGGAAATCTCGGATCCGTCAATGGGGACCAGGATCTTGTTAATCATAAGGGATTCACCTCCGGCTTAACATCACTTGCCTTTATTTTACAATCAGGACAGGAACGGTTGCATACTGGGAAACCTTGGAACTGACACTGCCCAGGAAGAATTCGGCAATGCCGGACAGCCCGCGGCTGCCAATGACAATGGCCGTGCAGGCCTTTTCCTTGCAGACGGAAAGGATCCGTTCAGAAGGATGCCCTACTTCCAGCAGGAATTCCGCTTTGCCCTTGAAATCCTTCATCTTCTCACGGGCCGTTTCCAGGACACTGTTCCCGATTTTGGTCAATTCCTCATTTCCCTGGCTGATGGTCGCCTGATCCAGGGGAACGACCAGCAGCGCTGCATTGTTATAAGGCTGAATGACATTGACCACAACCATCTCACTGTTGAACGCCGTTGCCAGTTTCCTGGCTTCTTCCATGGCACGCCAACTCGTTTCGGACCCATCAACGGGTACTAAAATCTTCTCAAACATACAACCACCTCCCATGATTCCTATCTCTTCTTATTGGCCCTATTCGTCATTTCTTTTAAAATCCCTTCTTTTTTTCAGAAAAATTTCTTTTTATTCCAACCGTTTCATTTTTCTTTCCCCGATTGTTACTTTTCTGCCAGAACAAGGACATTCCGCAGCTGTGTTTTCAGCCGGTTCCTGCAGGCTCCCATCACGAAGCAGCGGGGAAAAGCCGGTAACGCCGTCGCTTCCGTCCCCCCTGGTAAAAGCAGGGGCCGCTTTGCCGGGCAACCCGTCGGAGGGAATCGAAGATGCGCCTGATTGTCCCGGATTCGGGAGCGCATCGATCGGGTTTTCTTTTTCTTGCACAAAATTCTGCCCTTGAAGCAGCCTCATGGGACAGGCGGATCCATTGGCCTCTGGAACCAGTCCGGTTCCACCCGCGGCCTATGGAGAAAAAGAGGTCCAGGACCAGGAGCCGCCCGCCTTCCCGCCGCAGGGCATAAAAAAAAGACCGCCTTGCAGCGGCCTTACTTGATAATGAAAACAGGGACATCCGCGTATTGGGAAACCTTGGAGCTGACACTGCCCAGGAAGAATTCTTCCACACCGGACAGGCCCCGGCTGCCAATGACAACGGCATCGCATTTTTCTTCAACCACCGTGTCCAGGATGGTTTCAGCCGGATTACCGGCTTCCTGGTCATAGGTCACACGGCCCTTGAAGTTCTCCAGCCGTTCCTTTGCCCGTTCCAGGATGACCTTGCCGGCCTTTTCCAATTCCTCGTTGTTCCGATCGATGATGTTCTGATCCATGGCAATCTGAAGCAGGCTGACGCTGCTGTAAGGCACGGTCACCGTGATCACCAGGAGTTCCCCGCCAAAGCGTTCAGCCAGGATCCTTGCTGTATCCAAAGCTTTCCAGGCCGTATCGGACCCGTCAACAGGGGCTAATATCTTTTGAAACATAGTAAGGACCACCTCCGCATCATAAATTTCCTTTATAAATATATTTATTCGTCCCGCCGGGGAAAAATCCTTTATTTTTTTCTCTGTCCCTGCTGCTGGCGGGCTTCCTCCCGAAGGCGGATCTTTTCAGCGTGTTTCTGGGACTTGGTGCTTTTCTTTTTGGTTATATATTCGTGGGGCTCCGGCGCCTCATCATTCCCATGCCGGACCTTATAGTAAATCAGGAGCCCGATCAGTACCGCAAGGGGGATGAAACCAAGGATCAGCCGTGGCGTTCCCGTATGGGTGATCACAAGGAAATCCCAGCCCACGACCATGAACGAAGTAAGGATCCATTGACCCAGCTTGGCCGAAAAAGTGGTTGCCACGCCAAAGAGACGTACACAAAGACCATAGGATAAAATGGCTACCGAAAAGGATACGGACGATAAGATCAGGATAAAGATAAAGAACTCCATAGATGCGCACCTCAAGTGATGGGGACCTAAGGTCCCTTTTTATAACGGTTTCTATTATACCATGACTGGCACAGGATACAAAAGAGCTGACCGGCGGGCCGGTAAGCCGCAAAACGGGCAGGACAAAACGGTCTGCCGCTGTTACTGGAACCAGCGACAGGCCGTTTTCAGGTACGTTGTTTCAAGACGGGCGGGCGCACCCCGTCAGCCAATGATGAGGGCTGCCAGGGGATAGCCTACAAAGGCCATGGCAATGACCGCCAGGATGGAAAACACCCCGCCCCAGACAAACATATCCCGGGCCGTGGTCCACCCGGAACTGATGGCGACGGTATTGATGGTGGACTGGCCGGCGGGGGTCATATTGCAGATGCCCGCGCCAAAACCAATGAGGCAGACCACGGCCCCTACTGCAACGGTACCGGCGGGCAGTGCCTGCAGGACAGAAAGGGCCACGGCACTGACGACGGTCGTCGTTACGATATTGGAGGAAAAGTTGGTTTCCAGGATGCACCAGGTAAAGAAGAACAAAATGACACCCTGCACGGACAGGCCGGCTGCCACAGGCCCCAGCATCGCACTGAGCCATGCCTTGATGCCCATCTCATTGTTGGTAAGGGCGGAACCGAGCATCGTCGCCGCACCGGTCATCAGGATGGCCGCCCAGAGAATGCCCTTGGATACCACTTCCCGGAAATTCAGGATCGGTTCCCCGGCATCCCGGAGAATGAAGAAAAGGATGCAGCCCAAAAGCGGCGGCATGGCCGTCGTGTAGCGGCTGATGCTCTTATACAGCCAGGGATGGATGCCCCGGACCAGGCTCGGCCCGACCCAGAGCAGGACGGTAAGGGCCATGACCGCCAGGATGATGACTTCCTTGCGGGACGTTTTCGGAACCGTTTTGCGCAGCTCCAGGGCCTTCTTCATATCCAGGTCATCAAGATCGGCGGGACGGTATAACCACCTGAACACCGCCAGCAGCCCCAGGACCAGGAGGATCCCCGTAGGGATGCCAACCGCCATGTACTGGAACTGATTGACGTCCACTCCGGTCGCGGCCTTATAATAGCCGATGGCCAGCGTCGGCCAGACGTGGCCGATGGCGGTCATGCCGGAGGACAGGCTGATGCAGAAAGCCGTTCCCAGCATGAGCATATTGCCCGTAGGGCTTCCTTTTTGAATGGAGAGCACTTTGTAGATATCTTCCAGGAAAGGCATGAAGGCCACAAAAAGAACCGACGGGCTGATGAAAAGCCCCATGAAGGTCACGGAAAAGAGCAGGAAACAAACAAAGGCCCAGGGCCCCCTGCGGGCAAAGCGATTGGTAATGAAGGCGACCGCACAGCGGCGTACAAAGTTTGTCTTGGAAAGCGGGTAGACCAGGACGAAGGTGAACAGCAGGAAGGCCACGGTCACATTGCCAAAGGCACCCCGAAAAACAGCAGGAAAGCCAAAATGCGGCAGCAGGCCGAGCAAAAAGAGGGTAATCAGGCTTGGCCAGTCAATGGAAATGGTGATCCACATCATGAGGGAAGCCAGAAAGATTCCCAGCACGCAAAGGCCTTCCTGAGTAAGGGGAGCCGCGGCGGGCAGGCAGCTCACGGCAAATCCGGCCAGGAGGGAGACTGCCAGCCATAGCGTGTTCCGCTGTGTCTTCGTCATGCCGATGCACCATCCTTCCGGTCGTTTTCAAGGATCTTGAATCCCTGGCTTTCCCTGGAAAGCTGGAACATCAGCTTGCGCATGGCCACATCGCCCAGGTCGCCGAGAATGGTCAGGTCAAAGGTCACGGTCCCCTCATTGTGGTTGAAGCTGAGCAGTTCCATATACTGCATATTGAAACCATAATCGCCGACCATGTTCAGGATGCTGCTCATGGCATTGGGCTGATCGGGACGGGTCAGGCGGACCCTGACCCGGTAACCGCCGGGCGTTGCATCGATGCCCTGGCTGATCGCATCAAAGAGCCGGGGATTCCAATCATACAAAAGGCCGTACTGGTACATGCGGCTGGTTTCCATGATCTTGCGGACCACCGCCAGGTATTCGGCCTTCCGGTCCTCCGGCACGCCCTCGGAGAGCCGCTCCAGGATGGCCTTTTCCCGGTCCGCCCGGTAAATATTGGTTTCACCGGCGGCCTGCTTGACTTTGGCAACTTCCAGGGAACAATCCATCCGTTCCATGATCAGGGTCCGGAGCTGCGGATCGATGGCGTCGATTTTTTTACGTACCTCTTCCAGTTTCATCATAGTCCTTCCTTTCTTCTCTCCTGCTTCTGCAAAACAGGCGAAGCCCTCTTCCGAAGTCTTCGCCTGCAGTTTTCCTGTCATTAGATTGACATTAATTTTCGGTCAGCTTACGGACGACCTCATCGCCGACTTCCTTTGTCGTGGCCGTGCCGCCCATATCCGGAGTGAGGACCTTCCTCTCCACGAGCATTTCCTCAATAATCTGGAGCAGCCTGGATCCCCACGCCTTTTGGCCAAAGAAATCCAGCATCTGGCTGGCAGACCAAATGGAGGCCAACGGATTTGCCTTGCCCTGTCCGGCAATATCGGGAGCACTGCCATGGATGGGCTCAAACATGGAAGGATATTTCCGTTCCGGGTTCAGGTTAGCGCCTGCGGCCAATCCCATACCGCCCGAAATGGCGGCGCCCAGGTCGGTCAGGATATCGCCAAACAGATTCGAGCAGACCACAATCTGGTAGCGTTTCGGGTCCTTCACCATGAACATGCTGGCCGCGTCCACCAGGTAGGAGTGGGTTTCCACTTCCGGGTATTCCCTGCCAACTTCGGCAAAGATCTTGTCCCAGAAGACCATGGAATAATTCAGGGCATTGCCCTTGCTGATACTTGTCAGGGTCTTATGTTCCCGCTTTGCCATTTCATAGGCATAGCGCATGATGCGTTCGCAGCCAAACCGGGAGAATACACTGTCCTGAATGACCACTTCCCGCGGGGTCCCTTCATAGAGCCAGCTGCCGGCACCGGTGTATTCGCCTTCACTGTTTTCACGGATAAAGACCATATCGATGTCGCCTTCCCGGACGCCGCTGAGGGGACAGGGCGCTCCTTTCAGCAGCTTTACGGGGCGCAGGTTGACGTATTCATCAAAATCGTGACGGATCCGCAGCAGCAGGTCACGCAGGGAAATGTGGTCAGGAACGCCGGGATAGCCGACAGCGCCCAGATAGATCGCGTCAAAATCCCGCAGGGTATCAATGCCATCCGGGGGCATCATTTCCCCTGTCTTGAGGTAATATTCGCATCCCCAGGGAAAATACGTGAAATCAAAGGTAAAGGAACCATCCAACCGGGCGACCGTTTCCAGCGCCTTCACGCCCTCCGCGAGGACTTCCGGGCCAATTCCATCCCCTGCAATTACGGCAATCTTCAAATGCTTCTGTTCCATCATTCTCACTCCTTTGAAAACGCTGAAAAAGGACGGCTTCAGGAGGCGGAGCAGGCCTCCCCGGCAAAGCTCATTTCTTCTTCAGCCGCTTCGGCCCGGCGGGGAACCCGTTCAAGCCATTTCAGGTCATAGGGCTCATAGGTCACGTGGGCATATTTATCCACGTCCATTACGGTCCCATCCCAGTCCGAATCGATCCGGCCTGTCTGCTTGATGAGAATATCATAGAGAATGGCATACATGGTTCCCTGGTCATCCTTTTCAAAGATGGTGCTGTAGGGCAAGGTCTTATGATAGACCAGTTCCAGGTCCTTATAGGCAAAGTGGAAACCGCAGCGCATCCGGCAGCCGTCAAGCCCCGTATATTCAGCGACTTCCTTCAGGTCCTGCAGGATCTTGTCATGGGCCTCGTCGTACAGGTTCTCCGGCGTCGTTTCCGTATAGTCGAAGCGGAACTGAATGGACGGGGCATGGACTTTACGGAACCGCTCCATAAAGGGAATCAGTTTTTCCTTCGGATAGTTCTTGTACAGCACGCAATTGATGCGGAACCGGACGGGCAGTTTTGCCAGCAGCCCATCATTGGATTCCTGGACAAAATGCTGCATATGGCGGGAAATATTGAGGCAGGTGATCTTGTCCTTGTTCCGGTTCAGGAAGGACAGGATTTCCTCCTCGCTCTGCTCCCTGGAGACGGGCAGCGTCGTGTTGATGAAGATCTTGTGCGTATCCGATACGTTATCCAGCATGGTCTGGAGGCTGGTCAGATTGGCCAGCGGCTCCCCGCCGGTGAATACGAAATCGCAATAAGGCGTCAGGCGATCCATCCGTTCGATGCTCTTCAGGATGGCTGCCAGGGAAAAGCCGGTGCAGTCGGCATATTCCTCTTTATTTACGCAGAAAGGACAATTGTTCCTGCAATCATACGGCACAAATACGGTCACGGTCGCCCCGCCGCTCCTGGTCTTGTAAGGAAACGACCGGGCTTCCTCAGCTAACTTCTTATCCAATATTCTTTCAATCATAAGGGTCCCCTCGTAACTCATATCCTGCCAACGAGCAGGATATTTTACACAAATTCACTATTTTGTATTTTACCATAATTTTTTCATCCATTTCAATGTTTTCTGCAAATCTCCCTCCGGTCAAGCGGTCATGGCAGCCGCCGGCCTGAAACCCGGAAGCCCCCTTTGGGAAAACAAGTCCCGATGCCGCTTTGCCCGTTCCCGCCACCGGCCGGCCCGCCACAAAGGAAGGGACAAACGGAAAGCACCGGAGGCGCGGGAAAACGGGTTCCCGCCGCCAAAAATCCCGGTTCCCCCTGCACAGGGAGCACCGCCGGGATGTATAATGGGGAAAACAAATCCGTCAAAGGAGATTCTTACCATGATTTCCATCATTCCGGAAGGCTTCAATGAGTTCGTCTGTAAGGCCGGCCGCTGCCGCCACACCTGCTGCCAGCTCTGGGAAATCGACATTGATGACGACACGGCCGCCTATTACCTGCACCTGAAAGGCCCTATGGGGGACAAACTGCGCCGCAATATGGAAAAGAATGAGGAGGGCTGGCATTTCAAGCTGCGAAAGGATCGCCATTGCGGCATGCTCCGCCCTGACGGGCTGTGCGAGGTCATAACGGAGCTGGGAGAAGACAAGCTCTGTGACATCTGTATGGTCCATCCCCGTTTCTTCACCTATGCCGGGGAGTTCATCCTTTGTGGAACCGGCTTATGCTGCGAAAGAACCTGCGAAATCCTGATGGACGGAAAGCAGCCCCTCGCCTTTCACGAAGAGGATACGGATTTTATCTACAGCTTCCGGGAGCTCCTGGAATTTATGGGGTTTTCCATCAGCGAAGCCCTTTCCCATTTCACGCCCCGTCCTGACGAAGGCAATTACCGGAACCTGCTATCGGACCTGGCGGCCACGGATCCCATCGACGAAGCCTGGACAAGGGAAATGGCGGAATTGACAAAGGATGTGCCCGCAGTGGTCACGGCAGCAGGCCGCTATAGCGCCACTTACGATCCCCTGCTCTTTGACAGGCTCTACCAGTTTATTTTCTATCGCCAGCTGGATAAGGCCGAAACCTACGGTCTGGAGGCCGTTGCCGAATATGCCCGGCGCAGCACGGAGTTCATCTTTCTTGAAGCGGCCCGCCTCGGGGACGTCGGCGAGCAGATGAGGCGCTGGTCCGAACAAATCGAATATGACACAGGCAATGTGGATTTTTTGATCCAGCAGCTATAAAAAAAGAACGGCGGAACGCATTCCGTCGTTCTTTTTTTGTAGGATTAGCGGCGCAGGCAAAATTTGATAAACAGCCGCCCCGCTTCAAAAAGGACAATCATGGGTACTGCCAGCAGGCACTGGGAAACCATATCCGTCGTCGGAGTGATGATGGCTGCCGCCACAAAGGACAGAAAAACCACAACGCGGCGGATCTTTTTCAGCTGCCTTGAATTCACCAGCCCGGCCTTGGCCAGGATAATCAGGACCAGGGGCAGATTGAAGATGATTCCAAAGGGAAGCACCAGCATGAAGGTAAAATCAAGGTAGCTTTCCATGGAAATCATGGGCTGCACCGTTGCACCGGAGAACCCCAGGAAAAACCGCAGCCCCTGGGGCAGGACCAGGAAGAAGCCAAAGGCCGCGCCTGCCAGGAAAAGAATAAGGGAGGCAGGTACCACCGCGGCAAGGACCGATTTTTCATGCGTAGTGAAAGCGGGGACCAAAAAGGCCCAGAACTGATAGAAAAGGACCGGCGAAGAAAAGGCAGCACCGCTTACAAGGGCAGTCTTCAAATAGATGAAAAAGGCCTCGGCCGGTTTGATGAAATACAGCGTCCCTGCCGGAGCCGTCAGAAGATACATGATGGCATCCAGCTGCTGCCAGGCCACCAGGGTCCCCCCGGCAAGGGCCAGGAGGCATTTGATCAGCCTTGCCCGCAGTTCGGTGAGGTGGCCCGTAAGGGTCATGGTGGCGGTATCGTGAAAGGAACGGCCGTCTGCTGTCGTTTCCATCATTCGTTTGCTTTCGGTGCCGTTGCGGTCATCTTGGAATCGGCGGTTTTCACCTCGGATTCCTCACTGATCCCATTGACCGCCGTCTTGAATTCACGCATGCTCTTTCCCATGGCCTTTCCGATTTCGGGCAGCTTTCCAGGGCCAAAAACGACAAGCCCGATAATCAGGATCAAAACCAGTTCAGGAACCCCTAATCCAAACATATAACGTCCTCCTTCAACCATTGGAAGGTCTTTTTCCGGCCCCCGGGATTGGACACCGGCGGGCTGCCTTCCAGGATTTCTTTTAGGTTCACTTTACGCCCGGACTGTAAGCGCCGGGTAAAAAACAGAGAAAACTTCCGTAAAAACAAATGGGTTTTGCCATCTTTTTACGGTCCCTATACCGGAAGTTCATATTTCCTTCTTACACTGGCAGAAGAACAATGAAATCCAAGGAGGTTATATGATGAGTCAATCCACAGAAAATCACACTGCCCGCGAAATGTCCCGCCGGGGATTCCTGAAACTGGCGGCCGGATCGGTTTTTGGTGCTGCCATGATGGGAATGCCCCATTTATCCATGGCCGCCGCGGCCGCACCGGCAAAACGCATCCTGAAACCGGTCGCACTGAATGCCATCCCGCAGGACGCCATAAAAGCGGCCAACGAATCCGCCTTCATCGAGCAGTGCTGGAACCAGGTCCTGGAAGCTGCCGGCAGCATAGAAAGCACTTCCTTGAAAAATGCAGTCCTGAGCCTGCTCAGGAATCCTGTGCCCACCTTCATGGTACGGTATGCCTCGGAGGCTTCCCGCCGCGACCTGTACGCCAGATTGCTGGCGGAAGGACTCGTCGACCCTTCCAGGATTGACGCGGCCCACATTCTGCCTCCCTTCAGCGGAAGGGTACAGGCTTTCAAGACGGCGCCTGGCAGTGGATACGGCAGCCATCATCCCTATCCTGGCGGCCTGGCTTCCCATGTCAGCTGCAATCTGCATATCACGAACTACATCTGCCAGACCTATCGGGAAGTATTCCTGTACCAGCCGGACCGCGACATTGCCATGGCGGCCCAGGCCCTGCATGATATTGCCAAGCCCTTTGTTTTCCAGTGGCAGAAGGATGGTTCCTCGTTAAAGGAATATACCATTGCCGGACAGGGCGCCCATCATGTCATTTCCCTGGCAGAGGTCATCTATCGCGGCTTCCCGGCTGAAGAAGTGGTTGCCCAGGCCTGCGCCCACGGAGCCCCCACTTCCAAAAAGGACGAGCAAGGGGTTGTCAGCTGGCTGAAGGCCGCTGCCATCATGGCAGGCAAGGATCCGGTTGCCTATGGTCTCCTGAACAGGACGGGAGACGGCCTTCCCGCTCCCCATCATCAGGAAGGCTATATTGTCCACCTGGGCGACCACGATTGGGTCCTTTCTTCTCCGGCCGCCCAAAAGAGCGTCACCATGCTGAAGAAAATGGCCCGGGAAGCCTATGGTATGAGCGACAGCGACCTGTCCGGAGCCCGTTTCAATCATTTCAGGAACTACGTGGGAGCACAGCTTTCCTACATGTTCCTCAACCACCTGGAAGCCGGCGAAAAAGGCTACCAGGATGCCCTGGCTCAGGTCAGGTCAGTCATTCGCTGACGGATTCCCTGGCTGACAGGAAGCCGGCCTTCCTGCCGCCAGTCCTGATTTTCCCGGACCCGGTGCCCAAAGCACCGGGTCCCTTTTTTCAGGTTCCCTTTCCAGGGGGCAGGATTCCTTCCCTGCCCCGGGCAGCAAAAAAGACTGTCGCAGCAGCGGCAGTCTTTTTGTTCAGCATCCTACGGTCCGTTTTTCAGTTTACTTTTTCGGTTTGAATTCCTCCAGGACCAGCTGCTTATCACTGGCCAGCATCTCCTGGGCCAGTTTATCCGGATACGGATGGGCATAGACAATGCGCTCTATCCCCGCATTGATCAGGATTTTTGAGCAGACCACGCAGGGCTGGTGCGTGCAGTACAACGTTGCGCCCTTCGTGGATACCCCGTTGACGGCAGCCTGGATAACGGCATTCTGCTCGGCGTGGATACCGCGGCACAGCTCGTGATTCTGCCCGCTCGGCACATTCAGTTTCGTCCGCAAGCAGCCAACTTCCTCACAATGAGGGAGCCCCTTGGGTGTCCCGTTATAGCCCGTCGCCAGGATCTGCCGGTCCTTGACCAGGACGGCGCCCACCTGGCGGCGCAGGCAGGTGGAACGTTTGGATACCACTTCAGCAATTTCCATAAAATAAGAATCCCAATCCGGTCTGTCCATAGGCTTACTCCAGCGTACCAAAGACACGGTCACCGGCATCTCCGAGGCCGGGGACAATGTAGCCATTTTCATTCAGATGGTCATCCAGGGCAGCCGTATAGATGGGCACTTCCGGATGGACCTTGTTCACCAGCTCAACGCCTTCCGGCGCTGCCACAAGGCACATGAAACGGAAATGTTTGTAGCCATCCTGCTTCAGCATGGTAATGGCCGCCTCAGCGCTGCCGCCCGTGGCCAGCATGGGGTCAATGAGGATGATTTCCGCATCCCTGTCCTTCGGGATCTTGCAGTAATACTTAATGGGTTTCAGGGTTTCCTCATCCCGGGTGAGACCGATATGTCCCACCTTGGCTTCCGGCATCAGGTCCATGACCGCATCCAGAAAGCCCAGGCCGGCCCGGAGGATCGGTACAACGGTAATGCCGGAAACATTCAGCTCATAGCCCGTCGTTTCAGCCAGGGGCGTTTCCACCGTCGTGCGGCGGACGGGGATATCCTTCGTCACTTCAAAAAGCAGCAGCTGGGCAATCTGGTCCAGCAGCTGTCTGAATTCCTTGGGAGCCGTATTCTTATCGCGCAGACGGGTCATTTTTTCTTTGATCAGAGGATGGTCAACTACATGGATTTGCATTCTCGTTTACTCCTTTTTCAGTATCAGGCGGAAATGATGATGTCAACAGAAAAGATACGAAAGACAGCCGCCTTTTTCGCCGCATCCCGTTGAAACAGCCGGGACCACCGGCCCCGCTTCCGGTTCAGCGAAGCTTCTTATCCGGATAGACGGCACGGGCCCCGCCAATAAGGGGCGGACGGGTATACGCCGCCGTCATGACCGCTTCGCCTAAATTTTTCCGGGTCAGGCGAACCGGCACGGCTACCCGTTTCAGGTGCATGCCGATCAGGGTCTGCCCAATGTCAAGGCCCAGGTCGGCGCGGATTTCTTCAACAACGACCGGTTTGGACAGCTGGTTATAGGCCTCCGTGGCCCAGGCTCCACCGGCGTGTTCCACCGGGCGGACCGTTACCTGCTGCCAGCCGAATTTCTCCATTGCCTTCTGTTCCACCACAAGGGCCCGGTTCAGGTGCTCGCAGCACTGTGCTGCCAGTATCATCTTATGTTTCCTGGTCACCTTACGGACAACGGAATACAAGGCGTGGGCCAGTTTCTGGGAGCCGCCGGTACCAATCCGGTTGCCCAGGATTTCACTGGTGGAGCAGCCGACAACAAGCACCATGCCGGCTTTACCGTTGCCTTTCTGGATCAGTTCTTCCACTGATTCTTCCAGTTCCTGTGCAAGTTCTTCCAGTTTCATTTCGATGATCTCCTTCTTTATTTTTCCAGCGCCATGATTTTCTCTACCCGTTGGGTATGGTAGCTGCCCAGGAAGGATGCGCCCAGATAGGCATCCACAATCTGCTGGGCCAGTCCGGACCCGAGGACCCGTGCTCCCAGGCAAAGGATATTGGCATTGTTATGTTCACGGGCTTTTTCTGCCGAATAGCAGTCGTTGCAAAGTGCCGCACGGACGCCATGGACCTTGTTGGCGGCAATGGACATGCCAATGCCGGTTCCGCAGACCAGGATTCCCTGCTCAGCCTTTCCGGCCGCAATGGCCTCCCCGACTTTTTGTGCATAATCGGGATAGTCCACCCGTTCATACTGATGAATCCCGTAATCTTCCACTTCATACCCTTTTTCCATCAGGTATTTCTTCAAGGTTTCCTTCAGTTCAAAGCCGCCGTGGTCGCAGCCCATGATGATTTTCATCAGACAATCCCCCTTTGTTTTGCTCTGCCTTTTATTGTAACACAAAGTGTCATTCCATGGATACGCCGGTCAAAAACCGGTGGGCACCCCGGCTTCCGGTTCTCCTTGGAAACGGCGCCGCGTTTTTCGGTCAGGGTTCCATGACGATGGTCTGCAGGCATTCCGGAACATGGCCGCTTTTTCGGACCAGCAGGCCATTTTCCGCCCACACGATGTTATGCCCCGCCGATTTACGCATCCGGTTCATGATGGCAAGGCCCAGGTCCTGGTCGCGCACGCCTTCACCAATGATCAGGTCCACCTTTTCACGGTCAAAGAGGCGGAGTTCACGGAAGAGATTTTCCGCCAGTTCTTCCAGGTTTTTCCCACCATCATGGACCACAAAATTTCCACCCTTTGGAAAATGGTGAAGGGTTTCCTCAAGGGCAATGACGCCGACCCGCTGTTCGGACGCTTCTGCCATGATGGCCAGGCGGATCACGCCCAGGGAAGCCTCCGGTCCTTCCACCAACAGCATGGGTGCCTGCGGTGCGTAGTGACGGTATTTCATGCCCGGTGCCTTCGGGGTCTGATCGGCCCGGACCAGTCCGGGATCGAGCCGTGCCGTTCCCATGACTTCCGTTATCATTTCCCGGGTGATCCCGCCGGGCCGCAGGATGACAGGTTCCTTCCCCGTCGTGTCGATGATGGTCGATTCCACGCCGATGTCGCAGGAGCCGCCATCGATGACGCCGGCAATGATGCCGTCCATATCCTGCAGGACATCCTGGGCATTGGTCGGGCTCGGCTTCCCCGATTTATTGGCCGACGGGGCCGCAATCGGACAGCCTGCCTGACGGATCAGTTCACGGGCCACGGGATGGCTGGGGAAGCGCACGGCCACCGTATCGAGGCCGGCCGTTACCACGTCAGGAATGAGGTCCGACTTCGGCACAATCAGGGTCATGGGGCCCGGCCAGAACGCCTCCATCAGTTTCCGGGCCATTGGCGAAAGCCCACGGGTCAGCCTTTCGATTTCCCCCATCTCCGCAATGTGCAGGATCAGCGGGTTATCGGCGGGCCGTCCCTTGGCCGCAAAAATCTTTTGGCACGCTTTCCCGTCAAGGCCGTTGGCGCCCAGTCCATACACCGTTTCTGTCGGGAAGGAGACCACCTCCCCGGCGGCAATCAGCGCGGCCGCTTCCTTGACCTGGGGGCCCAGGGGCTCATCGTTCCTTAAGTTCCATAATTTTGTTTCCATATGATGTCCCTTCTTTTGCAGCAAATACCATCCGCTCAATCCCGCCATAATCCTTCAGGATCCGGACCTTGTCATATCCGGCCTCCTGGCAGAGTTCCCTGACGGCACGGCCCTGGTAAATGCCAATTTCAAAGGCAAACATGCCTTCCCGCTGCAGATAGGCCGGGCCATCGGCCAGTATGCGGCGATAGAAATCCAGTCCATCCTCACCGCCGTCAAGGGCTCCCGACGGTTCCTGCCGGACTTCTGCCTGGAGCGTGGCAAGATCCCTGCGGGGAATATAAGGGGGATTGGAAACGATCACATCAAAACATTCGTCTTCCGGGATATTGGAAAACAGGTCGGAAACCAGTACGGCACACCGCGCTTCCACCCCAAGCCGCCCGGCGTTTTCCAGGGTGACGCTGACCGCTCCCGCGCTGATATCGACACCCAGCCCGCGGGCCTCCGGCAGTCCCGCCAAAAGGGAGAGCAGGATGGCCCCGCTGCCGCAGCCCAGGTCAAGGATTTCCCTGGGCCCGGCGTCCCGGTTCAGATCCAGCAGGTATTCTGCCAGGAGCTCTGTTTCCGGCCGGGGGATCAGGGTATCCCGGGTCACCTTGAAATCGTGGTCCAGGAATCCCTTGTGGCCCAGGATGTAGGCAACCGGCTCCCGCGCGGCCCGTCGGGCCACATACCCGCGGTAGGTCTTCAGTTCTTCCGGTTCCAGCGGCTTTTCAAAATTCGTATACAGCTGGATGCGCTCACATTGCAGGACAGCACAAAGCAGCACTTCGGCATCAAGGCGCGGATTTTCCACCCCTTTCGATGCAAAGTACTGTGTCGTCCAGTTAATGAGTTTCAAGATGGTCCATACCTGTTGCATCATTTCACCTGCTGCAGTTTCTTCGCCTGTTCCTCCGTCATCAGGGCATCCAGCAGTTCGTCCAGATCCCCGTCAATGATGTCCGTCAGCTTATGCAGGGTCAGCCCGATGCGATGGTCCGTCACCCGTCCCTGAGGGAAATTGTAGGTCCGGATCCGTTCGCTCCGGTCCCCGGTCCCGACCTGGCTCCTGCGTTCAGAAGCTTCCGCTTCCCGCTGTTTCTCCTGGGCAGCCTCATAGATACGGGCCCTGAGCACACGCATGCACTTTTCCCGGTTCTTGGCCTGGGACTTCTCGTCCTGGCACTGGGCAACGATTCCCGTCGGGATATGGGTCATCCGTACGGCCGATTCGGTCTTGTTGACATACTGACCTCCCGCGCCGCCGGCCCGGTACGTGTCAATGCGGATATCGCCCGGTTTGATTTCCACGTCCACTTCCTGGGCTTCCGGCATCACGGCCACCGTCGCCGTGGAGGTATGGATCCGCCCCTGGGCTTCGGTTTCAGGTACGCGCTGCACCCGGTGGACGCCGCTTTCAAATTTCATATGGCTGTACACATCGGTTCCGGAAACCATGAAGACCACTTCCTTGAACCCACCCAGTCCGGTAGGGCTTGAGTCCATGATTTCCACCTTCCAGTTCTTCCGTTCCGCATAGCGCGTATACATACGGAATAAATCGCCGGCAAAAAGGGCGGCTTCGTCGCCGCCGGCACCGGCCCGGATTTCCATGATGATATTCTTTTCATCATTGGGGTCCCTGGGAAGCAGCAGGATCGTGAGCCGTTGCTCATACGCCTCAAGGCGCGGCTTCAGTTCAGCCAGCTCCTCTTCTGCCATGGCGGCCAGTTCCTCGTCCTCCCGGTTTTGAGCGATACTTTCATCTTCCCGGTAGGTTTCGTAAAGACGGCGGTATTCCCGATAGGCAGTGACCACTTCCGTTAATTTGGCATGGGCCCTGGTATATTTCTGCCATGCGGCCTGGTCGGCAATGACGGAAGGATCGCTGATTTTCGCTTCCAGGTCAAGGTAGCGGTCTTCCAGGTCCTGCAGTTTATCCAGATGTTCAAACATAATCAAGAGTCCTCTACTTTATCCGATTTTCCTGGGGATCCAGGGGGCAAGGCTTCCCGGCCTTCACTGACCGTCAGCCGTTTCTTCCGGCGGCAGGACGGCTTTCAGGGAAGCAATGGCGACTTCGATCTGGTCATCGTCAGGCTCCCGCGTCGTCAGTTTTTGCAGGAGCAGTCCCGGCAGGATCATGCGGCGCACCCAGGGATGGTCGATATGGCGGCCGGCATAGCGGATGAGCTCGTAACTGATTCCTGCAACCACCGGCATGAGCAGGATCCGGCTCAGGATCCGCTCAATCAGGTTCGGCCAGCCCAGAAACGCGAAAATGAAGATGCTGATGAGCATGACAATCATAAGGAAATTGGTTCCGCAGCGGGGATGCAGCGTTGAAAAAGGACGCACATTCTCCACGACCAGCGGCAGGTCATGTTCATAGGTATAGATTGTCTTGTGCTCGGCGCCATGATACTGGAATACCCGCTGGATATCCTTCTGCCTGGAAATGCCCCAGATATAAAGAAGAAAGATGCCAAGGCGCAGGACCCCTTCCAGCAGGTTCAGCATCACCGAACCAACGCCCCTGTTCTGGAGCAGCTTCATTGCGCTGGTCGGGACGATGACAAAAAGCCCGACGGCAAGGCACACGGAAGCAAGAATGGTCAGGCCCATTTCCCGGCTGTCCATCTGTTCCTGTTCATCGCCGGACGCCTGTGCCGAATAGGAAAGCGCCTTCATCCCGTACACAAGGGATTCCACGAGGGAAACCACCCCGCGCAGGAACGGCTTCTTCAGGATGGGATACCGGTCGCTGATACTGCTTGCCGGATTGACATCCACGGCAATCTTCCCGTCAGGCTGCCGGACAGCCACGGCAATCTTCCCAGGTCCCCTCATCATGACACCCTCGATGACGGCCTGTCCGCCGACACTGAGTTTTTTAGTCATTTGCAGATCTCTCCATATAGCAATACAGCAGAGCCAAGGCTCTGCTGTCGGTTCGCTTTTTTATTTGGAATCTTTGCCATATCTCTTGTTGAATTTTTCGATACGGCCTCTTGCGGACATGTCACGCTGCTTGCCCGTGAAGAACGGATGGCATTTGGAGCAGACATCAACGCGCAGTTCCTTCTTTACGCTTCCCGTCTTGAACGTATTGCCACAGCCACAAATAACGGTGCATTCACCGTACTTAGGATGGATTCCTTCTTTCATGATTGACACCTCTTTCTCTTATTACATCAATATATCCAGACATTAATGCCTAAGTATTGTACCACAAAGGAGACCGGGGTGCAAGGGAAAACAAGGGAGAAGAAAAAGGACAGGGGAACGGTCTGTCCTTTTCCTCATGGCTCAGATCATGCCCTTTTCCACCATCTCAAGGAACATCTTCATCCCCGTCGTGAGCCACTTGTTCTTATGATAGAAAAGCTGGCGGTACATGGACATATGGAAATTGGGCACATTGACAATCTTCAGTTTCTCCCGGTAATAAGAGGATTCCATGACATACCGCGGCAAAAAGGTAAATCCCATGTTCCGCTGGACCATGTCCAGGATAAAGCCCGTGTCGCTGACCTCCAGGAAAGGCTTGACTTCCAGCTCCCGGGCGGCCAGGTACTGATCAAGGCTGCGGCGGTAGTTGTCTTCCTTTTCCGTCAGGAAGAAGGGCTGCCGGATCAGTTCCTCCAGGGGGACCTCATTGCGGTACACAAGGGGGGAATCAACGGACCCGACGAATACGATATCTTCCTTCTTTTCCAGGACCTTCTCCCATTTGATGTTATAGGTCGGCTCATCAAGGATATAGACGAAATCCACCTGATTGTGTTCCATCAGGTCAAGCAGGACGGCCGGTGAATCCAGCGTGATGGTAATATTCATGTTCGGATGGTTCTTATGGAAGTATTCCATCACTTCCGGCATTTTCGCTTTGCAGAGGGATTGAATCATCCCCAGATGAAGGGTCTCAGCCGGGGGATTTTCCTGCATGACATCACGGATTTCCTGGAGCTGGTGCAGCACCGGTACAATATGTTGAAAAAGTTCCTTGCCGGGCTGCGTAAGGGCCACCTGTTTTCCCATCCGGTCAAAAAGACGTACGCCCAGTTCCTGTTCCAGGCCATGAATCTGTACACTCAGGGCGGACTGTGAGTAGCCTAATGCCTTCGCCGCCCGGGAGAAACTTTGCAGTTCCACGATTTTTAAAAAGCTTCTCAACTGCCTTAGTTCCATGATCGCTGCCTCCCTGATTTAACTTGATAAAATTTCATTGTCATTTTTAATTTTATTAATTTGATTTATATTATATCATATAGTATATTGAAATTACAGAAAAGTCAAACGAGATGTTCTTGACCGATAGAACTCGTTTGCGCTGGAAATAAGGGGAGGTATTTTAATGAAACTCGGTCTCGTTCCAAAAATTATTATTGCTATCATCATCGGTATCATCATCGGACAGTACATGCCGACAGAAGTCTGCCGCATTGTGGTCACCCTGTCCGGCATTTTCAGTAACTTCCTGAAGTTTGTCATCCCTCTGATGATCCTGGCCTATGTAACCATGGGGATTGCCGACCTGACGCAGGGCGCTGGCAAGCTGCTCCTGATCACGGCGCTTCTCGCCTACGCTTCCACCCTGGTGGGCGGTACGTTCTCGTTCTTTGTAGCGGACAACCTGTTCCCATCCTTTATCAGTTCCAACGTAACGGAACAGCTCGCCAAGGTAGCCGGGGTTACGCTGCAGCCCTATTTCTCCATCGCCATTCCGCCCGTCCTGGATACCATTTCCGCGGTTGTCCTGGCCTTCCTGTTGGGCCTGTCCCTGTCCGCCCTCAAGGGGAAGAGCATCGGCACCACCCTCTATGAAGCGATCAAGGATTTCTCCGGAATCATCGACGCCGTCCTGACGCATGCCATCATTCCTTTCCTGCCGCTCTACGTCTGCGGTACCTTCGTGGATATGACGAAATCCGGCAAGACCTTCGTTATCCTCGGTGTTCTCTGGAAGGTATTCCTCGTAGTCATTGCCATGCACCTGATTCTCCTGTTCGTGCAGTTCATGGTTGCCGGTACCATCGGCCACAAGAACCCCTTCACCCTCATGAAGAACCAGATTGCCGGTTACACCACGGCCCTTGGAACCCAGTCCTCCGCTGCAACCATTCCGGTCAACCTGGAATGTGCCAAGGCCAATGGCGTCAGCGAACAGATCCGGAATTTCGTCATTCCCCTGTGTGCCAACATCCATATGTGCGGTTCCATGATTACCATTACGGCCTGCGCAACAGCGGTCTGCCTGATGAACCAGATTCCCATCCATCTGGGTACGGTCGTTCCCTTCATCATGACCCTCGGCGTAGCCATGGTGGCTTCCCCGGGTGCTCCTGGCGGTTCCATCATGACGGCCCTGCCCTTCCTGTGGATGATCTTCGGTAAGGAACTGGGAGATCCGAACGGCCCGATCTGCGCACTGATGGTTGCCCTGTATATCACGCAGGATTCCTTCGGTACCGCCTGCAACGTCTCCGGCGATAACGCCATTGCCGTTGTCATCGACAAAGTCTATAAGACCTGGATTGAGAAATAACCCAATCCCACCACATCAGGGGCGCCACTCCATTTCCCTTGCAGCTAAGGAAGGAACGGGGACGCCCCTCCTTTTATAGGAGGTTCAACTGATTATGAATGTATTTGATATCATCGGACCGGTCATGATTGGCCCTTCCAGTTCTCATACGGCCGGAGCCGTTCGTCTGGGACGCGTTGCCAACAAGGTCCTGAACCAGGAAGCACCCAGGGATATTGTCGTTGAACTGTCCGGTTCCTTTGCGACCACCTATAAAGGACATGGAACCGACAAGGCCCTGCTGGCCGGAATCATGGGATACCACAGCTATTCCGAGGAAATCCGCGATATTTTCAAGATTGCGGACAAACAGGGAATCACCTATCGCTTCGTACCGACCCAGATTCCCAATACCCATCCCAACACGGCCCGCATCCACGTAACCGGCGTCAATGGCACCCCGGTGGTTGTCCAGGGAGCCAGTATCGGTGGCGGCAACATCCGCGTTGACTCCATCAACGGAATGGCCGTGGATTTCAACGGGGAACACAACACCATCCTGGTTCCCCACTATGACCGCCCGGGCTGTATTGCGGAAGTCACGAACATCATGTGGCAGAAATACAAGGAAGTCAACATCGGAAACTTCAAGCTTTCCCGGCCGGTCAAGGGCGGCGTTGCCATGATGACGATTGAAATCGACGGCATGCCCCCGGAAGGGATGATTGAAGATATCCGGACGGTCAAGAACGTCCTCAACGTCTTCCTGATCCGCGCCATTTGAGTTCGAACATAAAGGAGTTACGGGTTATGATCAGTTATGAATCCATTGCGGAGCTGGTTGCGGCCGCAGAAAAAGCAAACAGGAAAATCAGTGAAATTGTCCTGGCCGATCAGGCGTTGGACATGGGAAAAAGTGAACAGCAGGTCTTCGACCAGATGGACCATGATATCGATGTCATGAGGGAAGCGGTGGCCTACGGCAAAAGGAAGGAACAGCGTTCCACCTCCGGCCTGACCGGTGGCGAGGGCTATAAAATGGAAACCTACAGCCAGAAGACCCATGGCGGCCTGTCCGGGGATATCGTTTCCCACGCCATGATGCGTGCCCTGGCCGTTGCCGGGTGCAATGCCTCCATGGGGCGCATCGTTGCCACCCCGACAGCGGGGAGCTGCGGCATCATGCCGGGCTGCCTCCTCACCCTGATGGAAGAAAAGGGCATGGACCGAAAGGATGTCGTCATGAGCATGTTCACGGCGGCCGCCTTTGGCATGGTCATTGCCAGGAACGCCTGCATCGCCGGAGCCCAGGGAGGCTGCCAGGCCGAGTGTGGCAGTGCCGCCGGCATGACGGCCGCGGCCATGGTGGAGTTGGCCGGTGGTACACCCCAACAATGCGCGGATGCCTGTGCCGTTGCCATTGCCAACCAGCTGGGCCTGGTCTGCGATCCGGTAGCCGGACTGGTAGAGATTCCCTGCATCAAGCGTAACGCCGGCGGCGTGGTCATCGCTTTCTCAGCCGCCGATATTGCCCTGGCCGGGATTGGTTCCTGCATTCCCGTGGACGAATGCATTGCCGCGATGCGTGAAGTCGGCAACGCCCTGCCGTCCAGCCTGAGGGAAACGGCCCGGGGCGGTCTTGCCGTAACGCCCACGGGGAAGGCCCTGAAAGAAAAGGTTTTCGGAAAAGATGAAGGGTTTTGATGCTTTGATGCTTTGATGCGGTCAAGGACTGCAAAGGGGCGGTGAAGAAATGATCTCTCATTTCTTCACCGCCCCTTTTTCATGGTCCGGGAAGCCTTATTTGCCATGCCGCATCGACGGAGGGAAAGAAAATCGCCTGCCGCGTCCGGCAGGTGGCACCGGCCAGCCGCGGGCTGTGGCCTGCAGGGCAGGCTCCAGTTACTTTTCCAGGTCCTTCTCCCCCGCTTCGTCGGGAGCCGGCTCCGCTTTCTTTTTCGGCGGCTTCACGTTGTAGCGGGACGCCATTTCGTTGACGGAAACGCCCTGCATCCAGTCTTCGACCGCGTCAGCTGCCTTTTGGACAAGCCGTTCGACGGTTTCCCGGTCCTGCCCGTCAAAACGGTGCAGTACGTGGGAAATGACCGCTTTTTCTTCATGGGCCGGATGCCCGATCCCCACTTTGATCCGCGGGTATTCCTGGCTTCCCAGGGCACGTTCAATGGATTTCAGGCCATTATGGCCGCCGGAAGTCCCTTTTTTGCGGATCCGCAGGGTTCCCACGGGAAGGTCCATATCGTCCTGGATCACCAGCACTTCTTCCGGCTGGAGATGGTAGAAACCGGCAAAATCATGGACGGCGGCACCGCTGAGATTCATATAGGTCGTCGGTTTGATGAGGATGATCTTTTCCGGGACACGCTTCTCCAGGTAGTAAGCGTTATCCGCCTTTTTCCACGCTTCCGAGGCATTCCACCGCCGTGCCAGTTCATCAGCCACCATAAAGCCGATATTATGGCGTGTACCGGCATATTCCGGGCCAATATTGCCTAACCCTACAATCAGTTTCACATTGATTCTCCTTTGAAATTCCAAACAAAAGGGGTGCCGCATCGGCGACACCCCGGCAATGCATGTTCAGTTATTCCTCAAACAGCTGGCTGATGGACAGCTGGTTGTAGATGCGCAGGATCGTTTCCGCCAGGATCGGGGCAACGGACAGCTGCGTGATCTTCGGGTGCTTCTTATTGGGAGGCAGGGGAATGGTATTCGTAACGATCAGTTCCTTGATGCTGGACTGGGCAATGCGGCTCAGGGCTGGATCCGTCAGGATGGGGTGCGTGCAGCAGGCATAGATTTCCCTGGCACCGAATTTTTCCAGTGCCTTGGCCCCTTCGGTCAGGGAACCTGCCGTATCGACAATATCATCCACCATGATGGCAATCTTGTCCTTTACGTCACCGATGAGGTTCATGACTTCCGCCACACCCGGTTCGGGACGGCGCTTATCAATGATGGCAATGCCGCAGTTCAGGCGGGTGGCGATCTTCCGGGCACGGCTTACTCCGCCCAGGTCGGGGGATACGACAATCATATCTTCCGGATTGAAGCCCTTTTCCTTGATGTAATCGGCCAGGATGGGGCCGCCGGGCATATGGTCAACGGGAATATCAAAGAAGCCCTGGATCTGTGCAGCGTGCAGGTCAATCGTTACCAGACGGGTAATACCGGCAACCGTCATCAGGTCGGCCATCAATTTTGCCGTAATCGGTTCACGGCCGCGGGCCTTGCGGTCCTGACGGGCATACCCATAGAAAGGCACAACGGCGGTAATGTGTCTGGCACTGGCTCTTTTGAAGGCATCGCACATAATGAGCAGTTCCATGACATTGTCATTGACACTGGGACCGCAGGTGGGTTGGATAACAAATACATCCTTACCGCGAACGCTTTCGTTGATCATGACCTGTACTTCGCCGTTGTTGAAGCGGTTGATAACGGCGTCACCTACCTGCGTTCCGAGGTAAGCAGCAATTTCACGAGCCAGGTCCGGGTTGGCGTTACCGGAGAAAATCTTCATGTCTTCGCCTGTCTTATTACCCAACATTCTTCTACCCCCAAAATTCTTAAAAAGTTTTACCTTTCAATTTCCAATAGTAAAAGTATACAACTCAAAGCACGCGATGACAACCTTATTTTTGGCGATGCTTTTTGGCCCATCCCTCGATATTCACCTGCTTGCCCCGGGCTACGGCCAGCGAGTCCGCAGGGACGTTCTTGGTGATGGTGGAGCCGGCAGCGACGTAGCTGCCTCTGCCAATGGTAACGGGTGCCACCAGGTTGCTGTTGCACCCGACAAAGGCATCATCCTCAATGGTCGTACGGTGCTTGGCGTTGCCGTCGTAGTTGACCGTAATGGTCCCGCAGCCCATATTGACGCCGCTTCCCACATCGCTGTCACCGATATACTGCAGGTGGGGCAGTTTGGTCCCCGTGCCGACATTGGAATTCTTGACCTCAACAAAGTTGCCGATTTTCACCTTGTCGCCAATGACCGTGTCAGGCCGCAGATGGTCATAGGGGCCCATCTTCACACCACTGCCCACACGGCAGTCATGGGCATAGGCAAACTGGATTTCCGTGGCATCGCCAACGGTTACATTCGTAAAACGGACCTGCGGGCCAATGACGCAGTCGCTGCCGATGACCGTCTCCCCTTCCAGCCAGGTGAACGGATACAGGATCGTGTCCTGCCCTACCCTGACGCCTTTTTCCACAAAGGTGGAGGCCGGGTCCATGACGGTAACGCCTGCATCCATCAGCCGCCCGACAATGCGGGCATTCATGACCCGCTGGGCTTCTGCCAGCTGGCGGCGTGAATTGATCCCCATGACCATATCAAAGTCCCGGGTCTTGATGCCGCACACGTCACGGCCTCGTTTCAGGCACTCCGTCAGGATATCCGTCAGGTAGTATTCACCCTGGGCATTGTCGTTGGAGAGGTTTTCCAGCAATTCAAAGAGCAGCGGCATTTCCACGCAATAGATGCCCGTATTGATTTCGTGAATGCGGCGCTGTTCTTCCGTTGCATCCTTTTCCTCCACGATGCCCGTGACCCGTCCCACCGTATCACGGAGAATACGGCCATAGCCGAAGGGATTGGGCGCATCAGCCGTCAGCACGCTGACACCGGCACCGCTCTCCTTATGGGTTTCGTAGAATTTTTTCAGTTCGGAGCCTTCCAGAAGCGGCGTATCGCCGCACAGAATCATGGCAGTTCCCTTTTCGCCCTTCAGCAGGTCCCGTGCCTGGAGTACGGCATGGCCGGTTCCCAGCTGTTCCTTCTGGATGGCGACGCGGGCGCGGGTTCCCAAAAATTCCGTCACTTTTTCCGATCCGAATCCGACAATGACGATTTCATCATCGACGCCGGCTTCATCCGCCGCATCCAGCACATGCTCCAGCATCGGCTTGCCGGAAAGCTTATGAAGTACCTTCGGGAGCCTGGATTTCATCCGCGTTCCCTTGCCTGCTGCCAGGATAATTGCAGCAAATTCTGACATAATCTGTAGCCTCCTGTTTTACCTGCTTATTTGATTTCGATTTTATAACCGGCCCGACGCAGTTCCTCATCGATTTCATTGACATGGGCCGCGTTCTTGGTTTCCAGGACGACCTCGACGATGGTTTCGCCCAGGGGCAGACTGCGGTCCACACGCTCATGGGAAATGGACAGGATATTGGCCTGCATCTTTTCCAGGTGGCTGATGAACTTGACCAGCTCACCGGGACGGTCGGCCATCCGGGTTTCGAGTTTAACACGTCTTCCCGTTCTCATCAAGCCCGTTTCAATAATCCGGGATACGGTATTGACGTCAATGTTGCCGCCGCTGACCACCAGGGCGGTCTTGCCGGGGGTGGGAACAAGGTGCTGCAGCGCAGCGGCAACCGGCATGGCACCGGCGCCTTCCATGACCAGCTTGCCCCGTTCGAGCAGCAGCAGCATGGCAGCCGCAATATCCTCCTCATTGACCAGGAGCATATCATCCACGTAATGGTCAATCAGCGACCAGGTCAGCTTCCCGGGGACCCCGACAGCGCAGCCATCGGCAATGGTCTTGCCGGAGGGATGGCTGACCCAGTGGCCTTGCTTCTTGCTCAGGTAGATAGCCGGGGCCTTTTCGCTCTGCACCCCGTAAACCTTTACATGGGGAGCCTTGTTCTTTACGGCCGTGGCAATGCCGGAGAGGAGTCCGCCGCCGCCGGCAGGGACGACGATGTTTTCAATATCGGGACACTGCTCCAGGATTTCCAGCCCTACCGTCCCCTGGCCGGCAATGACCATGGGATCATCATAAGGATGGACAAAGTAGGCGCCGGTCTCCTGCTGGATTTCCATGGCCTTGGCAAGGGATTCATCAAAATTCCTGCCATGAAGGACCACATTCGCGCCATAGTCCTTTGTGGCCTGGACCTTGGCAAGGGGTGCTGCGACCGGCATGACAACCGTCGAACGAATGCCGGCCATGGTCCCGCCCAGGGCCACCCCCTGGGCATGATTGCCGGCTGAAGCGGCGATGATGCCGCGTTTTTTCTGTTCCGGGCTCAGGGTCATGATGCAGTTGGATGCCCCGCGGATCTTGAATGACCCTGTGCGCTGCAGGTTTTCCAGTTTCAGGAATACCTCGCGTTCAGAGATCCGGCTGACCGTATGGCTGCTTTCCAATGGGGTCAGATGAACCAGGCCCGTCAGTCTTGCTTTTGCTTCTTCCACATTTTTCAGCGTTACACTTGCTTCGTTCATGAATGGATCCTCCTTAAATTGGCTGCGAATGGGAGTGGATAAAAGTGCTGTCATGGTTACAGGGAAGTCACGATTTCTTCAGCCCGCCGTTGGTTCCGTGCCTTATTCCCTTCCGGTCAAAAGCCCGGGGCACATTCCATGGCCCTCTGCTCGGTCATGGCCACCGGCCGCCTCAGCGATCATGGCTTCCATATGGAAACTTATGGAAACCATGGATTGACAAAGTCAGGCAGCTCATTCGTCTGTCAGTCCAGGGTTCCCGAAGGAACGGCCCTTTCCCTGGGAAAGGACCGTTATGACTGGTTTCAAAGCAGCTCAGGGACCATATCCACGGCCTTAGTCACTTCGTCCACGCCGCGGAGCGTCAACAGGGACGCATACTCCTTGACCAGTTTCTTGGCCGGTTCCTTGCTGGCAATAAAGAGGTAGACGCCGACCACTTCGGCTCCCACTTCCTCTGCCAGTTCACAAAGGCCGTTGGCCGTCCCGCCGGCACGCATGAAGTCGTCGATGACAAGGACCCTTGCCTTGGGCGGCAGGGCCTTCTTCGGCAGCGACATGGACTGGATCTTCTTGGTGGAACCGCTGAGGTAGCTGATGCTTACCGCCGGTCCCTCCGTGATCCGCGCTTCCTTGCGGGCCATGACCATCGGAATATTGAAGGCCTTGGCGGCAGACAGGGCCAGGGGAATTCCCTTGGTTTCCACCGTCATGACATATTCCGGCTTCAGTTCCAGGCTGCGCTGCATGATGATTTCACCCAGGCGGGATACGATCTGCGGGTTCAGGATCAGGTCGTTCATATAAATCATGCCGCCCGGCAGTACCCGCTCCGGTGAATTCAGCCGCTTGGCCAGGTCACTGAGGAACTGGTTATCCGATTTGGCCGTATGATACGGGATAAAGCGGACCCCGCCGCTGGCACCGGCCACGGTCTCGATGATTCCCAGGTCATAGGCCGCCAGCCCATTGCGCACGGTCTGCACATCTTCACTCAAGGTTGATTTTGCAACAGTAAATTTCTCACAAAAATAGGAAAACGGAAAGAGCTGGAAAGGTTTATCCGTCAGCTCCTTTGTGAGGGCCACAATCCGTTCCAAGCGTTTTACTCTAGCCATGAATATCCCTCTTTCTGCTATGCTGCCTTGTTACTTTGATTTTGCCGGAACCAGGTGCTGCTCTTCAATGACACGAAGCAGCGTCCGTTCCGCATTTTCCAGGTGGGTCCGTACAGCCCGCTGGGCCTTTTCCACATCCCGCTGGGCAATGGCATCGACAATGGCCCGGTGCTCCAGGAGCATCTCATCCAGGCGTCCCGGGTACGGCATGGAACGTTCGCGGATGCTGGTCAGCTGCTGCCGCAGGGTGCTGATGATATTCATGCAGCGCTTGTTCCGGCTTGCCTTATAAATGACATCATGGAAGGCCGAATCCATCTCGACGATCTTTGGATAGTCCAGTTTATTGACATAATTGCGGGTCGCAATGAGGTATTTGTCCATTTCCTCGATTTCCGCATCCTCAATGCGCTCGGCAGCCAGCCCCGCCGCCAGGGCTTCCAGGGCCGTCCGGATCTCATAGACCTCGTTGATGTCCTTGATGGAAATATCGGCGACGTAAGCGCCTCTCCGCGGAATCATGACGACCAGCCCTTCCTGCTCCAGGTTGCGAATGGCTTCCCGGATCGGGGTCCGGCTGACGCCCATCTCATCGGCCAGCTGCAATTCCGTCAGGCGCATACCCGCAGGAAAATCCCCGTTCAGGATGGCATCCCGGATGTTTTCAATGACTACATCCCGAAGAGGCTTATACGTGTCCAATGGTATCTGCCTCAAATGTTTAACCATAATACTCCTCCTCCGTACAGGCTGTCTCGATTTGTGCCGTCGGATACAATCCCCGCAATGTCTGCGCCAGCCTGTTGGCCGCATTTTCGTCAGGAACCAGGCCGAACAAAGTCGGCCCACTGCCGCTCATAAGGGCTTTTTCCGCCCCATGGACGAGCAGTGCGTCCTTCATCTTCCCCAATACTGCATACCGGGCAAGGGTCACCGCTTCCAGGTCGTTGTCCATTGACAATAGAAGCGCCTTGCGATCATGGGCGTACAGGGCAGCCACGCAGGCCTCCGTATCCGTTTCATGCCTTTTCGGCAGCGCGTCCAGTTCGTGGTAGACCCACGCCGTGGATACCCCCAATTCGGAAGGTTTGATAAGAACCATCCAGAGCCTGGGTGCCGCCGGCAGGACTTTCATCATTTCCCCTCGTCCGACCGCCCGCTGCGTGCCGCCGGCAATGCAAAACGGAACATCGCTGCCTATTTCCGCCGCAGCCTGTTCCAGCTCTTCCCGGCACAGGGGACTGTCATAAAAACGGTTGAGTCCGCGCAGGACCCCGGCCGCATCAGCACTCCCGCCTGCCAGTCCGGCCGCCATAAAGATCCGTTTTGTAATGTGAAGATGGACACAGGGCTCGATGCCTGTTTTTTCCCGGAAAACCATTGCCGCCCGATACGCCAGGTTTCCCTGGTCACAGGGAAGGGATGCATCGTCCGTGGTCAGGGTAAAGGCAGGGGCTTTTTCCAGGGTCAGAATGTCCGCAAGGGAAATACTCTGCATCACCATGTCAACATCGTGATACCCGTCGTCACGCCGCTTCATGACATGCAGTGCCAGATTGATCTTTCCGGGGGCAAGTTCTTTCATATCCTCTTCCACCTTTTTGTATTCTGTATTCATTTTACATTGAAACGCAGGCAAACACAAGAGAAAAGTGAACAATTCATCGAAAAAATTCCTTAATCGTTCTAATTAAAAATGTCCATCTGTCAAAGTACATTGAAACATGGTAGAATGAGAAAAAACAAAAAAGAAGGTGAAACCCCGCTATGAAAAAAAATTTCATCAAGTACCTGATCCTCGCCCTGGGCTGCCTGCTAATGGCCCTTTCCATCAACTGTTTCTTCGTTCCCTTCCAGTTCCTGTCCGGCGGGATTTCCGGATTGGCCCTTATTTTCTACTATATCCTGGGTTGGCCGGCCGGCATTACCAGCTTCATTCTCAATATTCCCCTCTTCTTCATGGCCTATAAGTTCATGAGCCGCCGCTTCCTCATCGACAGCCTCATCGGGACGGTGCTCTTTTCCGTCATGATGGACGCCACGGCCTTCCTGGCCTCCGCGACCTATGTTTCCAATCCGCTTCTGGCCTGTATCGCCGGGGGCGTCATGGAGGGCATCGGCTCCGCGCTGGTTTACCGTGTGGAAGGTTCGACGGGCGGCGTCGATATCCTTGGGTTCATTGCCAAGAAGTACTATAACATCAGCATCAGCACGACCAGTTTCGTCTTCAACGCCATCGTGGTGGCTGCCGCGGTCTATTTCATCGGACTGGAGCCGGTCCTCTACAGCATGGTCATTTTCTTCATCTGCTTCAAGGCCACCAACGTCGGAATGGTCGGTTTCGATTATAAAAAGAGTGTCACGATCATGAGCCGGGAACCGGACCGCATCGCCTCCCGCGTCATGAAGGAGGTCAACCGGGGCATTACCGTGCTTTATGGGCAGGGCGGCTATACCCGTCAGGACATGAAGGTGCTCCTCGTCGTCGTAAAGATCACCCAGCTGGGCAAATTACTGAAAATCATTGAGGAAACCGATCCCACGGCCTTCGTCATGGTCCAGGATGCAAATGATGTCTTCGGCCGGGGCTTTACGCAGCCCGAACTGGTCCTGCCACAGGAAACGGGCCCTGAAAAGAATGCCTGAATGACAAAAGCCACTGCCTTTTGAAAGGCAGCGGCTTTTTTCGTGCGTCAGGGTCTTTACTTAAATACATTGACAAAGACCATGATGATCATGGAATTGACGAAATCGATGAACATGGCGCCTACCAGCGGCACGCAGAAGAAGGCCCGCGTGGATGGCCCGTGGATGGCCGTGACGGCACTCATGTTGGCCATGGCATTCGGCGTGGCGCCCATGCCGAAACCGCAGACAGCCGCGGCTTCAACAGCCGCATCGTACGTCTTTCCCATTGCCTTGAACACCACAAAATAGGAAAAGAAGGCCATGAGTATAATCTGCCCGACGGCAATCATGGAAAGCGCGCCGGCAATGTCGAAAAGTTCCCAGATCCGGAGACTCATAAGGGCCATGGAAAGGAAAACGTTCAGGCTGACATCCCCTACGGTCTGGATTTCCGGAATCGGGACCCGGATGGTACTCTTTACATCGGAAAGATTACGAATGATGGCAGCAATGCACATGGAACTGATGTACCCGGGAAAAACGAGTCCCAGCTGCTTGAACCAGGCAGCCAAAATGGTACCGAGGCCCATGGAAAGCAGGATTTCCCCGTTTGCCAGCATGAAGTTTTCCGGCACCATGGGAATGATGGCCTTTTCTTCCATGCTGGAAGCCTGGTCCTCCGCCCGCACATGATCTTCATGGCTGTGGAGATGATATTTTTCAATAAGGCGGTGGGCCACCGGTCCGCCCATGAGGGATCCCGCGATCAGCCCAAACGTGGCCATGGCGATTGCCACCGTACTGGCGCGGGAAACACCCATCGATTCAAACAAGGGTCCAAACGCACCGGACGTACCGTGGCCGCCGACCAGGGGAATGGAACCGGCACAGAGACCCAGCAGCGGATGCAGGCCGAATACTTTGGCCAGACCGACGCCGATGGCATCCTGACAGAAAATCAGGACAGCGCATACCACGGTCAGGATCAGTACGTCGAGACTGCCTTTTTTGAGCAGGGCAATACTGGCTGTAAACCCAACGCTGGTAAAGAACATATTCATGAAGAAACTCTGCTGGACCGTGTCGAGCTTGATGGCGCCAATGCCACTTTCGTGGAGTGCCAGGTTCAGCAGGGCAAACATGATTCCGCCAATGACCGGGTTGGGGATACAGTACGTTCGCAAAGCCCTGATATGGGATTTCAGATACTTACCGAGGTAATAGAGAAAAATGCCGACGGCCATTGTCTGATATGAGTTCAGCGAAATTGTCATCACTTTTGCATCCTCCTGGAATCAACCTTCTGTCAACAGCTTTACTACGATTTCTTCGAGGCGGGACCAGGTCCTGCCTCCGTTACGGGAGTCCATGCCCAACGCGGCCAGGGCCACCAGGGATTCCTGCAGCCGGGATGTGGAAAAATGACGACTGCTGGCCATGATATTCCTGACGATAAAGGGATTTTTCCGCAAGCCCGCAGCAATCGCTTCCTGGCGATCGCCTCTTGCCATCATGGCCTTGACCTGTGTAAGGGTTCGTACTTCATTGGTCACGACATAAAGCATGAGCGGGAAGCGCTTATCGCCTTCCTTTTTTTCAGCTGACAGCAATTCCAGGGCCTGTGTCAGGCTGCGTTCCTCAATCGCCCTGCCCAGGGCATACGTGGAGACCTGGGGCAGCTGGGAAAACATTTGCCGCACGTCTTCCGCGTTCCAGATTTTCCGCCTGCCCGAATAAAGCGCGATCTTTCGGATTTCCTGTCTCAGCAGCAGCAAGGGAATTTCATCAGAAGCCGAGACATATTCCCCGATCAATGCCTTGGCACCGGCATCAAAGCGGGCTCCGTAGGAAGCAGCCTGTGCTTCCAGCCAGCCATCCAGCTGTTTGGTCTGGTACCAGCGTAAGGGTTCACATTCAACATAAGGTCCCAGTTTGCTGATGGCTTTAAAGAAAGCCGTCCGTTTATCGACTTCATCCAATAAGCAGAGTACATAAGCGTTTTCAGGGATGTGGCTGAGGATTTCCAAAAATTCCTGGTCCGGTGACAGCGTTTGGCCCCCGCGGCCTTTTTTTGCTGTTTTGTTCCTGGTTTTATCTGCACTTTTCTTATCTTTTGCCAGAAACTGGGGATTTTCTACAATGACCCAGTTCAGCCCGCCAAAAAAGGATTGGGAATTGATGGCTTCCCTTAAATCGACAAGGCTGAACCTGTCCTGAAAAGCGGAACCATTCAGTTCCTCTTCCGGGAATTCCGCATTGATCTTTTTCTTCAACGCTTCCGCAATGGCTTTCCTGTAGTATTCCTCCGTACCACCGGCAATGACAAGATGGGGACACGATGCGGTCCGGTGCAGCTGTTCCAGGAAACGGTCTGCTGTTACGTTCACCTGCATCACTCCTAAAAACGACTTTCCCGATAACGGTAATCATTAATATACCACGAAGAACTATTATCGTCTAGAATGACTTTCACAGCGCCATCCCGATCCGTCCGCGCCCAGGGAATCCCCAAACAGGACAGTCGGTCCAGGACTTCCTGGCGGGGATGGCCAAACCGGTTATGGCGGCCTGCTGAAATGACCGCCAATGCCGGGGAAACGCGGCGCAAAAAAGTCATTTCCGATGACGTGTCCGAACCATGATGGGACACTTTAAGGACATCGCTGGCAATGGGCCCGGCCGCGGCGGCCAGTTCAATATCGCTCGTTGCATCCCCGGTAAAAAGAAGCCGGCGGTTTTCACGGCAAACCTGGACGATGGCCGAGTTCTCGTTGGCATTGTCGCTTTCCAGTGCGGCTTCCGGTGCCTCCACAATCCGGATGCCGCCTTTGGCCAGGGGATACACCGCCCCTTTTTCCATGACAAGGATGCTTCCGCTCCGACTGCGCCGCATGACCGAAAGCAGTCTTTCCACATCGTCACTCGGTTCTTCCCGGGGCAAGAGGACCACCCTGACCGGGATCCAGCGGGCAACACCGGCGGCTCCTCCGGCGTGATCATGGTGGCCGTGGCTGATGATAAGATAATCAAGCTGCTGAATGCCCAGATAGCGGAGGACCGGGACGACAATGCGCTCCCCCGTATCAAACTGACCGCCCAGGCCGCCGGCATCGATGAGGATGCTTTCCCCCTCGGGGGTCACGATGAGGGCGCAGTCCCCCTGCCCCACATCAAGAAAATAAGCCGTAAAGGGCCGCGGAACAAAGCGTGGCAGAAGGCAGCTGGCCACCAGCCCGAAAACAGTGATGGACAGCAGCCGCTTCCGGAGAGCGGGCGAAAAGGGAAGTACTTTTCCCGGAACAAACAGCAGCAGGAGAACGCTTCCATAAAAAACGAGGGCCGCCAGGGGAAACTGGCCGGCAGCCCAATCCCGTCCGGGCAGCGCTGCCAGGAGGCCGGCGCCCCACAGGGCGGTCCCGGTAAGATGGACCACGATGGCGAGCAGCACCTGTCCCAGAAAGGGAAAGAAAAAGCTGCAGCACAACGCCGCGGCGGTCCCGGCAAGGGCAAGTGAAAGAAGCGGGACCAGGACCAGGTTGGCCAGGATGCTGAGAGGTGACAGGATATGGAAATGGTGGACCAATAAAGGCAAGGTAAGGGCCTGGGCAGCCAAAGGAACGGACAGGCCTGCCGCCAGTTTTTCCGGCAGGAAGCGTCCGATCCGTTCCGCCAGGGGCTGCCGGAGAAGCAGGAGCCCCGCCGCCGCTCCAAAAGAAAGCTGAAATCCGATATCCAGGATCCAGTAGGGATGCCAGGCCAGCATCGCCGCGGCGGAAAGTCCTAAAAAAGAAGCCCCGCTGGCCCTTTTCCGGAGGACCTTACCCAAAGCGGCCGCACAGCCCAGGATGACCGCCCGGCAGACCGGGGCACGAAGCCCGCAGAGTATGGCATAGCCAAGAAGAAAGACCGCCGCCAGGACAGCCGTAAGGACCCGGGGAAAGCCGCAGCGTTCACTGAGAAAAAAGAACATGCCCAACAGTAATGCCACATGGCTGCCTGAAACAGAAAGCAGATGGGAAATTCCGCAGGCAGAAAAAAGGCGGACCGTCGCGTCCTCCACCCCACGGCTGCCACCGAGAAGCATGCCTTCCAGCAGGGCTCCATCCGCAGCGGCTACGGTATCCCGCAAAGGACGGCGCAGTCGCTGTCCGAATTGACAGACCCGGTCATAAAAATCAGGCCGGTCGTCCAGGCAGGAGAGCTGACCGGGAAGGATGCGCATGACCGCCCCGATACGCTGCGCGGCTGCCCGTTCTTCCTCCAGGGGCACACCGGGATTATAGAATCCCTCTATGGGTTGCGGGATTCCCCGGACAGAAAAGACACCCTGGGAAGGAAGCGCACCATCTCCCCGGAGCAGGACCCGGATCCTTACGCGGTGATCCTGTTCCAGCAAAAAGGAAGCCTGCCCGTTCCGTTTCCGACAGGAACCAGGTACCATCCGCCCGGTACAGGTGACGGGCGTGTGAAAGTACGGTTCCATGACATCACTGGCCCGGGGGCGTACGGCTCCGGCCCAGCCGCCCAGTAAAAAGCAGCAGCCCAGCACCAGGATCCCCGGAAAACGGGATACCCGTTCCTTCCGGACCATGAGGATAACCGCCGCCGCAGCCAAAAGCACTGCCAGGAGCGGCCAAAAAAGAAGCGGGACCCGATGATGGATTCCCGCATAGATACCAAAACTGAAAGCCGTGCCGGCAAGGAACATCTCCGTCATGTCACACCTCCGCTTTACCGGCAATCTTCTGAAGCTTGGCAGGACCGATTCCTTTGACCTGAAGCAGGTCTTCCACTTTGGTAAAAGGATGGGTGCCGCGATATTCGATGATGCGGCGGGCCATGGCGGGACCCACGCCGGGAAGGGTCTGCAGCTGGGCGGCATCGGCGGTATTGAGATTGACACGGGCGCCGGGAGCCGGGGACCAGCCGGAAGGCGGCGCCTCCTGGCTCCTTTCGGGCACAGCACCGTTCTGCATGGGCGGAGCGATTGCCTTCCTTCTGTCCTTCCGTTTCAGGTAAGGCACATTGATATGGCTGCCATCCCGGCATTTCTTCGCCAGGTTGACCCGGCAGGCATCCGCATCCTCCGTCATGCCCCCGGCCTTATGGATGGCATCCTGGAAACGCAGTCCCGGCGGCAGGTCATAGAGCCCCGGGGCATTGACCGCCCCACTGACATAGACCCGGATGGTATTTTTTCTTTTTTGCTGCACCTGTTCTTCCAGCCGGTCCCGTTCCTTCATGACGGCCGGCGCCGTATCCCGGGGAGGGGTCAGATAAAGGCTGCAGGCCGCGCACAGGGCGGCAATGGATAAAATCACGAGCCACTTCCTTTTTTGCCATTGTTCCATGGGATTCTCCTTATACAGAAAAGGCAGGTCCTCTCCCTTTATCCGGAAGAAGACCTGCCTTTTGGGCAAGTAACAAAGCCGTTTGAACCAGATTCATGTGCTAAACGGATTTCAATTGCGATAAATAGTGGATCAGAGAGTACGAAAATGAGGCAGCTCCATATTCAGTTTTTCAGTATGACTTATTTTCTGACGACGATATTGACGAGGCGGCCCGGTACGGCAATGACCTTTACGACCTTGCCGGCACCGATGGCAGCCTTTACGGCTTCCTGCTCAAGGGCTACCTTACCCAGTTCGTCCTTGGACAGTTCCGTCGAAACCATCATGCGGGCCCTTGGCTTGCCGTTGACCTGGACCAGGACCTCGGCTTCCGCCACCTTGACGGCTTCCGGGTCATAGGTCGGCCACGGTTCATGATGGATGCTCTTATTCGGATCGGAATCGATGACGCCGTGCCAGAGTTCTTCCGTGATGTGCGGCACAAACGGGGCCATCACAAGGAGCAGCTTGGAAATCGTTTCATAGATCAGGCCGTCATTGATGTTGTCCTTGTCCTTTTCACTGTACAGGTACAGCGCGTTGACAAGCTCCATCATCGTACTGATGGCCGTATTGAAATTGAAGCGCTTATCGATATCCTCGGTAATCTTCTTGATACTGCTGTGCAGGACATGGCGCATCTCCCGGCCCTGTTCGTCCAGCGTGGCCGGGTCATAGGAGGTGACCTTCCTGGCAAGGACATCCTGGAAATGGTAAACAATACGCCATACACGGCTCAGGAAACGGAAGGACCCTTCCACGCCTTGATCGCTCCATTCCAGTTCCCGCTCGACCGGGGCGGCAAACATAATGAAGAGGCGGGCCGTATCAGCGCCATATTTCCCGATGATTTCTTCCGGGGAAACGACGTTGCCGATGGACTTGCTCATCTTGGCGCCGTCCTTGATGACCATGCCCTGGGTCAGGAGGTTCGTAAACGGTTCATCGCATTTGACAAGACCGGCATCCCGCAGCACCTTGACGAAGAAACGGGAATAAAGAAGGTGCAGAATGGCGTGTTCGATCCCGCCGATGTACTGGTCGACGGGCATCCATTTATCCACGGCTTCATGGCTGAACGGCGCCTTGTCATTATGGGGATCCGTATAGCGCATGTAATACCAGGAGGAGCAGATGAAGGTATCCATCGTATCCAGTTCACGCGTAGCGTCGGCACCGCACTTCGGGCACTTGCAGTGGACAAAGCTTTCACTCGTGGCAAGGGGGGAGCTGGCACCGGCCGTAAACTTCACATCCGTCGGCAGCATGACGGGCAGGTCCTTTTCCGGGACGAGCACTTCGCCGCAGTGCGGGCAGTAAATGACGGGAATCGGGGCGCCCCAGTACCGCTGACGGCTGATCAGCCAGTCACGCAGACGATAGTTGACACGGCGCTTGCCAAGGCCCTTTTCTTCCATGTAATCCATGATGGCACCCATGGCCTTGTGCATTTCCATGCCCGTGAACTGGGCGGAATTGACGAGGACGCCATCCTTTTCCGTATAGGCGTCGGTCATTTCTTCCAGTTTCAGTTCCTTATCCTTCGGCTGCAGGGTCAGGATCTTCTTGATGCCATATTTCGTGGCAAACATCCAGTCACGATGGTCACCGCTCGGAACGCCCATGACGGCGCCGGTACCATAATCGTACAGGACGTAGTTGGTGATCCAGATCTGGACTTTATGGCCCGTCAGCGGATGGACACAGTCCACGCCGGTGTACATACCGAGTTTTTCCGATTCACTGGACGTTCTTTCAATGTCGGAGGTATTCCGCACCTTGTCACAGAACGCTTCCAGCTCGGCCTTCTTCGGATTGTCCTTCAGCAGCTTGGCGACCAGGGGATGTTCAGGAGGAATGACGACGAAGGTGACCCCATAAATGGTATCCGGCCGTGTCGTAGAGACAGGGAGCTTTTCCCCGA